>JAZNST010000001.1:0-2154 GCA_045591405.1 Ruminiclostridium sp.
AGCCTCAGCGTACCCCGAAGGCGAGGCGAGGCGCCAAAGCGAAGCTTTGGCGTCGAGAGCGAGGCTGAGTGGGTGCCACGAGGGTTTGCGCGCGGATTCGCTTACGGATAAAAGCCACAAACGCAGTTCGTTGCGGCAAAAAAGGCTTTTGATGTCTCACTGTGATAGCGCTCAGTGAGCCAAGGCGTTGTCGCCGAAGCCGTCTTACTGTTGCGACAGCCAGATTAAAAGCACGGTAATATCCGCAGGGTTAACGCCGCTTATTCTGCCTGCCTGGCCGATATTCAGCGGCTTCATTTTGTTGAGCTTTTCCTGTGCTTCAAGGCGTAGTCCTTTAATCTGCTTATAGTCAGTGTCGGGCGGCAACAGCTTTTCTTCAAGCTTTCTCATTGCCTCAACCTGTTCAAGCTGAGTCTTGATATAGCCCTCGTATTTTATGTTCGTTTCAATTCTTGAAATAACCTCAGGTCTGAGCTTTGGGGCGTTTTCGTCAAACGCCGCAAGCTGTTCGTAGCTTGTTTGTGGGCGTTTGAGCAACTCAATAAATCTCACTCCCGTAGAAATCGGGGTTGTCCCAACGCTCTCAAGCGAGGCGTTCAGCTCCTCTGTCGGTCTGAGGGTAGTTTTCTTCACTCGTTCAGTCTCGTCTTCGACCTGCTTTTGCATCTCAAGGAAGAAATTATAGCGCTTTTCGCTCAAAAGCCCGATTTCTCTGCCTATGTTGGCGAGTCTTTCGGGAGCATTGTCCTGACGGAGAATAAGACGGTACTCGCTTCTGCCCGTCATCATGCGGTACGGCTCGTTGCATCCCTTCGTCACAAGATCGTCAATCAGCGTTCCGATATAGCTTCCCGAACGCTCAAGCACAAGCTTCTTCTCGCCCGTTATGCTCTTGGCGGCATTCACCCCCGCAACAAGTCCCTGTGCGGCGGCTTCCTCGTAGCCGCTTGTGCTGTTGAACTGACCTGCGCCGAAAAGTCCCTTGATTTTCTTGAACTCAAGCGTCGCAAAAAGCTCGGTCGGATCAATACAATCATACTCGATTGCATACGCAGGGCGCATTATCTCGACGTTTTCAAGTCCCTCTATCGTTCGCAAAAACGCCAGCTGTACGTCTTCGGGGAGACTTGTGCTCATTCCCTGAAGATAATATTCGTCCGTGTCAAGTCCCATCGGCTCGACAAAAAGCTGATGTCTGGGCTTGTCGCTGAAGCGGACGATTTTATCCTCTATGCTTGGGCAATAACGAGGTCCGACGCTGTGGATAACGCCCGAATAAAGCGGGCTTCGGTCAAGGTTATCCAGAATTATCTTATGCGTTTGTTCGTTAGTATAAGTAACATAACACTCGGCCTTATTTTCAAGCTCAAGCTCATTGTCAAAGGAAAACGGCACTATCGGCTCGTCTCCGACCTGCTTTTCCATCTTTGAAAAGTCAATGCTCCTCTTATGAACCCTCGCAGGAGTTCCTGTCTTGAGCCTTCTCATCTCAATTCCAAGCTCCTTCAGATTCTCCGCAAGTCCAACTGCGGCGTTGACGTTATCAGGGCCGCTTGTGTAGTGCTCAAGTCCGACGTGTATCATTCCGCCAAGATATGTTCCTGTCGTAATCACGACAGCCTTACAAGCGTAAAAGGCGTCTAAACGCGTCTTTACGCCACATACTGCCCCGTCTTCAACCACAACAGCCGTAACCTCTCCCTGCTTAACCGAAAGATTCGGCTCTTTTTCCAATGCACCCTTCATATAGGCGTGGTATTTCATTCGGTCGCTCTGAACTCGCAAAGCGTGAACAGCAGGGCCTTTTCCCCTGTTGAGCATTCTGCTCTGAATAAAGGTAGCGTCAGCTGCCTTGCCCATCTCTCCGCCAAGAGCGTCAATCTCGCACACGAGCTGTCCCTTGGCTGAGCCGCCTATACACGGATTACAGGGCATATTCGCTATTGTATCGAGCGACAGCACAAAAACGGCTGTTTTTCTTCCGAGTCTTGCGCTTGCAAGAGCCGCTTCACAGCCTGCGTGTCCTGCTCCGATTACTATTACATCATAAGTTTCAAGTGGTTTCATATCTTCTCTCTTTCTTTTACTCTGTATATTGTAACAGGAAACACGGGCAAGGTCAATATTTTTGAGGAAAAAAGGTGGGGTGGGAGG
>JAZNST010000002.1:0-53602 GCA_045591405.1 Ruminiclostridium sp.
GACATTATTCTTGGGAATTTAATATCGCTAATCTTGAGTAAAGATATTACACATATCTTTTTTGAAAATTTCTATTATAGACTTATTTTTAGTCTTATAATCAAAGTCTTAGATGTTCTGATTTTCATTCTGCTTTATAAAATGCTTTTTAAAATAGATAAAAATATTAGGAACAAATTTTGGGCATTAATATCAATTGTCGTATTTGTTTTTTTAGCAATTGCCACAGTATTTTTGCAGATTTATCCCAATATTGAACAAGATTATACAAATACTACTCTGTATACAATATTAGCTCTACTGTTCTTTTTTATGAGCTTGATAATAATTTATTTTTTTACTGAACTCAGCAAAGGGTTTCAACGTGATAGCAAACTTTTTTTACTAGAAAATAATTTTATTACCTTGCAAGAACAAATTTCACTTCAGCAGCAAAACAACAGCAATATCAAAAAAATTCGTCATGATATGAAAAATCATCTCATCAACATCCGTACTCTAATTGATAATGGAGAAATAGCCGATGCTGTTGCTTTACTTGATAAAACATCAGAAAATGTAAATCATATACATACTGAAGTAATCAATACGGGAAATAGCTTCGTTGATGCAATTCTCCTTTCCAAAAAGGCATTATGTAGAAAAAAACAAATAAATTTAACCTATTCTGTACAGCATCTAGAAGCTATTAATATCAGTGAAATTGACTTATCTTCACTATTTTCTAATCTAATGGATAATGCTATTGAGTCTGCAATTCAAGTTCCAAGACCATTTATCAAGCTTAAGATATTTAAATATAATGTGTACTATACAATTTGCATTGAAAATAGTTACAAAGGCAAGCAATACATAAAAGAGTCTTCTGGAGTGCTTATTTCAACAAAAGATAATACTTCTCTGCATGGATACGGAACTCAGATTATTTCAGATATTGCACAGAAATATGGTGGTAGCTATTCTTGGGAAGCTCAGAATGATAAATTTGTAACCACTGTTCTTATTAAAATATAAAGTCAGAGTGGACACTTAACAAGGTCCACCCTGATTTTTTACTTCTTAAAATTTTTGATATTAGCAGGCATCTTCGGCTGATATGTCCAACCAATGCAGGCTGCTTTATTGGCTGATTTTATAGTAATCTCGCCTATTTTAGCTACTGCTTTTAACAATGTTTTCCTCATATTTACACCTCCTTGTTGCCAAAAATATTAAAACAGCATTTACTGTTAATGAACATGCAGAAACATAGCACAAAGCGTCAAATCTAAATAATATAGAAAAAATATCAATTAATATAATCAGCGCCAATGAAATTAAAGCCTTTTTTCTAAATTGTATCTTTTCGTTATTATCAAGAGGTCTGTTAATATCTTCAACTGGAGCAAAAGCAAAAACTATTATTGCAGAAATCGCTGATGAAAGACCATAAATGATTTTTGGAAGATATTGAACATAGTTGTATCCAAATAACACTATTAAATAGATAAAAAACGAAAATAGCAAGCAAGCTTCAGCTGTTTTACAATGAAATCCACCTGTATATCGTCTTAAACTCATCAGCAAAATTACGAAGGCAAAACTAATCAAAAATGTATTTGTAATAATTGATACAATCAATATAGCTACATACAATATTACTTTTGGAACAAGCAACTCCAATCCGTAACTGTATGCTTCGATTTCTTCTGTTTTGATTATATTATTAGAAGCCAATGTTACAGCAATTTTTTTTGCGATTGATTTAAGCATTACACCCTCCTTGCCAGTTGCAAATCTATCTATGCATAATTTTATATACAAGTTTGCCACAAGTCAATAGCAATTACAGTAACTGGTTTAAAAAAGTTATTTTCTGGTTAAAGTTTTATTAAAAAAGAATTTTATATGAAAGAAATTGATAATATATATTATATATGTATTAATATATACCTATGATGTCGAGATGCATATCTGCGATATTTACGGACTTGGCGTGTCAGATTCAACGGTAAGCCGTATAACCGACAAGGTGCTTCTAGAGGCTAAGGAATGGCAGCAGAGACCGCTTGAAAGCGTGTATGCAGTGATGTTCCTTGACACTATCCATTATCACGTCCGCAGCGAGGGACAGATAATCAAGAAGGCTGTTTACATAGCAATAGGCATTGATTAAACGGCAAAAAAGACGTTCTTGGAATGTGGGTTGGAGAGAATGAGAGTGCGAAATTCTGGGCAAGCGTGCTGAATAATATGCGCAACAGAGGCGTGGAAGATATACTGATAGTCTGCACAGATAATTTAAGTGGGTTTTCGCAGGCTATTGAGGCTGTATTTCCTAAAACTGACATCCAGAACTGCATAATCCACCAGTTCAGAAATTCCAGCAAATACGTTTCTTACAAGTATTTAAAGGCGCTTATGGCTGATTTAAAGAAGTTTTATACGGCTGTTGACGAAGAAACTGCTATGAACGCTTTAGACGAATTTGCTGAAATATGGGACAGCAAATATCCAAAAATTTCAAAATCCTGGCGTGAAAACTAGACAAATCTCAGCACCTATTTCAAGTTCCCGCAGGAGCTCAGGATATTTATACGACGAATGCCATTGAGGGCTTCAATCGTCAGCTTAAGAAGGTAACCAAAGCTAAATCAGTATTCCCGACCGATGACAGCCTTTTTAAAATGCCGTATCTGGCGATGAAGGACATTACGAAAAAGTGGACAGGCAAACGTCAGGACTGGAGCAGAATTTATGCCCAGCTCACCATTTATTACGGGGACAGAATCCCTGAATGATACCTTGACAACTTAATAATCGTGTGCTAATATGCTGATAAGACCGACAACGTTTTTCGTTATCGGTCTCATCATAAATTTTATTCTTTTTTATGCATCTATTTTGCGGTTACACAGAATTTGGGATTGAGTCGGAAATAAATTCAATACTCTCACCGCTTTCAGATAACGACAGAACAAAAGCTGTTAAAATGTTGGCAGCGTTTACTAAAATCATCACAGAGTAACATTCGTAAACGTATGCGGTTAATCATAATTCGTAATATTATTGCGGCAGTAGTTCGTGATATGAAGAGATGAATAATAACAGCCCCTGATGATTTTTCATCATGGGCTGCCGTTATACATCTACGTTTTCGCCTTGTAACCGTATAATACCTTTTGAAGCATATAGCTCTAAAATCAGAAAACCGATAGGTGTTCTGTATCTGCCGACCATATCTGCGTATGAATTGAAAACCCAGCGTTGATAACGATTAAAATATTCTTCGATGTCGGAAACTTCACCATAATCTTCTTTCAGGAATCTTTTCAGTATATTACTTAATGCATCACTTATAGAGGGTTTCGTAGTAAATACTTCTGAAAGCTTTGGTGATAGATAAATCGGCGGCAGGTCAAATAAAAACGCACCTGAATATCTGTAAATTTTAACAGGGTTATCTATTCCAAAAGCTTTGCTTACATCTCTTTCAATAATTTTTGTATCTTTGGGTTTCGGCTCGTAAAATAATATCATCGTTGCAACATCCTTTTGCAACATAATAACACAAATTATAAAACTTATCAAGTGCAATCACTATGACTGTTGGTTTTAACTTTGTGTTTTCTGTACTCCGTTTCCCGTTCCTTGAAAGTTTCATTTGCGCGAAACCGTTCCTCAACCACCTCTGCCACAGCGTGATGAGAAATGTTGGGCGGATACTTTTCAAGGATAGCGTCCTCTATTTCATTCTTGTTGGCATAGTGAACCTTACAAGCCGCCTTTTCTTCAATGGAGTAGCTTTGTTCAAAGGATATCCCCCACTTGAAGAAGAGCTGAAGGATAGTTCTCATAGGATGACAGCCTGTTTTCATAACAACAAAATGACCTTTAGGCATTGATTTCAGTTCATCGACTGTCATCAGAGGTCTTTCTATCATCTGCATTGTTCTGCTGTTACCATCACGGCCTATGGTTTTCGACACTGTTCCGGAGAGAACCGTCTGCTTTCCCAGATTGGCGGACATTACCTCTGCAGTCTTACTGTTCGGTGCAAAAGAACCGAACAGAGTGCATTGGCAGTTGTCCACTATGATTTCAGAGCCTTCCTTGCCGTAGGTCTTTTCAAACTGTGCAAGAGACTGTATGATTGCTATGATGGATATCTTTCTTGAACGTGATGCGGAGAATATCATCTCAAGTCCTTCGATTTTAGGAAGAGTACCGATTTCGTCTGCATAGAACATAACTCGTTTGTCAAGCTGCCCACCCTTTTCATCCGCTACTGTAAGCATTTCGCGGTAGAGCTGTTGAAAGATAAGGGAGATAAGAAAGTGCTTTGTGGTATCTTCTTCGGGCAGTACAATGTATATGGCAGACTTTAGTTTGCAGAATTCTTCAACGTCAATAGAGGTATCAAAACAGAGTATCTGTTCCAGCTCGGAGTCAAGGAATGCATTTAATCTTGACAGAGCTGTAGACATAACACTCATCATTGCCTGTTCTGCGG
The DNA here is from genome assembly GCA_045591405.1 of Ruminiclostridium sp. GTDB lineage: Bacteria > Bacillota > Clostridia > Oscillospirales > Ruminococcaceae > Ruminiclostridium_E. The sequence continues at coordinate 4,493 of JAZNST010000002.1, forward strand.
TGTTGAGGGCTGCACCAGCAAACCAACGAGCCTTGTGTTCGGGAGGCAGTTTCTCTATAAGCAGAGAGAATTACGTCTTGCCCTTGACATTGGAGGGATCAAGTAAGTCCTGTATCAGCTTGAACACGCTGATTATGTGTCTTTTCTCTGGAGGACAGAATTCAGAGATAAGAAGGATTGCGACGGTTATGATACCCTCGGCTGATTCGTAGAAGTATGCGTTTTGTCCCATATTTGAGACGTTGCCGTCTGCTGATATGATTGTCTTTGCTGTAATCTTTGCAAACTTTTCGGCCTTTGCCTTGTATTCCAGCTTGTTTTCAGCCTTGAATAAGTCCATATACTTGTTCACAAGGTAAAGCATATTGTAACCGCTGCTTCGGGCAGGATTACGAAGGTCGATTACTGAAATCTTGTAGCCGTAGTATTTTTCTGCAATGGTAGCTGTGTTTCTGTAAAGGTCACCCTTTGAGTCGGTGGTTACAAAACTCATACCTGCCGCACAGCAGTATTCTATGTTCGGATACAGAAAGTTTGCTGTCTTACCGACACCTGACGCGCCTATCATCAGAGTGTGTATGTTGGCATCATCAACAAGTGCAACCATTTCTGTCCTTCTGTGACCGCATAAGACCGTCTGTTGTTGGCAGTTCCTTTCCTTGCCGCCATAGTGACGGTTTGTAGGGTATTTGCTTGTAGGTGGAGGATATTTCTTTGGGTGTTGCAAACCTCGCTGTACCGTGCTGACCGTTGCCGACAGCACGGAGCTTGAACGACTTCAAGGAACCCATGCTGTTAAAGCCTATGATTGCAGCAACCACAAGGAACATAAGGCCTGCAACTACAAGTAATGTTATCTGTGCTGAATTCATTTAGTGTTTTCCTTTCCTACATTGCTATCTTTATCTGTTCCGACTCATCTTCCGCACTGTCCTGTGTTTCCTGTTGTGACTGTTCTGTGGGATTTAACAGCAATTCAGTCTGACAGGATATGGCCTGGGAAGCTACTGTCACAAGCTGTCTTGCAATATCACACATTTCTTCTTTGGTAGCAGAGGGCTTGTTTCGTAATGTGTCGGTAAGAGTCTCTACAGTTTTAGACAGCCCATCTTCCTTTGCTGCGATCTTACCCTTATCCATATAGGTGCGATAGCTTTTCTGTAAGCCTTTACGGAGTATTTCAAAGATATCTTTTTCTTTTCGTGCATCAGAACATCGTTTTTGCAATTGCTGTTAAAGTTCTCTCCCTTGTTCTCGTCGCCTTGGGCGTAGCTAATATGTGGATTGCAATTTTTGCCGACGTCGGCGTAATGATTCTTGCCGTGCTCAATGCGATTCGTGCTTTGTTTGTAAAAAAACTCTGATATAAACAGCAATGGCTCCGCTTTGATTCCCAAGCGGAGCTTTTGTTGGAATTCTGTGCGAGCGTGGTTTTTTCTGAGCTTTGCACGTTCAAATCAACGAATGAGGGTTTGCCTGCAAAAAAAGAAAAACCTTATGCCACGCCGAGCGTCTTTCGGCAAAAAGAAAAGGAACGCAAGCATCGCATCAATACTTGCGTTCTGATATGAATTATAACGCAATTTTTGACAAGGGTTGCATCTCAATGCAACCCTTGTAAAAACAATGCAACCTTTTCGTATTATGAAAAAACGCAGAAAAATTTGATTAATCAGCAAGACAATCATCCAAGAACCGATGTGCTTGCTCTACGTCAATAGTCGGGTCAAAGTCGCTTACAATTTCCTCCAATGCCTTGCCCGAATACTGTGTAACACCTCGTGAATTACGACCTGCCCAATGGCTGATAATTCGGGTTGCAGACAGTAATTGACGATTGTACATTGAGCATAGCCTTGTGCTAATCTGTTCGTTCTTATCAATGGCAACAATGAAAATAAGATATACACTTTGTTCTTCTGAGAGGAAAGACATCAGCTTGTCAATATTATATCCTTTGGGGTTGCTGGACAAGAACAACACTTTTGTTTTTATGTCGGTTGCGGTGTAATAATCGTCAAACTCTCTTTCGTAATCTCCCAGCTTATCTGCAGTAAAGATTTCGGGAAGTGGTGAGCCGTTGCGGAGTGCTCTAATTAGTGTCTTATGAAGGTCGCCAGACTCAGTAACAAGATATTCAATAATTCTTCCCCTAAGGTTTACATTGTCAATAAAGGCTGCGATTGCAATCTCTTTGGCAACAGAATGTACTCGTTCTTGTAAATCTTCGTCCAATATGTCGTACTCTGCAGAACCCAAAAAGGATATTGCACGGTCAACGGATTTGTAAATACAAATTTCCTGTTCTCTACTTGGCTCAAAACGATGTCCGTTGGGACGAATATTATTTGTTGCTTCAACCAAGCGAACGAGGTTCTCTTGGAAAGGGTAATTTTCATGCGATGTAAATAGGAACTCAAAGTTGGTTTCGTAATTTTCTACATCCTCATAGAATTTCATAATGTCGCTGCCGTTAAAACTGCCTTTAATGTTATCTGTGCGGAGCTCTTGCGAGGAATGGCTAATTTTCTTCAAGAATGTGGTGTTTGCCAGCATTAAGAAATTCTCTGTAGGTGTTACCAAGCAGACAATAAAGGGGCGGTCATCATACTTCTGTAATGCAGAAAGGGACAGAACAGTATTGCCGAATGCTCGGCTATTAGCTTTACAAAAGCGAACTGCGAACCATTTACAGTAATAGACACTACGGTCTTTAACAAGGTTGTACTGTCGCTGAATACGGGCGGCAAGGGCGGTTTTATCCGCAATGCCGTGGAATTGTTCAACGGTTCCGATAAAATCGTCAATAAGTTCTCTGTTGTACACTATAATCACTCCTTAAAGGATTGTTAATTGCTCGCCCCCGTCTGTAGCAGGCTTTTTCTTGCGAGGGGATGTTTTTTTCCTTTCGCTTTGAGTTGGCTGCTCTGAAAGAGTGTTTCTTTCCCAAAAGACACCATTGACATATCCTTGGATCGACACATCGGTTTCTGCCATTTGCAGTCGCTGTTCCGCCCAAACACAGTATTGTTCGTTCACTTCAATGCCGATATATTTTCTACCCAACTTTTTGGCGACAACACTTGTTGTTCCCGAACCAAGGAAGGGGTCAAATACAATATCGGAAGGGTTAGAACTTGCCAGCATGATTTTAGCAATCAACTTTTCGGATTTTTGTGCGGGGTGAGCAGTGTTTTCGGGCATAGACCAAAACGGAATGGTAATATCGTCCCAAAAATTAGAGGGGCAAGTATTGCGATAGTTGCCGTTTTCAGTTTCATCCCAATCCTTAGGTTTGCCATCAACCTTGTAAGGTGCGATAACCTTTTTACGGATTTTAACAGCATCAAGATTGAAAGTATACTTATTTGATTTTGTAGCAAACCAAATATCTTCCAAGCCGTTTTTCCAGTTGGCTGTTGCTCCACGACCCTTTTCTCTTTGCCAAGTGATACGGCTTCTAACGGTAAAGAACTCGCCCAAAACTCGACCAATAATCAGACTTGTTTCCCAATCGCAGCATACATAGATAGAGCCATCGTCTTTTAACAAGGGATAGACCAATGACAGCCATTGACGAGTATAGTCCTCATAGTCGGCAACGGTTTTCTTAGAAAAAGTTGTCCCATTAAAAGATTTGGTTAAATTGTACGGGGGGTCAGCAATTATTAAGTCAACAGAGTTATGGGGCAGCAACGGCATAACAGAAAACGTATCGCCGATAATTGTCTTGTTTGTAACCGCTTCAATAGCCTGTGTTGTGTTTATAGATATACAGCGAGCGAGGTATTCTCGACCTTGCTCAACAGTTGTATCGATAGTTTTGTTCCTTGATGATTTGACCTTTCCCATTGGAAAACACCCTGACTTTCTCTATGCAACAATAGGTATTTTATATTAATCTCCGCATATCTTTTCAATTATATCATAAAGTGCGCTGCCTTTCAATAGTAGCGAAACTTTTTTCTCACAATGAAACTAATCTTTTGTGTTAAAACAGCAGAACCCCTTATACCGCAATGGTTATGGGGTATAGAAAAAGAACGAAAGTTGCAATACCAATTGTATCATAACTTTCGTTCTTATTTGGTCGAGGCGACAGGACTCGAACCTGCGGCATCTTGGTCCCAAACCAAGCACTCTACCAAACTGAGCTACGCCTCGGACTGCCTTTGTGACAGCTTTTCTATTATACACCACAATTCTGAGTTTGTCAATACCTATTGCAGAAATAAAAAATATTGATAAATTTTCGTCAAAGTGTTTACAAACAGGACAAACTGTGATATAATCATCTAGATAGGTTTCATCAACCTTTTTTGCCGCAAACGTGGCAATGATAATAAGAGGAGGACAAATCCAATGGCAAGAAAAAAACTTACGATGGATGGTAACAACGCTGCAGGTCACGTTTCCTATGCGTTTACCGAAGTAGCTGCGATTTACCCCATCACCCCGTCTTCTGTTATGGCCGAAGTAACAGATAACTGGGCAACAGCAGGTAGAAAAAACATTTTCGGTACAGAAGTAAACATTGTTGAAATGCAGTCTGAAGCAGGTGCGGCAGGTGCAGTTCACGGCTCTCTGGCTGCAGGTGCTCTTACAACAACCTACACAGCTTCTCAGGGCTTACTTCTTATGATTCCTAACATGTATAAGATTGCAGGTGAGCTTCTCCCTAGCGTAATTCACGTTTCTGCTCGTGCACTCGCTACACACGCTCTCTCAATCTTCGGTGACCACAGCGACGTTTACGCTTGCCGTCAGACAGGCTACGCTATGCTTTGCTCAACCAACCCTCAGGAAGTTATGGACCTCGGTGCAGTTGCACACCTTGCTACACTCAAGGGCAGAGTTCCGTTCCTTCACTTCTTCGACGGCTTCAGAACTTCTCACGAAATTCAGAAGATCGAAGTTTGGGATTATGATACACTCGCTAAGATGGCTGACCAGGACGCTATTCAGGCTTTCCGTGACAGAGCGCTCAACCCTGAGGCTCCCGTACTTCGCGGTACAGCTCAGAACCCTGATATCTTCTTCCAGGCAAAGGAAGCTTCCAACTCCTTCTACAATGCTCTTCCCGAAATCGTAACAGAGTATATGGATAAGGTTAACGCTGAAATCGGTACAGATTACAAGCTCTTCAACTACTACGGTGCTCCTGACGCTGAACACGTTATCGTTGCAATGGGCTCTGTAAACGACACAATCGAAGAAACAATCGACTACCTCGTTGCTCAGGGCAAGAAGGTAGGTCTCGTTAAGGTAAGACTTTACAGACCTTTCGCTGTAAACGCTTTCGTTGACGCTATTCCTTCCACAGTTAAGCAGATTACTGTTCTTGACAGAACAAAGGAACCCGGCGCTCTTGGCGAACCTCTTTACCTTGACGTTGTTGCAGCTCTTAAGCAGGCTGGCAAGTTCCAGGATATCCCTGTATTCACAGGTCGTTACGGTCTTGGTTCCAAGGACTGCAACCCTGCTCAGATTATTGCAGTTTACAACAACACAACAAAGACTACATTCACAATCGGTATCGAAGACGACGTTACAAATCTCTCCCTTCCTATCACAGAGAACCCCAACACAACTCCCGAAGGCACAACTTGCTGTAAGTTCTGGGGACTTGGCTCTGACGGTACGGTTGGTGCAAACAAGAACTCCATCAAGATTATCGGCGACCACACCGATATGTATGCTCAGGCTTACTTTGCATACGACTCCAAGAAGTCGGGCGGCGTAACAATTTCTCACCTTCGTTTCGGTAAGACTCCTATCAAGTCCACTTACTATGTAAACAAGGCTAACTTTGTTGCTTGCCACAACCCTTCTTACATCGACAAGTACAATATGGTTCAGGACGTTATCCCCGGCGGAAGCTTCCTGCTTAACTGCCAGTGGACAGTAGACGAGCTTGACGAAAAGCTCCCTGCTCCTGTTAAGGCTTATATCGCTAAGAATAACATTAACTTCTACATCATCAACGCTATCAAGGTTGCAAAGGAAATCGGTCTGGGCAACAAGACAAACACTGTTCTCCAGTCTGCATTCTTCTGTATTGCAAACATCATCCCCGGCGCTGAAGCTATTGACTACATGAAGCAGGCTGCTTATAAGTCATTTGCTAAGAAGGGCGACGATATCGTTAATATGAACTACGCCGCTATTGACAGAGGCGCAGGCGAGGTTATTAAGGTTGACGTTCCTGCTTCTTGGGCAAACGCTGAAGGCGGACTCCCTGTTCACGAAGCTAAGTGCGCTAACAAGGCTCTTGAAGACTTCGTAAATAAGATTCAGATTCCTTGCAACGCTCAGAGAGGCGACGAACTCCCTGTTTCCACATTCACATCTATGCCTGACGGTACATTCCCTCAGGGTTCCGCTGCATTTGAAAAGCGCGGTATCGCAGTTGACGTTCCCGAATGGATTCCTGAAAATTGTATCCAGTGTAACCAGTGTTCATTCGTATGTCCTCACGCTGTAATCCGTCCTATCATTATGACAGACGAAGAAGTTGCTAAGGCTCCTGCAAACACAGCTGTTAAGGATGCAACAGGTCTTCCCGGCTTCAAGTACACAATGGCTATTTCTACACTTGACTGTACAGGTTGCGGCGCTTGTGTAAACGCTTGCCCTGCTAAGGTTAAGGCTCTTGCAATGAAGCCTATCGAAACACAGATGGATTCTCAGGAAGTGTTTGATTACGCTGTTACTCTTGCTCCTAAGCAGGAAGTTGCTGACAAGTTCGCTGAAACAACAGTTAAGGGCTCACAGTTCAAGCAGCCCCTCCTCGAGTTCTCCGGCGCTTGTGCTGGTTGTGGTGAAACTCCTTACGCTAAGCTCATCACTCAGCTCTTTGGCGACAGAATGTATATCGCTAACGCAACAGGCTGTTCTTCAATCTGGGGCGGTTCTGCACCTTCCACTCCGTACACAACAAACTTCGAGGGTAAGGGTCCCGCTTGGGGTAACTCACTCTTTGAAGATAACGCTGAATACGGTCTTGGTATGTTCCTCGCTCAGGATACTCTCAGACAGAGAGCTCAGGCTCAGCTCAAGGATCTTGAAGCTGATGCAAGCGACGACGTAAAGGCTAAGATTGCCGCTTACTTCGAAACAGCTAACGACGGCGCTAAGAACGCTAAGGCAACTAAGGAGCTCGTTGCAGCTCTTGAAGCTTGCGGCTGTGAAAAGGGTAAGGAAATCCTCAAGCTCAAGAACTTCCTCTCCAAGAAGTCCAACTGGATCTTCGGCGGCGACGGCTGGGCATACGATATCGGTTACGGCGGTGTTGACCACGTTCTTGCCAGCGGTAAGAATGTAAACGTAATGGTATTCGATACCGAGGTTTACTCCAACACAGGCGGACAGGCTTCCAAGGCTACTCCTATCGGTGCAATTGCACAGTTCGCAGCAGGCGGTAAGGAAATCAAGAATAAGGACCTCGCAGGCATCGCTATGAAGTATGGCTATGTTTACGTAGCTCAGATCGCAATGGGCGCTGATAAGAACCAGTGCCTCAAGGCAATCGCTGAAGCTGAAGCTTATGACGGACCTTCCCTTATCATCGCTTACGCACCTTGCATCAACCACGGTATCAAGGGCGGTCTCGCTATCGCTCAGCAGGTTGAAAAGGAAGCAGTAGAAGCTGGTTACTGGAATATCTTCAGATTTAACCCTGCCCTTGCAGCAGAAGGCAAGAATCCGTTCTCGCTCGATTGCAAGGCTCCTACAGGCGATTATAAGACATTCATGATGAGAGAAGTTCGTTACAACTCCCTCATGCGTTCTAACCCTGATAAGGCAAACGTTCTCTTCGATAAGGCTGTTGCTAACTCCAAGAAGCGTTATGACGACCTCGTTGGTCTTGTTGAATACTACAAGCCACAGGAATAATCCCATAAAAATTTATGGCGGCTGATCCCTCAGCCGCCATTTTTTATTCTTCGTAAAACCTCTCCGTCTGCCTTAGGCTGTAAAGGAGTCATTCGTGTCCTACTGAGGAAAACCCTTTTGAAAAAGGGCTTTTCCTCAGACTCCTTTCCGAAAACTTCATATACAAAAATCTGCCCCACAGGGTGTAACCCTGTGGGGTGGATTTTTGAATTTAAAGTCTTTGAAGGGGAGTTTGAGGGGAAACTTTCTTCAGAAAGGTTCCCTTCAATAAGCGCACGAAAAAATCCTTTACAGCCTAAGGCAGACGGACAGCTTTAATCAGCTTTACAATCTCGTCTGATAATTGGAGCTTGGTTGCGTTTCCATCGGCGCAGAGGTAAGCGTTTTCGAGGCTATTTCCGATTACGATTTCAAAGCTGCCGTTTTCACTTGAAAAGGCAAATCGAAGCGTTATCTCCTCTGTGATTTCAGACGGAGTGACTGAAGCCTTTTCTTTCAGGAGCATATCTGCGACCTCCTGTAAGCTTTGGTCAAGAGCAAGCTCGTTTTCGTCTCTGACAGACTCAAGAACTGCGTTCGGGTAAAGCTCGCCTATTACATAGTATGACATATTAGCTGATTCTTCTGACAAGGTTTCGTCCAAGGTCTCGTCGGGCAAGTAAGCGGGCGTTGTTGTAAGCACGGCGGGTTTAGTTTCGTTGAACGAGTTATCGCCTGCGGCGTCTTCGACTGAGGGACAGTTCTCTGACGGTGCATTAATTTCGGGTGCAAATTCCTCAGCGAAATCGTCGTTGTCAGGCTCTCTTAATTCTCCGTCGGGGGCGGCGCTGTCTGCAATAAAGCCAAAATCTCCGATCTCGTCCTTGCTATAATTCGGAGCTTCGCCTGAGGGGGCTGAATTGCTGAGAAGTCCGTCTGAAGACGAGAACGTGATGACACAAGTAACGGCAAGGCAAACGCAGGCTGCGGCTGCAGCTATCGAAGTCAGAGGAAGAACGATTTTCAGCGGCGATTTTTTCGCTTTTTTCGTTTGCTCCGACTGCTTTTGCATTTTAACAAGAAGCTCGTTCAGCGACTGTTCGGTTGGCTGGATGTTATCGAGAGCTTTTCGGTATTCATTTTTGAACTCAGTCATCGAACTCAACTCCTTTCAGCGTTTCTTTGAGCATTTCTCTTGCTCTTGTCAGTCTTGTTTTCACGTTTGAAAGCGAAATTCCCGTATATTCGCTTATTTTTGCAACAGGCAAATCCTCGTAATAAAAGAGATGGACTACTGTCCGATACTTTTCGGGCAACGCCAGAACCGCCTCTATCACAGCATTTTTCGTGTCGTATTTTTCAAGGGAGCTATCAACGCTTCCTTCAAGATCGTCTTGAATTTCTCCTGCGCTTCTGTGTCTGTTCCAGGCGGTAGTGACAAACGATTTCGAGCAATTTACCGTCGCTCTTATAAACCACGCCTTTCGGTGCTCCTCATCATTATAGGTTTTATCCGCCTTTATGTATCGTAGAAAAACGTCCTGCATGACGTCGTTTGCGTCGTGATAGTTGCCTGTTCGTGAGTATGCAAGTCTGAAAACCATTTTATTGTAATGCTCCAGGACTTTTTCAAGTCCTTCAGAAGCCGACAACGGTAAATTCGTCATAATTAACCTCGCAAAAGCAATAATCGTATTGCCCTCACCAATAACACCAAGGGCGAGGGCAATAGGTTACAAAAATTAACTTCAGATTTCAGCTTCGCAGTGTCTTGTCACATGACAGCCGATATTTACGGCGACAGGAAGTCCTGCGATATGAGTGGGGAATTGCTCGATATTTACGTAAAGCGCCGTCACAGTGCCTCCAAAGCCCTGGGCGCCGATACCGAGAAGGTTTATTTTGTCGAGCATTTTCTGCTCCATCTCTGAATAGAACTCATCGGGATTTTTCACGCTTATATCTCTGCAAAGCGCTTTCTTTGCAAGTAAAGCCGCATACTCAAAATCGCCGCCGATTCCGACTCCAACGGTGATAGGAGGGCAGGGGTTACTTCCCGCAACGCTTACGGTTTCAACAACAAAGTCGATTATATCGTCAGCTGTTGCCGAGGGAGTAAACATCTTCATTCTGCTCATATTTTCGCTTCCAAAGCCCTTTGGTGCGACCATAAGCTTCACCTTGTCGCCGCTTACGATAGTCGTATGTATGATAGCCGGGGTGTTGTTATTGGTATTGACGCGGCGCAGGGGGTCTTTTACAACGGAAAGCCTGAGCTTTCCATCGACGTATCCCTTAGCAACGCCCTCGTTGATTGCGGCGTATAAATCTCCGCCCGTAAAATGAACCTCCTGTCCGATTTCAAGGAAGATTACAGCCATTCCCGTATCCTGACAAATCGGCACGTTAAGCTCGTTTGCACACTCTATATTTCTTATAAGATCGCCCATAACGTTCTTACAAAGCGGACTTTCTTCTTTTTGTGCGCTCGCTTCTATCTCTTTTCTGAGCGATTCGGGCAAGTGAAGATTTGCTTTTTCGCAAAGCTCCGCAACCACGTTTTTTACAACATCTACATTTATTTCTCTCATAGTCTTTCTCTTGCCTCCTCCTGTTCGAGCCAGTCGTCAAGCACGTCCGTGTTATGCGCTTGCGTAAATTCTCTGAGATAGTCGTTGATTATTTTGAGGCGCTTTTTTTCAAACGCAAGAAGATTCATAAGAATAAAGGCAGGAATCACGAGCAAGGTGAGAAAAGGCCACGCATTAATAATAGGTATATCGGGATTTTGCATAAGAAGAAACGGGAAACCTATCGCAATCAACAGCGATACTATTGCAATTGCCCAGAAAATAACCCAGACTCCAAGCGGCTTTTTTATATAGCCGTCGAGCTGACAGCCGTCAAGACCGTCTCTTATGGTTCCGCTGAATTTTGTGTCGGGCATATCCTTCTTAACTGCGTGATAGAGCGTCAGTCGGACTTCTTCCGATTTTTTCTCCCATAAAAAGAGCATTTCGCCGTGTCTTTTTGAAAGCTTACGTTTAGTAAGACGTTTTTGCTCCTCGGAAATCTTTTCAAGAAGCTCGTCTTTTTTCATCATCGTTTCAAAGGAAACGGGTATTCTTGCGTATTTTCTCATAGCACTCCTTAAATTTCAACCGCCTGACCGTCGATAAGAACGAGCCTTACCTTAGTCAGAACATCATAGAATTTTCCGTCGGTAACGACAATATCTGCGTCCTTTCCCACTTCAATCGAGCCTACCCTGTCGTCAATTCCGACAATCTGTGCGGCTTTTATCGTAATAGCCTCAAGCGCAGTTTTTTCGTCAAGTCCGCCTCTCATCGCAACGCCTGCGGCAAGGGGAAGATACTGAATGGGGTTTTCGGGATGGTCGGTGCAGATTGCAATGGGAATATCGGCTTTTGAGAGAATAGCTCCGTTTTCAATCGTCTGATTCAAAAGCTCAGGCTTTGAACGGTCGGCAATAACAGGCCCTATCACACAGGAAACCTTGTCCTCTTTAAGCTCGTTGGAGATTTTAGCTCCGTCCGTTGCGTGAATAAGAACGTAGTCGAGCGAAAATTCCTTGGCGATTCTTATTGCGGTAAAAATATCGTCTGCCCTGTGGCAATGGAAATGAGCCTTTATTTTTCTTTCAAGAAGGGGAACGAGCGCCTCGCATTTCATATCAAAATCGGGCATCGATGTTTCGTCGTCTGTTCCGAGATTTGAGCGATAAGCCTCCCAATCAGTGATATATCGCTTTGTTTTCATAAGCTGTTCACGAATAATTGCGGCTGTCGCCATTCTTGTGATTGGCGTTTCGTCACGGTCGTTATAGATTCTCTTGGGGTTTTCGCCGAGTGCGAATTTGATTGCAACGGGAGACTTCACTATTCTCTTGTCAATTCTCAGGCTTCCTGCCGTTTTCATAGCGAGGAACTCTCCGCCGATGGGGTTTGCGCTTCCCATTCCCGAAATTACGGTTGTAACGCCTGCCGCCGCCGCTTCCTTGAAGCAGTAGTCGTTTGGGTTTATGGTGTCGATTGCACGAAGCTGAGGGGTTGTGGGGTCGGTCGTTTCGTTTCCGTCGTCGCCCTCAAAGTCGATTCCGTTTTCCCAGACGCCGATATGGCAATGTGCGTCGATAAATCCGGGATAAACATTAAGCCCGAAGGCGTTGAAATCCGTTCTCTCAGGGGCCGCTTTGAGTTCAAGCATCCGTCCTACCTGAGCTATTTTCCCGTTTTCGATTTTAATAAAGCCGTTTTCTATCGGTTCACCGCAGGCTGTGTAAATTTTTGCGTTATAAATCAGCATTGTCTGTCCTTTCAGCTATTGCAAGAGCGATTTCTTTCGCAGCGTTCTGTGCGTTTTTATCGGCTGTTTTTGCAATCAGCTGTGAATTTTTCATATAAATTTCCCGTCTTTTTTCAAAAAGCTCTCTGAGCTGTTCTTTGGTGTTATTTACTGCAAGAGGTCGGTTTTTGTCGTCCTTGATTCGCTCGTAGCAGATTTCAAACGGCACGTCAAGAAAAATCACCGTTCCGTTTTCTTTTGCAAAAGCCGCCGTATTATCGTTTATAAGTGCGCCGCCGCCTGTTGCCACAACGCAGGACGAAAGCTCGCAGATAGCCTGAGCCTCAGCCTTTCTGAAATAAGCCTCAGAGCTTTGAGCAAAGATTTCGGGGATTGTCCGCCCCTCTTTTTGAACGATATAGTCGTCAAGGTCGTAAAAGTCCATATCAAGAAGCTTTGAAAGCTCTTTTCCGACGGTTGACTTTCCACAGCCCATAAATCCGCACAAATAAATGCTTTTCATTTTATAAGGCTCTCCATTTCTTTAACGATAATACGCAGATTTTCGTCAGAATAGCTGCTGTTGTCCCAGATTTCGTGAGCAACCGCCGCCTGAAGCACGAGCATAGACATACCGCCCATTGCCTTGACTCCGATTTCCTTAGCCAGCTTCATAAGCTTTGTTTCGACGGGGTTGTAAATTACGTCAAAGAGATATTCCGCACACGAGAGAGTTTCCTTGCCAACAGGCGTTTCGTCAGTGTTGGGATACATTCCTACGGGCGTAGCGTTTATCATAAGGTCAAATTTTCCCTTTATTTCGTCAAGCGTTGTAACGCAAACCTCAGCGTCGGGTAGCTGACGGAGGATTTCCTCCCTTACTCCCTGAGCAACCTCAAGGTCGCTTTTTCTCACTGCAATCGTGAGCTTTCCGCCCTGGTACGCAGTCTCAATCGCCATCATACGCCCAACTCCGCCACAGCCGAGAAGACACACGCTTCCCGAAAGGCTTGAGCCAAGCATTTCAACTGATTTCACAAAGCCGTCCACGTCGGTGTTATAGCCGATAATTTCGTCGCCGCTGACCTTCACGCAGTTGACAGCTCCGTATCTTCTTGCGAGGGGATGAAGCTTGGTGCAAAAGGGAATGACGTTGATTTTATGCGGAATGGTGACGTTGAAGCCGTCAAGCATTTTAAGCGTTTTGAAGCTATCCGTGAGCTTTTCGGGCGCAATTTCCGTAAGCGAATATGTAAACGACTTTCCCGAAAGCTCAAAGAGCCTTTTGTGAATCTGAGGCGAAAGAGAATGACCAAGCGGATAGCCGATAAGTGCGAAATTTCTGTTCATTTTTGCTCCTTATGCAAGCGCAGCTTCAAGCGACGCCTTATTTTCGATATTTACAGCACGAACATCCTTGAGAGTTTTTCCCACAAGACCTGTAAGAACCTTATTGGGGCCAAGCTCAACAAAGTTATCGTAGCCTGCTTCCTTGAGAGCGTTAAGCTCCTCTACAAAACGAACGGGCGAGCAGATGTGCTTGGAAAGAAGCTCAGGCATATCTGAAAAATCGCTGAGCTTTTTTCCAAGAAGGTTGCTGTAAAACTCAACCTTAGCCTCCTTGAACGGAAGGTCTGAAACAAGCCCCTTAAATTCTTCAGCCGCACCGGCCATAAGCTTTGAGTGGAACGCCGCGCTTACAGCAAGGGGCATAGCTCTTCTTGCACCCGCTTCCTTGAGCGCTTCAGACGCCTTTGCGACAGCGTCGGTTGTTCCTGCGATTACCGTCTGAACAGGGGAGTTATAGTTCACAGGAACGACGTAATCGCCCTGAGCCGTTATCTGAGCGCAGATTTCTTCAATTTTATCGGAAGCAAGTCCGATAACTGCCGCCATTGCTCCGGGGTTAGCGCAAGCGGCCTTATCCATAGCTTGCGCACGGTGCTTGATTGCTGTAAAGCCCTCTTCCATCGTAAGAACCCCTGCGGCGACCATAGCGGCGTATTCGCCGAGAGAGTGACCTGCTACTGCGCTGTATTCGATTCCGTTTTCCTTAGCGGCGTTGAGCGCAAGAAGCGACATAGTAAAAATAGCGGGCTGAGAAATCCTTGTTCTTGAAAGCTCCTCGGCTGTCGCTTCAAACATCAGCTTCTTAATATCAAAGCCGAGAATTTTTTCTGCAGTGTCAAAAATCTCCTGAGATTTTTCGGGATAAAGCTCAAAAAGCTCCTTTCCCATACCGCTATACTGCGAGCCTTGACCTGAAAATAAAAAAACTGTTTTCATATTTTTTCCTTTCTTGTGCCGAAAATCGACCTTTTATTTTGTTAACAAGATAAAGTATGATTGACAAAGTGGTACATTTTAGGGTAAAATAATATATATTTTGGATAAATTACTTCGACGCACTCTGCTGTCAAATATTATATACTATATCTATATAAAAATCAAGGAGGAAATTATGCAAGGCATAAAAATAATCGGAACGGGCTGCTATATTCCTGATAAAGTCGTTACAAACGAAGATTTTACAAAGATTATAGATACCACGAGCGAGTGGATTGCTTCAAGAACGGGAATAGAAGAACGCCGTTTTTCTCACGATAAGCTCAATTTCAGAATGTCTGCGATTGCCGCTGAGGAGGCTCTTAAAAGCGCCAATGTAAACGCAGAGGAGATTGATTTCATAATTTTCTCTTCCTGTTCTCCCGACTTTTTCTATCCTGCAACAGCGTGTCTTATCCAAAAATGTATCGGCGCAAAGAATGCCGCATGTGTTGATATAAACTCCGCTTGCACAGGCTTTATCACCGGTCTTGATATGGCAAGAGCGTATATAGTTGCAAACGGCTATAAAAAAGTCCTTATCGTAGCGGGCGAATACCTTTCAAGAATCCTCGACTTTGAAGACAGGGGAAGCTGCTTCCTTTTCGGCGACGGTGCAGGCGCAGTTCTTGTCGAAGCGGCAGACAAGCCCTTCTATTCCGTGACAGGCGCAGACGGAGATATGTTCAAAGCCCTTTACGGAAAAATTCAGTATCATACCACTAACCCGTTTGTTACTGCTGAAGAGTATACCGCCGAGGACGAAATAAAACAGTATTTTGAAACCGAAAGAGCGAACGAATATCTTCAGATGGACGGAAAAGCGGTTTACCGCTTTGCCGTTGACGCAATGTCAAATTCTGTAAAGGACGTCTGCAAAAAAGCGGGCTGTGAGCTTTCAGATATTGACCTTATCGTACCCCATCAGGCAAACAAGAGAATAATCCAGGCTTCGATGAAGGCGCTTGGCGTTGACGAAAGCAAGGTTTATATAAATATTGAAAAGCGTGGAAACACTTCAAGCGTTTGTATCCCGACTTGTCTTGACGAGCTGTTCAAGGCAGGAAAGATTAAAGAGGGAATGAAAGTTTGTCTTGTCGGTTTTGGCGCGGGACTTACCTATGGCGCAATCATTTTTGACGTTTAATGAAAGGACTTCAATATGAAAACAAAAATTACAGAGCTTTTAGGGATTGAATATCCGATTTTACAGGGCGGAATGGCGTGGATTGCCGAGCATAAGCTCGCAGCGGCAGTTTCAAACGCAGGCGGCGCAGGAATCATCGCCGGCGGAAGCGCTCCGGCTGAGGTTATCAGAGAAGAAATCAGAAAGTGTAAGGAGCTTACGGACAAGCCGTTCGGCGTAAACATTATGCTTATGTCTCCTAACGCTGACGCACTTGCGGACCTCGTTGTTGAAGAAAAGGTAGCGTTTGTAACAACAGGCGCGGGAAACCCCGGAAAATATATCGAGAAGTGGAAAGCGGCAGGAGTTAAGGTAATTCCCGTCGTTCCGAGTGTTGCTCTTGCAAAGAGAATGGAAAGGGCAGGAGCAGACGCAGTAATTGCAGAAGGAACCGAAAGCGGCGGTCACATCGGCGAAAATACGACGATGTGTCTTGTTCCTCAGGTTGTGGACGCAGTTGAAATCCCCGTTCTTGCGGCGGGCGGAATCGCAGACGGAAGAGGCGTTGCCGCAGGCTTTATGCTTGGCGCTGAGGGCGTTCAGGTCGGAACACGCTTCCTTGCGGCTGAGGAATGTCAGATTCACCCGACGTATAAACAGCTCGTCGTTGAAGCAAAGGACACAGACAGCATTGTTACGGGAAGATTTACAGGTCACCCTTGCAGAAACGTAAAGACAAAATTCGCAAAGAAGCTTCAGACCTTCGAGCGTGACGGCGGAACACCCGAAGAATTCGAGCAGATTACGCTCGGCTCTCTTAGAAAGGCAGTTCAGGACGGTAACCTTGAAGAAGGCTCCTTCCTTTGCGGTGCAATAGCGGGTCTTGTTACAAAGGTTCAGCCTGCAGGCGAAATTGTAAAAGAAATGATGGAACAGGCAGAAAAATTGCTTAATAAATAAGGAGGCACTATGACAGCACTCATTACAGGGGCAAGTCAGGGAATCGGCGCAGAAATCGCTCTCAGACTTGCAAAGGACGGCTATGACGTAGCTATCAACTACTACCCCAGCGAAAGCGACAAGGAAAACGCACAGAAGGTTGCACAGCAGTGCAGAGAATTTGGCGTTAAGGCTGAAATTTTTGCGGCTGACGTGTCAAAGTATGACGACTGTGAAAAGATGACAGCGGCGGTAAAGGAAACCTTCGGTTCAATTGACGCTCTTGTTAATAACGCAGGTATTACAAAGGACGGACTTCTTGTGAGAATGAGCGAGGAGCAGTATGACGCTGTAATCGCAGTAAATCAGAAGAGCGTTTTCAATATGATGAAGCCTGTCTGTGCGCTTATGATGAAGCAAAAGCACGGCGCAATCGTAAATATGGCTTCGGTTGCAGGCGTTTACGGAAACGCAGGGCAGTTTAACTATTCCGCTTCAAAGGCGGCGATTATCGGTATGACTATGACTGCCGCAAAGGAGTTTGGCGGCAGAGGAATCAGAGTCAACGCAGTTGCCCCCGGACTTATAAAGACTCCTATGACAGACGCTCTGACAGACGAACAGAAAAACCGTATTTTCGGTCAGATTGCCCTCAAGCGCTTTGGCGAGGTAAAGGAAATCGCTTCGACAGTATCCTTCCTTCTCTCCGACGACGCGTCTTATATAACGGGACAGACGATCGAAATAAGCGGCGGTCTGTCAATGTAAGCGAAAGGAGCTACTGTTTATGAAAAGAGTTGTAGTTACAGGGCTTGGCGTTGTAAGCCCTATTGGAAATACAGTTGATAAATTCTGGGAGAATATCGTCGCTAATAAGCACGGATTTACCCTTGGTAACTGGTTCCCCGGTCAGACTGACGAGCTTAACGTTTACGCTGACGTAAAGGATTTTGACTGTACCGAGTATATTGATAAGAAGGCGGCCAGAAGAACAGACCTTCTTACCCAGTATGCAGTTTACGCTGCAAAGAAGGCTCTTGAAGATGCAGGAACGGATTTTTCTGATATTGACCCTTACAGAAGAGCCACAATCATCGGTTCGGGAATCGGCGGAATGCACACGACAGAAGAACAGATTCAGACCTATCATAATAAGGGCAACGGCAGAGTAAGCGTATTTACAATCCCTATGATGATAGGAAATATGGCGGCGGGAACGGTTGCGATTCAGACGGGCTTCAAAGGCTCTAACTACTGCACGACCTCCGCTTGCTCAAGTGCGGCTCACGCAATCGGCGACGCCTTCAGAGAAATCAAGCACGGCTATGCGGACGTAGCTCTTGCGGGCGGTACTGAGGCTTGCAGAATCGGTTTTGCTTTCGCAGGCTTCAATAATATGCACGCTGTTACACGCTGTCAGGATGTTGACAAGGCTTCCATACCCTTTGACCTTGAAAGAAGCGGCTTCGTTCTTGGCGATGGTGCGGGCGTTCTTGTGCTTGAAGAATATGAGCACGCTAAGGCAAGAGGCGCTAAGATTTACGCTGAGATTGCAGGATACGGCTCAACCTGTGACGCTTATCACGAGACAAGCCCCGATCCTGAGGGCTTTGGCGGCGCTAAGGCAATGGAGCTTGCGGTTGAAGAAGCGGGCGTGCCAAAGGACACAATCAACTACCTTAACGCTCACGGAACGTCTACTGCAATAAACGATAGGACTGAGACAAAGGCGGTTAAAATTGCATTCGGCGAAGAACACGCAAGAAAGATGGTTATAAATTCCACCAAGTCAATGACAGGTCACCTTCTTGGCGCGGCGGCCGGAATCGAAGCTATCGCAACGGTTCTTCAGATGAAGAATAACCTCGTTCACGCAACAGTCGGTCTTAAAACCGACGACCCTGAATGCGACCTTGACTACGTTAAGGGAAGCAACAGAGAAATGAAAATCACAGGCGCAATCAGTAACTCACTTGGCTTTGGCGGACATAACGCTTGCCTTTGCTTCTTGCCTGTTGAATAAGAAAGGAATTTATCTATGGATACAATGAAGAGACTTGAAGAGCTTGCACAGCTTATGGAAAAATACGCTCTTTCCGAGATAAGCGTGGAGGAGGACGATTTTAAGGCGTCAATGAGTAAGCTTCCTCCTATGCCCATTATGTCGGCTCCCGTGCCACAGATGGCGGCTCCCTCAGCGGCTCCTTCTCAGGCGGCTGCTCCCGTAATGACAGGAAACATAATCAAATCCCCCATTATCGGTACATTCTATGCCGCACCTGCGCCGGGAAAGGCTCCCTTTGCGGCAGTAGGTCAGCAGATTTCTCAGGGCGATGTTGTGTGCATTGTCGAGAGTATGAAGCTTATGAACGAAATCAATAGCGAATTCAGCGGCAAGGTTGTCGAGATATTCGTTAAGGACGGCGAGGCAGTTGAATTTGACCAGCCTCTTATGAGAATTGAATAATTTACTGCAAAGGAAAAAACAATTATGGCTCTTATGACACAGGAACAAATCAAGGAAATAATCCCTCACCGTGATCCGTTTTTACTTATTGATGAGATTGAGGAAATGGACGTCGGAACGAGGGCAGTTGCAATCAAGCATATCAAGGAAGACGATTTCTGGTTTAAGGGACACTTCCCCGACTACCCCGTGGTTCCGGGCGTGCTTATGCTTGAAATGCTTGCTCAGACGGGGGCAGTAGCTATGCTCTCAATGCCTGAAAATAAAGGTAAAATCGGCTTTTTTGGCGGCGTAAAGGAAGCAAAGTTCCGTCGTCAGGTAGTTCCCGGTGACACCCTGCGCCTTGAGGTTGAAATTATAAAGGTAAAAGGTCCTGTTGGCGTAGGAAAGGGAATTGCAACCGTAAACGGCGAAAAAGCGTGCGTTGCGGAAATTACATTTGCACTGAAATAATCAACGAGGTATAACCGATGTTCAATAAGATACTTATTGCAAACCGAGGCGAGATTGCCCTGAGAATAATCAGAGCCTGCCGAGAGCTTGGAATAAAGACGGTTGCCGTTTATTCGACGGCTGATAAAAATTCGCTCCACGCTCAGATTGCCGATGAAGCAATCTGTATTGGCCCTCCTGCAACAAAGGACAGCTATCTCAACACAAAGGCTATTATTGCCGCTTGTGAAATCACAGGGGCACAGGCCATTCACCCCGGCTTTGGCTTCCTTTCTGAAAATAGCGGCTTTGTTAAGCTTTGCGAAAAATGCGGGATAAAGTGGATTGGCCCTAACGCTGAAGCTATGGACGCAATGGGCGACAAGGCTAATGCAAAGAAAACTATGATCGAAGCGGACGTTCCCGTTGTTCCCGGCTCTGACGGCGTTGTAACTGATATTGAGGAAGCTAAGAAGATTTCTCAGGAAATCGGCTATCCTGTTATGGTTAAGGCAAGCGCAGGAGGCGGCGGCAGAGGAATCAGAATGGTTGAAACTCCCGACGAGCTTGAGGCTGCGATAATCGCCGCTCAGCAGGAGGCACAGCAGTTCTTCGGAAACGGCGACGTTTATATTGAAAAGTTTATTGTTAACCCACGCCACGTTGAAATTCAGCTTATCGCTGACGAACACGGAAACGTAGTTTATCTTGGCGAGCGTGACTGCTCTTGCCAGAGAAGAAACCAGAAGGTTCTTGAAGAAAGCCCAAGCCCGATTATGACTGAGGATTTACGCAGACGAATGGGCGAGGCGGCTGTGCGTGCGGCGAAAAAGTGCGGCTATTATAACGCAGGTACGGTTGAGTTCCTTGTTGATAAGGACAAAAACTTCTACTTTATGGAAATGAACGCACGAATTCAGGTTGAGCACCCCGTAACTGAGATGGTAACGGGAATCGACCTTATAAAAGAACAGCTCAGAGTCGCAAGCGGAGAAACGCTTTCCTTTACTCAGGACGACATAAAGCTCAGCGGTCACGTAATTGAATGCAGA
The DNA here is from genome assembly GCA_045591405.1 of Ruminiclostridium sp. Lineage (GTDB taxonomy): Bacteria > Bacillota > Clostridia > Oscillospirales > Ruminococcaceae > Ruminiclostridium_E. The sequence goes on from JAZNST010000002.1 coordinate 25,014, forward strand.
ATAAACGCCGAAGACCCAACCAAGAACTTCCGTCCTTGTCCGGGAAAAATTGCGTCTATCCACACACCCGGCGGCTTTGGCGTCAGAATCGATACTGCGGTATATCAGGGCTACGAGATTCCGCCCTTTTATGACAGTATGATAGCAAAGCTTATTGTAAAGGGCCGCAACAGAGCAGAGGCAATCTCCAAGATGAAGGTTGCGCTCGGCGAATTTCTTATCGAAGGAGTCACCACAAACGTCGATTTCCAGCTCAGACTTCTTCGTGATAAGGATTTTGAAAACGGCGATATTGATATCAGCTTCCTTAACAGGAAGGATTTTACTAAGTAATGGAGGAAACCGCCTTGCTTGAAGATTTATTCAAACTGGTTAAAGACAGATTTAATGACGAGGGCGCCGAAAAGTCGGTAAAGCGTGAGGAAAAGAACGTTGAAATTCCTCAGAATCTGTTGTTCAAATGCCCGCGTTGCGGAGCTGTCGCTTATATGGACGACTTCGAGAAAAACCGTAAGGTCTGCGCAAATTGTAATTACCATGCCCGTCTTACGTGGCAAGAACGAATCGCAATGACAGCAGACAAGGGAACCTTTGTCGAATTTGACGCACAGATGGAGAGCAAAAATCCCATCGGCTTCCCTGAATACGAGAAGAAAATAAGCGCAATGCAAGAAAAGTGCGATACAAAGGAAGCGATAGTTACAGGCGAATGTACGATTCACGGCTATAAAGCTGTAATCGGCGTTATGGACAGTAACTTTATGATGGCAAGTATGGGAAGCGTTGTTGGTGAAAAGATAACCAGAGCCTTCGAGTACGCTACTGAAAATAAGCTCCCCGTCGTTCTTTTTACCGCTTCGGGCGGAGCGAGAATGCAAGAGGGTATAATTTCTCTTATGCAGATGGCTAAGACAAGCGGTGCAATCGCAAGACACAGCGAAGCGGGCGGACTTTACATAACCGTTATGACCGATCCTACAACGGGAGGCGTTACAGCTTCGTTTGCAAGCCTTGGCGATATTATCATTGCAGAGCCAAAGGTTCTTATCGGCTTTGCGGGACGCCGTGTAATTCAGGATACAATCCGTCAGCAGCTCCCCGACGATTTCCAGAGCGCCGAATTCCTTCAGGATAACGGCTTTGTGGATATGATAACTGACCGTGTAAGTATGAGAAGAACTATTGCAAGAGTTCTCAGACTTCATAACTTCAAAAAAATTGACGCGTGAAAGGAGGAATATATATGAGTAAGCTTTCAGCAACCGAAAAGCTGAGTCTTATCAGAGTAAAGAACAGACCTACTGTTAACGATTATATTCCTCTGATATTCAATCACTTTATGGAGCTTCACGGCGACAGACACTTTGGCGACGACCACGCCATAATCGGCGGAATCGGAACGCTCAACAGCGTCCCTGTTACTGTAATAGCTCAGGTTAAGGGAAGAAATATTGACGAAAATAAGAGAAGTAACTTCTCAATGCCTCATCCTGAGGGCTACCGAAAGGCCCTTCGCCTTGCAAAGCAGGCGGAAAAATTCCACAGACCCGTAATCTGCCTTGTTGATACTCCGGGCGCTTTTTGCGGAATAGAAGCGGAAAAAAGAGGTCAGGGCGAAGCTATCGCAAGAAACCTTATGGAATTTATGACGCTCAGAACGCCTGTCATAAGCGTAATTCTCGGCGAAGGCGGAAGCGGCGGCGCTCTTGCTCTTGCGGTATGCGACGAGCTTGCGATGCTTGAAAATGCGCTTTATTCAGTAATTTCTCCGAGAGGCTTTGCGTCAATTCTTTGGAAAGATCCAACGAGAGAAAAAGAAGCTTGCGAGCTTATGAAAATTACGGCTGATGATTTGCTCAAGTTCGGCGTGTGCGATAAAATTGTCGCTGAGGCAGTAGGCGGCGCGCATAACGACGTTACAGTTACCGCAAATCACCTTCAGGAATACCTTTCTGACGCTGTTTCGAGAATTTCAAAGCTTGATACTGAAACAATGCTTCAGAAAAGATACGAGAAGTTCAGAAAAATCGGAGAGTTTTCTGAGTGACATTTTGCATAAAGTTAACAATATAATGACCTGTTTTTTGGCTTTTATTACTTATTGATTATTTTGGAATTATGCTTTATAATAGGTTACGTTGATTATATTTTACAGAAGGAGAACAAAAAATGGTTTTTGAAAAAGTTAAATCAATCATTATCGACCAGCTTGATGTTGAAGAAGAAAAGGTAACAATGGAAGCTAACATTCAGGACGACCTCGGCGCAGATTCCCTTGACATCGTTGACCTTGTAATGAGCTTTGAAGAAGAGTTCGACCTTGAAATCCCCGACGACCAGGTTGAGTCAATCAAGACAGTTGGAGATGTTGTAAAATACATCGAAGAAAAGACAGAATAATTTCAGAAATCAGATGCAGATAGTTGCTTTGCAATTATCTGCATTTTTTTGTTGTCAAAAAAAGAAAGTTATGATATAATGTAAAGTGACGAATTTTGGTCAGATACAGACTTGAAATAAATTTCAACGGAGGAAGCGATATGGAATACGCTGTGATTATAGTTTCAGTATTTCTTGTTTTTTATCTTGCTTTTCTTATTATTTTTCCGATGCGTCGTTATAAGAAAAAGCTTGATAAGAATAAAGAAGCGTATAAGGCTGTTTTTTCTGCACTCGCAGACTATCATATAACGTGGACCTCCGACCTTTCTCAGATTGAGTTTGATGAAAAAACGAGGATGATGATTGAGAGCACGGGGAGAAAAGCGGATAAGAGCTATATCCGTTATCTTTTCGGGGACTTATCGTCAAGCCCTGTTGATATAAGTCTTGTGCTTGCGGCGCTTTCTTCTGAGGGCGTGACCACAAAAGCAAGCTATGAGGACGGAATGACAGGTATCATTGAGTGGAAATCCAAGGTCATCTATACTAACGGAAGCTTGTCGGTGATTGAAACTGTGGGAACTGACGTAACTGAGCTTACTGTGACAAAAAATGTTATGGAAGAGCTTAGAATGGGCTTTCAGCGTCAGCAACGATTTTATAATTGTCTGCTTGAAAATGCGTCGGCAGGAAGATTCACGATTTATAACGAGTTTTCTAACGTCTATATCGAGCTTTCTTCATTTCAGCGTTCAGCGTTCGGCTTTGACGACGATGGGAGAATTTCTGTTGCTGAATTTATGAGTAGGGTAAAAAGCTCTGACAAGAGCGCCTTTTCAAAGGAGCTTAATTCCTTTATCTCAGGTCAGACCTCGTCGCTCGACTCAGAGGTTGAAATAAGAGACGCAAGAGGCTTTTACCGTTGCTATCTTATTCGTTGCAGAAAAAGCGAGATACTTATCAACGATATGCCCGCAAAGCTTGGCGTCATTATGGATATAACCGAAAACAGAAACCGCCTTATCCACAGAGGCGCAAATATCGGAACAGACAGGTCCGCTTCCATTTATTCAAGATCAGCGTTTATCACTCACGGTGACAAGCTTCTTCTTGATTATAAAAAGCGTAACGTTCCTTGCGCCGTTGTGTGCATCAGAATCACCAGAATCCAGAAAATCACCAACCTTTTTGGAATAGACATAACCGATACGCTTATGTCGTCTTATTCAAATGCAATTCAGACTATTGCCAACGGAACCCCCATAATCGGAAAGGTCGGCTCGGAGGATTTCACCGTATTCCTTCGCTGTGACGGAAAGGACGAGCTTGAAAGATTTATAAAGAACCTTGAAATTCTCGTTGAAAACTCGTGTGACGACAATATCCTCCCAAGCTATCTCAAGGACCAGGTAAGATTTACGGCGGGCGCTTGCTTCTTTGATGGAATCGACGATATCGCCACGCTCTATAATAAGGCGAGCGTTACGCTTTACACAAACGTATTCTCTAAGCATTCTCCTCTTATTATCTTCGACGATTCCGTTGAAAAAAGTGTGTTTGAGAGAGATACCCTTGAGCACGAGCTGGGCGACGCGCTTGAAAACGGAAATTTCGAGCTTTATTATCAGCCTAAGATTGATATTGAAACAGAGACGATTATCGGAGCTGAGGCTCTTATGCGCTGGAACCACACAACCAGAGGCATTGTAATGCCAAATGAATTTATCGGCATTGCAGAGGAAGTAGGTCTTATCACAAGAATTGACGAGTGGGGACTTCTTCAGGCTTGTATGCAGAATATCATCTGGAAAAACAAGGGCTTTGAACAGATAAAAATAAGCGTAAATATGTCACAGGCTCAGCTTTATCAGACGGATCTGATTGCCTTTGTGAAAAATGCGCTTGAAAAATCGGGAATGGAATCAAAGTACCTTGAAATTGAAATCACCGAAACGATGGCGATGCTTGATATTGAACGCTCGATTTCAATTCTCGGACAGCTTCGCGAGCTTGGAATCACGATTGCAATGGACGACTTTGGAACGGGCTATTCTTCGCTCTCTGCCCTCAAGCAGCTTCCTATTGACGTTCTTAAAATTGACAGGAGCCTTGTTGACGATATTGTTGAGAACGAGACCTCAAGACATATTACAACTGCAATCGTAAATCACGGAAAAGCGATGAATCTTGTTATTCTTGCCGAGGGCGTGGAAACGCAGGAACAGCGTGACGTTCTTCGTGAGCTTGGCTGTGACGTTGCACAGGGTTACCTTTACAGCAAGCCTCAGCCTGCGGCGATAATTGAAAAGAAATTCTTAAACGCTGTTTGACGGGAGGAAAGAAGTTAAGATATGAATAATCAGCTATGCGTAGCTGCAATACACGACCTGTCGGGCTTTGGCAGATGCTCGCTTTCGGTTATTATGCCCATTCTCTCAACTATGGGTATTCAGTGCTGCTCTGTGCCTACGGCGATTCTCTCAACCCACACGGGCTTTGACGAGGTTGTTAAGGTTGACCTTGATAGCTTCATTGAAGAAACGCTCAGACAGTACAAGAAAATCGGTATCGAGTTTGACGCCGTTTACAGCGGCTTCCTTGCAAACACAAGACAGGTTGACCATTGCCTTAAATTTTTCTCTGAATATAAAAATAGCCTGAAGGTTGTCGATACGGTAATGGGCGACCACGGAAAGCCTTATCGCACTTGCACAAGAGAGCTTTGTCAGCGTATGAGCGAGCTTGTTGAGATTGCCGACGTGGTTACACCGAATCTGACTGAAGCTTCAATGCTTCTTGGGGAGGAATATCCCATTGAGCTTTCGGCGGCACAGGCAAGAAGCTGGCTTGCAAGGCTTTGCGAAAAGGTGAGAATTGCGGTGATTACAGGCGTTCCTTTGAAGGATGGAAAGATGACCAATATCGGTTACGACCGTGAAAGCAACGGCTTTTGGCGTATCGACTGGGATTACGTCCAGGCAAGCTACCCCGGAACAGGTGACATTTTCGCAAGCGTTCTGACAGGTTCGCTGTTAAAGGGCGATAGTCTGCCTATTGCAATGGACAGAGCGACAAAATTCGCTCAGCTTGCAATAAAACACACCTTCAGCTACGGCACTCCGTCGAGAAACGGCGTAATGTTCGAGCAGGTTCTGAGCTGGCTTTCGGGTAACGAAACGCTCAGTGGCTTCAGTAAGCTGTAAAAATTGACAGCAAGTGGTTTATATGCTATAATAGTGAGGCAGTAGCGACTGCCTGAAGAAAAGGTTGTGAGAAGATAGAACTCAATATTGTGCTTGTTGAGCCTCAGATTCCTCAGAATACGGGGAATATCGCAAGAACCTGTGCCGTAACGGGTGCAAGGCTCCATATCGTGAAGCCTATGGGCTTTTCTATTGACGATAAAAAGCTCAAACACGCGGGGCTTGATTATTGGCATTTTCTTGACATAACCTATTATGAAAGTCTTGACGACTTTTTTGAACGAAACGGCGGAGGCGATTTCCGCTATTTTTCAACAAAAGCTCTCAATACTTACAGCGACGTGAGCTATGAGGATAAGGTCTATCTCGTTTTTGGAAGAGAAGATGCAGGCTTGCCCGAAAAGCTTCTTTATGAAAACGAGGATAAATGCGTCAGAATACCGATGATTGACGAGGCAAGAAGCCTTAATCTTTCAAATAGCGTGGCAATCGGCGCATACGAGGTTTTAAGGCAATGGTCGTTCCCTGAGTTGAAAAATAAGGGAAGCCTTACAAAATATACTTGGAAAAGGGAGAATGACGTATGACAAAGGTTAAACTGATTACAGACAGCGGCTGTGATATTTCAAAAGAAGACGAGCTTCGTTATGGCATTGACATTATGAACTTTGAAATCACTCTTGGTGATGAAATCATTACTGAGCGTGTGACAATGTCCAACGATGAATTTCTTGAAAAAATTGCAAAATCCGAGTTTTTACCCAAAACCAGCCAGATTACGACATACAGATTTGAAGAAAAATTCCTTGAGTGCGTTGAGGCAGGTTATGAAGCAGTTATCGTGACCCTTATCAACTCAACGGGAAGCGCAACCTACGAAAACGCTGTTACTGCTAAGAATAAGCTTGAGGCAGAAGGAAAGCTCGCAGATACGAAGTTCTTTATCCTTGATAGCCATTGCTATTCGCTCGGTTACGGTTATCCTGTTGTTGAAGCTGCAAAAAGAGCACAAGCGGGAATGGAGCCTGAACGCATAGTTGCGTTTATGGAAGACTGGTTCAACTGCTGTGAAATTTATATAGTAGGCTTTGAGCTTCGTCATATGAAAAAGTCGGGAAGAATAAGCGCAGCGGCGGCATTCCTTGGCGAAATGCTCCAGCTCAAGCCCGTAATTTCCCTTATTGACGGAAAGAGCGTAGTTGTTAAAAAGTGCAGAGGCGAGAAGCTTGCCGTAAGCGAAGCGGTAAAGCATATTCAGGCTCAGATGATTCCAAAAACCCCTTGGCATATTCTGACAACAACCGCCCCCGAACACGAAGCTGAGCTTATTTCTCAGCTTGAAAAGGCAACGGGAACGAGCGTTACTATGGTTGAAAAGTGCGGCGGCGTAGTTGCAAGTAACGCAGGTACAAAGTTTATCGGCGTTATTATTAAGGGAAAGCCCAGAAGATAAATATAATAAAGCAAGCGTAGAATTCTGCGCTTGTTTTTTCTTTTCCTCTGAAAACGGCGTCAAAGTCAGCGCCGTGCTTCGTCAATTTAGCAATTAGTAAAATGTTATCCCCGTCTTTTTTATAACAACTGATAAATTTTTATTCTCGGTTAAAAAATTAACGCAGATACTTGAAAATAAAATGGAAATCTGCTACAATAATAAAGGTATGATTTTAAGCAAGGGCAACGCCTGCGCTGTATTAAATTCACAAATTATTAACCCGAAAGGGCGGAAAGGAATAAGAAAATGGCTAAGTTAAACAAGAAAAATGTAGAAGACCTCATCGTTAAGGGCAAGAAGGTACTCGTAAGAGTTGACTTCAACGTTCCTCTCAAGGAAGGCAAGATTACTAACGACAACAGAATCGTTGCCGCACTCCCCACAATCAATAAGCTCGTAGAAAACGGCGCTAAGATTGTTCTTTGCTCACACCTCGGAAAGCCCAAGAACGGACCTGAGGATAAGTTCTCCCTTGCTCCTGCTGCTGCAAGACTTGCAGAGCTTGTTAAGACAAAGGTTGTTTTCGCTAAGGATGATACAGTTGTAGGCGAAAATGCAAAAAAGGCAGTTGCTGAAATGAACGACGGCGAAATCGTTGTTCTTGAAAATACACGCTTCAGAGGCGCAGACGAAACAAAGAACGGTGAAAATCTTTCTAAGGAGCTTGCTGATCTCGTTGACGGCGAAGCTTTCGTTATGGACGCTTTTGGTTCTGCTCACCGTGCTCACGCTTCAACAGTAGGCGTTACAAAGTTCGTTAAGGAAACAGCAGTAGGTTACCTTATGAATAAGGAAATCGAATTCCTCGGAAACGCTGTTGAAAGCCCTGTTCGTCCCTTCGTTGCTATCCTTGGCGGCGCTAAGGTTGCCGATAAGCTCAACGTAATCTCCAACCTCCTTGAAAAGTGCGATACACTTATCATCGGCGGCGGTATGGCTTACACATTCCTCAAGGCAAAGGGCTACGAAATCGGTACTTCCCTTGTTGACGACGAAAAGCTTGATTACTGTAAGGAAATGCTTGCTAAGGCTGAAAAGCTTGGTAAGAAGCTCCTTCTCCCTATTGATACTACAATCACAAAGTCCTTCCCCGATCCTATCGACGCTCCCGTTGAAGTGTCTGTTGTAGATTCTGATAAGATTCCTGCTGATATGATGGGACTTGATATCGGTACAAAGACACAGGAACTCTTCGCTGAAGCAGTTAAGAGCGCAAAGACAGTTGTATGGAACGGACCTATGGGCGTGTTTGAGAACCCTGTTCTTGCAAAGGGTACAATCGCTGTTGCAAAGGCACTTGCTGAAACTGACGCTACAACAGTTATCGGCGGCGGCGACAGTGCGGCTGCAGTTGTTCAGCTCGGCTTTGCAGACAAGATGAGCCACATCTCCACAGGCGGCGGCGCATCTCTTGAATACCTTGAAGGTAAGGGTCTCCCCGGAATCGAAGCAATTCAGGACAAGTAATTGCTCCTTTAAGGGCGAACGGCAGTTCGCCCTTTTTGGCGTATTATGGAGTCGGATTCAAAAGTCGGCTCACCTTGGTGGGCGCAAGCTCATAACGTAAAATCAAAAATATTAAAAGGTGGTAACAATATGAACAAGAATTTAAGAAAGGCAATCATTGCCGGTAACTGGAAGATGAATAAGACACGCCCTGAGGCAAAGGCTCTTATCGAAGAAATGAAGCCCCTTGTTGCAAACGCAGGCTGCGAGGTTGTAATCTGTGTTCCTTTCACAAACCTTGAAACAGCCGTTGCTCTTACAGCAGGAACCAACATCAAGGTTGGCGCAGAAAACTGCCACTTTGAAAAGAGTGGTGCATTCACAGGCGAAATTTCTGCTGATATGCTCAAGGAAGTTGGCGTTGAATACGTTGTTCTCGGTCACTCTGAAAGAAGACAGTATTTTGCTGAAACCGATGAAACGGTAAACAAGAGAACAAAGGCTGCTCTTGCGGCAGGACTCAAGCCTATCGTATGCGTTGGCGAGCTTCTTTGGGAAAGAGAATGCAATATTACAGAGGAAGTTATTGCCCGTCAGATTAAGCTCGACTTCTTCGGAATTTCCGCTGACGAGCTTAAAAATTGTGTAATCGCTTATGAGCCTGTTTGGGCAATCGGTACAGGTAAGACTGCAACTGCTGACCAGGCTGAAGAGGTTTGCGCATTTATCCGTGCAACTCTTGCAAAGCTTTACGGCGCTGACGTTGCTGAAGCAATCACAATTCAGTACGGCGGCTCTATGAATGCGGCAAATGCGGCTGAGCTTCTTTCAAAGACAAACGTTGACGGCGGACTTATCGGCGGTGCTTCTCTTAAGGCGCCTGATTTCAACGAAATCGTAAAGGCAGCAACAAACGGCTGATTAAACAAAGAAAGGCGATAAAATAATGGCTAAAAAACCGATTTTACTTGTAGTAATGGACGGCGTAGGCTTTTCAAAGACCGGCCTTGGCGACGCAGTTACTCTTGCAAACACACCTACACTTGACTGGTTCCTCAAGAACTGCCCCAATACACGCCTCAAGGCTCACGGCGACGCAGTAGGTCTTCCTACTGACGACGATATGGGCAACAGCGAGGTTGGACATAATGCAATCGGATGCGGTCAGATTTACTCACAGGGCGCAAAGCTTGTAAACGAGTCAATCGAAAGCGGCAAGATGTATTCCTCCGAAGCTTGGCAGGAGGTAATTGCCAACGCTAAGAAGAACGCTTCAACTCTCCACTTCCTTGGACTTCTTTCCGACGGAAACGTTCACTCTAACATCTCCCACCTTATCAAGATGATTGAAAAGGCAAAGGCTGAGGGAATTACAAAGGTTCGTTGCCACGTTCTTCTCGACGGTCGTGACGTTCCCGCAACAAGCGCCCTCACATACATCGACCAGCTCGAAAACGCTATGGGCGCTCTTAACGACAGCTCCTTTGACGCAAGAATTGCGAGCGGCGGCGGTCGTATGAAGGTGACTATGGACAGATATCAGGCTGACTGGGCAATGGTTGAGCTTGGCTGGAAGACTCACGTTCTTGGCGAAGGAAGACAGTTTGCAAATGCAACTGAAGCTATCAACACTTACAGAGCCGAAAACGAAGGAATCATCGACCAGGATTTACCTGCGTTTGTTATTGCTGAAAACGGCGCTCCCGTCGGAAAAATCGTTGACAACGACAGCGTTGTGTTCTTTAACTTCAGAGGCGACCGTGCGATTGAAATTTCAATGGCATTCGACGATGATAACTTCACAGCCTTCAATAGAGGCGCTAAGCCCAACGTATGCTTTGCAGGTATGCTTCAGTACGACGGCGACCTCAAGCTCCCCAAGCGCTTCCTTGTTAACCCTCCCGAAATCAAGGAAACTCTTTCTGAGCTTCTTGTTAACGCCGGCTATAAGCAGTACGCTGTGTCCGAAACTCAGAAGTACGGTCACGTAACTTATTTCTGGAACGGAAACAAGAGTGGAAAATTCAGCGAAGAGCTTGAAACCTATAAGGAAATCCCTTCTGATAACGTAAGCTTTGACCAGCGTCCTTGGATGAAGTCGGCTGAAATTACAGACGACCTTCTCAGCGTTATTGAAAGCGGAGAATATGATTTCATTCGTTGCAACTTCCCCAACGGCGATATGGTAGGTCACACAGGAAGCCTTGAAAGCACAATTATCGGCGTAGAGAGCGTTGACCTTGGTCTTTCACGCCTCAAAAAGCTTTGCGATGAGAAAAACGTAACAATGCTCATTACAGCCGACCACGGAAACGCAGACGAAATGCTCGAAAAGAACAAAAAGGGCGAAATCGCAGTAAGAACGGCTCATTCGCTCAACCCCGTTCCTTTCATCATCTACGACAATGAAACAACCTATACAATTAAGGAAGGTAGCTACGGCCTTGCCAATATTGCTCCGACAGTAGCAAAGCTCTTTGGCCTTGAAGCTCCTGCAAGCTGGGAAGAATCTATGATTTAACCGCCTTGCTCCTGTAATTTGTATATTTTAACAAAATACAGCGCTAAAATTTTACAGGAATTTTAGTGCTGTTTTTGTTATCTTTGGTGAAAAGTACTTGAATTGAAACAAAAAACAGAGTATAATATAGATAATATACTAATATAAGTGTGAGGATGCTAAACGCTAGCATTTTTCAGAAAAGGGGAGTTGTTATGTCAGGTGAATCGATTCAGGGAATAGCTTTACAAAGCGTAAGGCTGAATGCTGAAAACCTTGCCTTCTCCGAAAAGCTAAAAAAGTTCGGTTACGTAATCGACCTTGGCGAAATAAGCGGAGGGAAACGGTCTAAGAGTGCCTTGTGCGTTTATGACGTGCTAAAGGAAAAGCAAGCTCCGAAAATTCTTATCGTAACAAGCGAAAAGCTCAGGTACAACCGATACAGCGAGCTTGCCGCAGGTCTTGGCGTGGATTTTAAGTTCGCCTCTTCAATAAGCGGCGAGGGCGCTTTTTCCGACGAAATGCCCGCACTTTACATAATTGGCGAGAAAACGCTTGCTAACGCCGAAGGCGGCTTTATGGCAGTAACTCAGAAGCTTAACACGGTGTGGGATCTGATAATCGTTGACTGCGGTTTTTCAAAAACTGCGATAAATCCCGCTGAATACCTGATGAATTACACCTGTAAGACAGAAAAGCTTGCAATCTTTGCCGGCTCGTTCCAGAATGATATAAAGGCAATGGAGCTTCTTTGTAAGCTTCCGCCGAAGCTTTTACTTGAAGAAACTACGACAAAGCCTGCGCTTGACGCAAAAATAATCGAATATAGCCTTGATTCGACGGCTATGCGTTATTTTAGCGAGGACGATTACAGAAGCTTTATCCCCGACGTTCAGGTAGTGGAATACGAAATCGACGGCGAGATTGTCAAACGCCACGATGAGCACGCTAAGCTCCCGTTTTATAAATACGGCGGAAATATCTTTGAAGAGCTTGCTCTTTCTCAGCGTAAGCAGTACATAATGCCTGCGTACGGTAAAGATACTCTTGAGGAGATTCTTACTGCTGATAAAAAGCTTGAAGCGTTCCTTAAAAGACTTGACGAGGCGGTTGCCTCCGACGGTTCTGTTATCGTATATTTTAGCTCAAGAAAAACTCTTGATTATATTGAAAAGGTAATGAAGCTCAAGGCTTATGACTTTATGGTTGTGAGAAACGACGTTTACGACTTTGACGCAGTTGAAAACACGTTCTTGGGCGTGCCGCAGAAAAACCCGAAGATAATTCTCACTGAGGACGGAACTCCTCACGAGGTTTGCGCTGAGAATATTTCTTGCGTAATAAACTACGAGCTTCCTGATTGCCCGTCGATTCTTATGGAAAGATACGGCAGAGGCGGAAGAAATCAGCAGACGGCGCCTTGCTTTGTGATGTTTGCCGATAAGTCGGAGGCGTTTGACGGACGAATTCTTTCAAACGTCCTGATGTTTAATTTTACCGAGTGGCTTTCTGAAAAGCTCCCGTCGAGAAACCTTATTTCAAGTGTTGAAGGCGTATCGGAAAAGCTTACAAAGGTGATTCTTGAGACCTTTGAAATGTCTGAGGCGTTTGGCGACGAGACGAGGGAATTTGCATTTGCGCTTAAATATAACCTTGACGTTGACGGGCTTTACGAGCTTGTAAAGACTAAGGTTGAAGCGTTCAAAAAGACGTTTGAGATTTCCGAATTTACTGAAAGCGCGGTTAAGACGGCGGTTGATGAAAAGCTTTCTGATATAAACTTCGGCTTTGCCTATATCGGCGAAAAGGGAGCTATCGAAGCCGTTAAGCCCAACATCGACTCTAATGCGGATTATAGCTCGCTTAGCGGCGATAACGCTTATAGTGCTGAGCTTGAGTCGGCAACAAGGCTTCTCGAAGAAAAATCAGACGGAGAAAATTATCCGTTTATAAGCGATTTGCTGGCAGAGATGGGATACAATATGCGTTCTGCCGTGCTTTTTAACTCGTGGCGCTTTATCAGCGAAAAGAACGGCTTGAAAAAGTCTTACAGTGAATTTATTAAACTTTTGAACAAAGGAGTGATATAAATGGCAGCGGGAAATGAAAGACCGATAGGAGAGCTTCTTGGCGATTTCTACGGCGCTCACGCAAGCGGCGATTCTTCGACAAGGGCAACCACACTTAAACTCATTCAGAACAGACTCTTTATGGGCGATACCGACGCTCAGCCATTCCTTGAGTATTACAACGAGATTTTCAGCGGAAGAACTTCTTATAACACTTTGCTGAATATCGCTGACTACCCTAAGGAAAGCGTGATGAGAGAGCTTCTTCAGAACGCTCTTGGCTGTCATTACAGCAGCGAGGATATCAAGATTATCATTGATTTTCTTGACGACAACACTATAAGCCTTTCTTATAATGAGGTTGGCTTTAGTATGGAAGATATCCTTTTTTACCTGAGCTTTGGTAGAAACAGCGGCGACGCTTCGAGAGAAGGCCGCTTTGGCGTAGGTGCTAAGAGCGTATTTATGAACGTTGAGTGGCTGTCACTTCGTTCTAATAACTTTAGCTTCAAAATTGAAAAGCGTGGCGAAAGCCTTGAAATTCTTGAGCTTAACCTCCTTGGCGTTCAGTTCAAGGGCACAAGGGTAATGTTCAAGGTTAATACGGAAGAATATAACAGAATCAAGAGCGATTTCGAACAGATCACTGAAAGACGTGGCGATTATATCAACCTTATTGAGCTTTGCTTTGGCTTCAACAGAAAAAAAGTTCTTGATAATCGTCAGACCTCCTTTGAAAACGACAACAGAACGGTAAATATCGCTGTGATGAACGGTGGAAAGCCAAGCACGCTTTATAAAATCCAGCGTTATCAGAAAACTCCCGAAGACGCTCCTGTTATCCGTTTCCTTCAGAATAACAAGAGTATCATCGATTTTCTCTTTTACGAAAACGAAGGCTTCGTTTATCTTATCCCTTATGCAGTTGCTAACACCAAGAGAGAAAGCATCATAAAAATTCTCCTTGAAAAGTACAACTACTTCTCTACCTTTGAGCTTACGGGACTTTTGAAAAACGATAGCGAAAGAGTAATCGAAGAAAAGCTCTCCGCCTTCTTCGTAAGCGTTCCGAATAGCTATATCACCTCGTGCCGTACAGGAATCAAGGCAGAGTGTGAGGAAAAGGTAGTGGTAGCTCTTGAACGTGACCTTCCCGCTATGCTTGAGCAGTATAACTCTCATTTTGTAATCGAGCTTCTTAAAAACGCAAATGAAGACTGGCTCATGTGCCCCAAGTCGTACGCTTTTGAGTTCTTCAGGAACTTTATGCAGACGAGTAAGTACGCTGAGTCGGTAAGAAGCACGCTTATTGAAAACGTTTCGATTCTCTTCCCTGACGAGCAGGAGGCTGTCCCTTACCCCACACTCAAGGAAACCGCATTTAAGACGGTAACGGTAGGACTTAACGCCGAGGCTCAGGAAGAAGATATTGATAAGCGTTATCTTGACGCTGAGCTTAAAGTGCTTGAAAAAGAGCTTTCGAACCTTGACGAGAAAACTCTTTACGTTGGTTATAGCTTTGACGGCGAAGAAAAGAGCAAGGACTTTATCTATAAGTTCGAGCGCGGCGGAAAAGAGTACGTTGTCGATAGCCGAAAGGTTCCCGGTATATCCGACTACGACCTTTATAAGGGCTTCCCGACGATTGCCGGCTATAAGCTCAAAAAGTATATAGAAAAAGACTCGGTTGTAAACGAGCAAGAGCTTGAAGAGCTTCTTGCAATATTTGACACCTGCTTTAACGAAGACTACGTGCTTTCAATGAAGCAACGCAGATTTGAGTTTGAAAGCGACGGCGAGGTATATAGCTTTGATATTTCAGGAATCAAGGTAGATAACCTCAATAACGCAATGCTCACTCTTTCGTCAAGAAAGAACCGAATCACAACAACACAGAACTATAACGAAATCGTTACTGTTCTTGTCAACTCCTTTACACAGGGCAAGGACACAATAACCTTCCTCCGTGAAATCAAGGAGCAGGGCGGAACCGTTACGCTTGAGGCTGACTTTAATAATAACCTGCGCTTCTGTGCTTACGAGCGTCAGTTTATTATTCCGGGCCTGATTACGAACGCTGAGCTTTTCGAGCTTATCGGCGATCTGCGTCAGCTTGTTGAGACAAAGATTCTTATAGGCAGAGAATTCAGCTTTACAACAGCACCTTCCAAATATTCCTTTGACGAGGAGATTGTTTCATCGCTTCTTTGCGAGACGAATCCTGAGGTTACAAAGAGCTTTGTGGCTGACGTTCTCCCCAAGCTTGAGGTTCTTAACCTCCAGAGCGAATATATCGCCCTTGTCGGAGATAACAACAAGGTTGTCGGATTCAAGGAAATCGGCGACGAAATTGACGCTGACGAGCGTGAAAGAACGACGAGATACGTTGTTCTTCGTGATGATTACAGTAAGGCAGAGTTCGCTTGCGTGCTTGAATATATCCTTACAGGATCCGATTCTAAGGAGCTTAGCGGATATTTCAGCGCAACAAAAACTCCTAACGTCGTAATCCCCGATCAGATTGCACTTTCAGATAAGCCGCTTCCTCAGCTCAGTAAGGCTGACCTTGAGTTTGCAATCGAAACCTACAATTCCATCAAGGATGAAGAAAACCGTGCCGTTTATAACTCCTATTTCGCAAAGGATATCAACAGTAAGCTTCACGGCTTTGGCGGCGCTTGTCAGTCGTGCGGCTATACAAGCAGATTTATCAACCCCTTCAGCGTAAAGCAGTTCTCGATTGGTCTTTTCGATGAAAACGGCGAAAAAATCTTCCGTTTTGCGCTTTACCTCTGTGCAAACGACACGTCGCTTTCTGAAGCGTGGTTCTTCAAGGATATAACAATCGGCGGTATGAATCCGTTTGAGTGGCTTGAGGAAATTTCTTCGGCTGAGGTTATTCCTCCCGAATTCCTTACCTGCACAATCAAGTACTGCCCTCAGATGACTTACGATATTGCACCCGACGGAAAAACCTACGATACAATCGTAGAAGGTCCTGAGGAAACGATTGATATTTGCCTTACGCCGCTTATGGCTGCCAAGTGGATTGCGGATAACAGATGATTTTGTAAAATCACCACGAAATACCACAAACTCAATATTTAGTACCGGCGTTATAGCTATACACAATATATTGAAAAATGATAAGAGCCCTCGTTTATGAGGGCTCTTTTTTTGTGCAATAATAACAATTTTTCTTCTAATAATTCTCCCGTTTCAACGAATTGCCAACTCTAAAAACAGTTGATTTTTGGTTTTCGTAGGTGTATAATATCATTAAGTGGTAAAAAAGTCACTTTTGTGGTAATTTATTCACTTTTTACTCAAAAATGACAAGGAGGTGGCAAAGTGAGAGGCGAATTCAAAAGCACATTGGACGCTAAAGGGCGAATGAATTTTCCCGTTAAGCTCAGGGAAGAGCTAGGCTCAAGCTTTGTCATTTCCAAGACCATCGACGCCAAGTGCATCAAGGTTTACTCAAAGGATGACTGGCAGTCGCTCGTAGAAAAAATCAGGTCGTTGCCTCAGACGAAAACAGCCGCAATTCAGCGTTTTCTTTTTGGAAGCTCGTTTGAAATCGAGCCTGATAAGCAAGGACGAGTTCTTATCCCCGCACCGCTTCGCGAATATGCTCAGCTTCAGACGGAAATAGTAATCGTAGGTCTTGAGGGACGAGCTGAAATATGGGACAAGGCGGCTTGGGACGCAATGAATGCTTCGCCTGATATGGAAAGTCTGTTGAAGGCGGCAATGGAGATGGATTTATAAATGGAGTTTTATCATAAATCGGTTTTGTTGAACGAAACGATAGACGCTCTCGCAATCAAGCAGGACGGAATATACGTCGATTGCACGACGGGCGGCGGCGGACACAGTCTTGAGATTGCCAAAAGAATTCTCAACGGAAGACTTATTTGCTTTGACCAGGACAAAGAGGCGATAGAAGCTGCAAAAAGGCGACTTCAGGGCTATAACCCGACCTTTATAAATAAGAACTTCGAGTTTTTATGCAACGAGCTTGAGGCTCTTGATATAGAAAAGGTTGACGGAATACTTATGGATCTGGGCGTCTCTTCTTATCAGCTTGACAATAAAGACAGAGGCTTCTCTTTCCACGAGGATGCTCCTCTGGATATGAGAATGAGTGGCGAGGGACAGAGCGCCTACGACGTAGTAAATGAATACTCACAAGAAGAGCTGGAAAGAATACTTTTTAACTATGGCGAAGAAAAATTTGCTCGCGGAATAGTAAAGGGCATTATGAGAGCAAGAGAGCAGGGGCCTGTTGAAACAACGGGACAGCTTGCTGAAATTATAAAAAGAAACGTTCCGATAAAGGTCAGAAACGAGAAAAACCCTTGCAGAAAGACCTTTCAGGCAATAAGAATTGAAGTCAATAAGGAGCTTGAGGTGCTTGAAACGGCGCTTCAGGACGGTTTTAGTCTTCTTAAAAAGGGCGGACGAATGGCAATAATCACCTTCCATTCGCTTGAAGACAGAATAGTTAAAAATGCGTTCAAGCAGTTTTGCACAGGTTGTACCTGTCCTCCCGAATTTCCCGTGTGCGTTTGCGGTAAAGAGGCAAAGGGCGCACTTGTAAACAGAAAGCCGATTGTCGCCGACGAGAAGGAGCTCAACGACAATCAGCGAAGCAGAAGCGCAAAATTAAGGGTAATAGAAAAACTTTAGAAAAGGATTTCCAAAATGTACGATTACAACTCAAACGTAGCTTATGACCTTTCAAGGTTTGACACAGAATATCAGGCGCAGATAAAGCCCAAGAAGGAATCTGCACCCGAAATCAAGGTTCACGAAAAGGCGGCGGCAAGAAACGGTAACTGGTTCAAGATGCTCATTGTAACAGCTTGCGCCACTTTCTTTGCGATTGCCCTGCTCAACAGTAAGGCGACTATCTCTGAGCTTGCGACGAAAATCAACGAGCAAGAAGCACAGCTTGCGTATGCACAGAGCGAAAACGTTCGCCTTCAGGCAAATCTTGACAATATGGTAACGCTCAATAAGGTTGACCAGAGTGCAGTTAATGAGCTTGGACTTCAGAAAACTCAGAAAACACAGGTCAGATATATCGAGGGAAGCACAGAAACGCTTTCTGAGGTTGCAGAGGTTGAAAATAACTTCTTTGTATCCATAAACGAGTGGTTCAACGGGATTTTGGAATATTTAGGATTTTAAGCCAATATAATGGGACAAGAAATAACACGGAAGGGCAGATGTAAATGAGCGAATCACCAACAAACAAGATGCGTAAAAGAATACATCTGGGCGTATTTGTATTTTTTGTTATTTTTGCCGTCTACATAATCTTGAGTCTTTTTACTACTTCTATCGTAAAGGCTGAATATTATCGCTCAAAGGCAAACACTCAACAGCTAACCGAGCTTACGATAAACGCGAACAGAGGCACGATTTACGACGTAAAGGGTAAGGTTCTTGCGCAGAGTAAAACTGTCTGGGACGTAATCGTTAGTCCCTACGACATAAGTAAGTACGAGGACGAGGACGAAAAAAAGCTTATTTGTAAGACTCTTTCCGAGATTCTTGAGGTTGATTACGATAAGATTTGCGCAGAAGTAGAAAAAACAAACAGAAAATTCTATACGGTAAAACCAAAGGTAGAAAAAGAGGTCGCAGACCGGATAAGCGCCTTTGTCGCTGAGAATGATTTTGCAACCTATTCTGTGTATCTTGTAGAAAACACAGCGAGAAATTATCCGAATGAAACGCTTGCGGCGTCGGTTATCGGGTTCACAAACTTTGACAATAACGGCGTTTACGGCGTTGAAGCGTACTATGACGAATATCTTCAGGGCATTGACGGAAAGGTAGTCTCAGCTCAGGACGCAAGCGGCGGCGCAATGCCTTACGAATACGAAACACGTTATGAAGCACATAACGGAAACAGCATCTACCTCACAATTGACGAAGTAGTTCAGCATTATCTTGAAAAAAATCTTGAGACAGTTATTTCTCAGGAGGGCGTTGACAACAGAGCAGCGGGAATTATTATGAACGTAAAGACGGGAGCTATTCTTGCAATGGCAACAGCGCCCGGCTACGACCTTAACTACCCTGCACAGCTTAACGATTTTTTCACGGGAAAGCTTGAAGAATACAGAGCTGACCTTCTTGAAGAAAACGCTGAAAGAGAAACTCCCTATACAGTTGAAGAAATCGAGGAGCTTGTTACCAAGCAGGAGGGAATTTACAGAGAAACTCAGTGGAACAACAAGGCAATCAGCGAGCTTTATTTCCCCGGTTCTGTATTTAAGGTTCTGACCTGTGCGGCGGCTCTTGAAGAAGAAGCGGTTTCAAGAGAGAGCGAATTTTACTGTGCAGGCGTACACGACGTTTCGGGAACGCCGATTTCTTGTTGGAGCGAGGGCGGTCACGGAATGCTTGATCTCCAGCTTTCGCTCACAAAATCCTGTAACCCTGCCTTTATTCAGATTGGCCAGGCTCTTGGCGCTGACCATTTCTGTGAGTATTTTGAAGCGTTCGGACTTACTGAAAAAACAGGAATCGACCTTCCGGGCGAAGCGCAGTCGCTTTTCGTATCCCGTCCGAATATGGGACCTGTTGAGCTTGCTTCGTCGTCGTTCGGTCAGACGAATAAGCTTACTCCGTTACAGATGATTACAGCGTTTGCTTCCGTTGTAAACGGCGGCTATCTTGTGACGCCTCACGTTATGGATAAAATCGTTGACGACGACGGAAACGTAATTATGTCTTATGCAACGGAAACCAAGCGTCAGGTAATAAGCGAAGAAACTTCAGCGGTGATGAAGGATCTTCTTGAAAACGTCGTTATCTTCAACGGCGGCTCAAACGCTTACATTGAAGGCTACGACATCGGCGGAAAATCGGGAACGAGCGAAAAGCTTGACGAATATTCAAAGGTGAATATGCGTTACGTTTCCTCCTTCTGTGCATTTACTCCCGCTGAAGATCCCGAATATATAATGCTCGTAATGGTTGACGAGCCTATGAACGGAAAAATCTACGGAAGTGCGGTTGCGGCTCCCGTTGTTTCGGCTGTGTTCAGCGAGTGCCTTGAATATCTCGGAATTTACGCACAGTACACAGCAGAAGAGCTTGCAGAGCAGGATACTATGGTACCGTACATTATCGGTCAGAATAGCCTCGGCGCAATCACGAGCCTTAACTACTACGGACTTAACGCAGTATTCGTAGGAAACGAAAACGGAAAGGTTCAGTCTACAACACCGGGTTCGGGCTATTCGATTCCAAAGGGCGGAACGGTCGTAATTTATATGGACGACGCTGAAAAGCAAAGCGTTATCGTCCCCAACGTAATAGGTATGACGGTTTCTGAAGCCAATATCGCTCTTACAAACGCAGGGCTTAACATAAGGCTTTCGGGCGGCGCTGTTGACAACGCTAACGCTACCGCTTCGCTTCAGTCTATCGAGGCGGGCGAAGAGGCAGGTAAGGGAACGGTTGTAGAGGTTACGTTTATTGTAAACGACGAAACGGGCTAATAAACGACAAAAATAGGGCGGACGGTCTGACCACTCCGCCCTAAAAGTGATATATGAGAGGAGGGAAGATATGACGCTTTATGAGCTTACGCCTCTTGCTAAAGAGCAAGGGCTTGACGATACTGTTGTCAGAGGAATAACCGACGACACGAGCCGCTTTGAAAAGGGCTACGTTTTCGTTTGCATCAAGGGAAAGCGCTTTGACGGTCACAGCGTGGCGCAAAAGATGCTTGATAACGGCGCGGCGGCGGTTGTAACCGAAACTGACCTTGGTCTTAGCCGTCAGATTGTCGTTTCAGACACGAGAAAAGAGCTGAGTTACCTTTCAAGCAGCTTTTATAATAACCCCACAAAGTCGCTCAAGCTTATCGGGGTTACGGGTACAAACGGAAAAACGACTACGGTTGCCGTAATAAAGCACATACTTACTTCTCTTGGACATAAGGTCGGGACAATCGGAACGATTGGAATTGACGTTGGGGACGAATTTTTTGAGTCAGACCACGACGTTCCCACAACTCCGCGCCCTACGGAGCTTTACCGTTATTTTGCGATGATGAGAGACAACGGCGTAGAATATTGCGTAATGGAAGCGTCGTCTCAGGCGCTTGCACAGCATCGTTTCAGCGACGAGCAGTTCGAGTGCGGTGTTTTTACGAATCTTACGCAAGACCATCTTGACTATCACGGGACGATGGAAAATTATTATAAAGCCAAGAAAATGCTTTTCAAAATGAGTAAGAGAGCAGTAGTATGCACGGACGACAAGTACGGTCAGAGGCTTTATAAAGAGCTTGAAACGGAGAAAACCGGTTGCACCGTCGATGGCGTATCCGATTTTTACAGCGTTAACGTAAAGCTCAAGGAAACAGGGGTGACCTATTGGCTCAGCTCTCGGCGTGACGAGAAATCCTTCCCCGTTTCGTTTGCAATTCCCGGACGCTTCAGTGTTCAGAACTCTATGGCGGCTGTTGCGGCATGTAATGCTCTTGGGCTTGATTTGGGTAAATGTGTTGAGGCTCTACTTACTTTTAACGGAGTCAGAGGAAGAAGCGAAGTCGTTTACAGCGGTAAAATCACGGTTCTTTGCGATTACGCACACACCGCCGACGCTCTTGAAAAGTTCCTTACTGATTTAAGGAGCTTTGCTTTAGGAAGAATAATCTGCGTTTTTGGCGCCGCAGGCGAGCGTGACGAAACAAAACGCTTTGCAATGGGAAAAACAGTGGCTTTGCTTTCTGATTATATGGTAATCACGAGCGACAATCCACGTTTTGAAGACCAACAGAAAATAATCTCTCAGGTCGAACAGGGCGCTCAGTCTCTGACTACTCCTTATAACACCTTTATAGACAGAAAAGAAGCGATTGAATACGCTTTGAGCATTGCAAGAGAGGGCGACACGGTTGCTCTTTGCGGCAAAGGTCACGAAAACTATCAGGTAATCGGAGACGAATATCTTTACTTTAACGAGAAAGAAATTGTAAATGAAATAATGTCAAACAGAGAGGGAAAAGACAAATGAGCTTATCGTCAATTCTTATGACAGCGGGAATTTCCGTAGCAGTAACTGCGCTTTTGGGATTTATCGTGATCCCTGTGCTTCATAAAATGAAATACGGTCAGACAATTCTTGATATTGGCCCCAAGTGGCACGAAAAAAAGCAAGGCACGGCGACAATGGGCGGAATTATGTTCATCATCGGCTTTGTTGCGGCGGTTGTTGCAGGATTTATTTTTCTTGCAAGCGAAGGAAAGCTCAGCTTCGACATCGTAGGCTCGGTTGAAACGGCAAAGACTCTTTCCTGTGTAATTCTGGCGCTTCTTTTTGGATTTGTCGGATTTCTCGACGACTTTATAAAGGTCAAGAAAAAAAGAAACGAAGGACTCACCGAAAAGCAGAAGCTTATTCTTCAGTTCCTTATCGTAGCCGCTTACTTCACCGCAAGAGTCCTTATGGGAGATACCTCTACTGTCATCAGACTTCCTTTTATCGGGGCTATTGACCTTTGGTACTTTTACTACGTAGTTGTGGGACTTGGAATGATTTACATTGTGAACGCTGTAAATCTTACCGACGGAATCGACGGCTTGTGCTCGTCTGTGAGCTTTATTTACTTTATTGCTTTTGCTATAATCTGCTCTATGTTCAGCTTCAACTCAATGACTCTCGTGTGCATTGCGGCGGCAGGCTCAATGCTGGGCTTTTTGTGGTGGAATTTCCCTCCCGCAAAGGTCTTTATGGGCGACACAGGCTCGCTTTTCCTCGGAGGTCTTGTTGTTGGAATAGGCGTAGGCACGGGAATGGAAGTTCTTATGATAATTGCCTGCGCGGTATTTATCTGGGAGGCGCTTACCGTCCTTATTCAGCAGACCTACTTCAAGCTCACTCACGGAAAGCGTCTTTTCAAGATGACTCCGATACATCACGCTTTTGAAATCAGAGGATGGAAGGAAATCAAGATTGATTTCGTTTTCTCGCTTTTAGCTCTTATTGCAGGAGGCGTAAGCGTCTTTTTATCAACAGGTATGTTCTGATTAGGAGAGTATAATGGCAAATAACAGCCCTAAAAATACGAAAAGCCCGATAAGGCTTGCCCCTGCCAATAACGCAGGGCAACAGACTGCTGCTGCAAATCAGGCAGTCAAGGCTCCGCACAAAAAGAAAAGAGTAACGTGGTTCAGAAACAGCTTTGACTATTCTCTTTTTACAATCATTCTCATTCTCCTTGCCTTTGGGATTGTAATGATGTTTTCGGCGAGCTACGTTGTTGCGTTCAAAAAATTTGACGACAGCCTTTATTACGTAAGACGACAGCTTCTTTTTGCGCTTCTTGGCGTAGTGGGAATGATAATTATCTCAAACCTTGACTATCACTACGTTGAAAAAAAGCTCTTTATAAAAATTGCGGTTATAGTGTCAGTAGGACTTATGCTCTCGGTTTTTGCGTTCGGAACGACGCTTGGCGGCGCAGAACGATGGATTGAGATTGCAGGTATTACTTTCCAGCCGTCGGAATTTCTGAAATTTGCGGTAATCTGTGTTTTTGCATATTTTACCAATAAACGCTTTGAACAACTCAAGCAGTTCAAAACGGGATTTTTACCGTTTGCGATAGTTCTTGCGATAGCTTGCGGCCTTGTTATTATGCAGCCGCACCTTTCGGGTACTATCATCATCTTTGCAATCGGCGTTGCGATGATGTTTGTTGCGGGGGTTTCACCGAAGCATATTGTTGTTATGCTTGTGTCGCTCGTTCTTCTTATTATCCTTGCCGTTCTTGCAATGCAGGCAATGGGTATCACGTACTTCAGCGACAGAATTTTAAGCTTCACAAACCCCGAAGCCGATATCAGCGACAAGACCTTCCAAACGTATCAGTCGCTTGTCACAATCGGTTCGGGAGGGCTTTTCGGTCTTGGCTTTGGAAACTCAAGGCAAAAATATTCTTACCTTCCCGCTTCTGAAAACGACTTTATTTTCTCAATCATCTGTGAGGAGCTTGGCTTTGTCGGAGGAATCCTTGTAATTCTTCTTTTTGGCATTCTCATCTTCCGAGGCTTTTATATCGCTTCTCACGCAAGAGACAAGACAGGAATGATGCTTGCAGTGGGAATTACGGTTCAGATGGGGCTTCAGGCGTTTTTGAACATAGCCGTTGCCACAAACTCAGTTCCAAATACGGGAATTTCGTTGCCGTTTTTCAGCTACGGCGGAACGGCGCTCGTAATGCAGCTTTGCGAAATGGGAGTTCTTCTGAGCATTTCGAGAAAGGCAGAGCTTGAATAATTGAAAGGAATGAAAAAATGAGAGCAATAATCGCCGCAGGAGGCACAGCAGGTCATATAAATCCTGCTCTTGCAATAGCAGATAAGATAATGAGCGTATTCCCCGACAGCAAGATTCTTTTTATCGGCTCGCCAAACGGAATGGAGGCAAAGCTCGTTAAAAAGGCGGGATATGATTTTGCGCCGATGAAAATAGCGGGCTTTCAGCGTAAAATAAGCCTCACAAACATAAAGCGCAACGTCCAGGCCGTTCACTATTATATGAACGCAAAGCCTACCGCTAAGAAGATTATAAATGAATTCAAGCCCGATATTTGTATCGGAACAGGCGGTTATGTCTGCGCTCCCGTGCTCAAGGTTGCGGTAAAGCTCGGAATCAAAACAATAACACACGAATCAAATTCGTATCCCGGAATTACCACAAAAATGCTTTCAGATCAGGTTGACAGGGTTCTTGTCGGAAGCGCTGACTGCATTAAATATCTCAAGGACGAAAGTCGCTGTGTGGTAACGGGAAACCCTCTTAGAAACAATATTCCCATCGAAGAAAGAAACGCCGCAAGAGAACGTCTTGGGTTAGTTGACGGCTTCACGATTCTTTCCTTTGGCGGAAGCCTCGGCGCAAACAGAATAAACGACGCTGTCGCCGAGCTTATCAAGTGGGAGGAAAAGGTAGGCGGAATAAATCATATTCACGCTTTTGGCGGAAACGGAAAAGAAACCTTTGTCAAAAAGCTTGAAGACGGCGGAGTTGATACCAAGGCGAGTCGCCTGATGCTCAAGGAATATATTGATAATATGTATACCTGTATGTGTGCGGCGGATCTTATTATTTCAAGAGCAGGCTCAATGACGCTTACAGAAACGATTGCAATAGGCAGAGCAAGTATTCTTGTTCCTTATCCTTATGCAACGGAAAATCACCAGTATTATAACGCAAAGACTCTTGCCGACGCAAATGCGGCTATTCTTATAGAGGACAAGGAGCTTACGGGAGCGTGGCTTATTGAAACGGTCAATAAGCTCAATAACAACAGAGCGCGCCTTGAGCTTATGAGCGAAAACTGTGCAAGGCTCAGAACCAACGACGCACAGGGAGAAATCCTCAGTCAGATAATCGACCTCTTAGGTCTTACTAAGGTCTGATTACACCAAAATCACCCCAGGGGCATAAACTGAAAAATGACAGCTTTGCTTTTGAAAGGGTGATTATATGACAGAGCAACAGAAAATCATAATTCGGGGCGCAAAGCGCCTTGAGGGTGAAATAGCGGTTCAGGGGGCAAAAAACAGCGCTCTGCCTTTGCTTGCGTCAACGCTTCTTTGCAGTGGCGAGTGCGTTTTACATAACTGTCCTGAGCTGACCGACTGTGACGCGGCGTGCAGAATACTTGAATGCTTTGGCTGTCGTTGCGCAAGAGAGGGTAAAACCGTCTGCGTCAAGGCGGGGGCAATAGCGAATACGGATATTCCCATATCGCTTATGAGGCAGATGCGTTCGTCTATTATTTTTCTCGGTCCTGCGATATCACGGTGCGGACATTGCAGAATGTCCTTTCCCGGAGGGTGCGAGCTTGGCTCCCGACCGATAGATTTTCATATCGAAGCCTTGAAAAAAATGGGCGTAGAGATAACCGAAAGGCACGGTTATCTTGAATGTACAGCGCCAAAGGGCGTAAGAGGGGCGAAAATTTCTCTTTCCTTTTCGTCGGTTGGTGCAACGGAAAATATTATGCTTGCAGCGGCGCTCGCTAACGGCGAAACCGAAATCCATAACGCCGCAAGGGAGCCTGAGATATCTGACCTTGCCGCGTTTATCAATCGCTGTGGCGGAAAGGTAGAGGGCGCAGGGACAGGAACCGTTTTTATAAAGGGCGTAGAAAAGCTTACGGGCTGTGAATATACGGTAATGCCCGACAGAATTGTGGCGGCTACCTATCTTTGCTGTGGGGCAATCACAAGAGGCGAGCTTGTGCTTACAAAGGTCAATCACACCGACCTATTTCAGACGGTTCATACGCTTGAACAAATCGGTTGCAGTATTTACAGCTTCGGAAACGACTGCGTTTATATAAACGCAAAGCGTCCGCTTCATTCGCCGCCGCCTGTGAGAACGAATGTTCATCCGGGCTTTCCGACAGACGCTCAGCCGATGATGATGGCTCTTTGCTCGGCAGTTGACGGAACGACGGTTTTTGTTGAAAATATCTTTGAAAACAGATTCAAGCACGCAGGAGAGCTTATAAGGCTCGGAGCAAAAATAAACGTCGAAGGACGGGTTGCGGTAGTAACGGGCGTCAGCTCGCTTTCGGGCGCTGAGCTTGAAGCAACCGACCTCAGAGGCGGAGCCGCACTTATAACAGCGGGGCTTTTTGCTGACGGAATAACGAGAATAACAGGGCTTTGTCACGTTGACAGAGGATATGACGGAATAGAAAAGGTACTCAGAAGCGTGGGTGCGGATATAAAAAGAGTATGAAGTAAAAGGGGGAGAGGATTTGCCAGAGTTCAAACCGACAAAAAGAAACAGAATGTCGCAAGATGAGCTGATGCGTGAATACAGAGGGGAAAAGCCCGAAAAGGTAAAAAAGGCAAAGAAAAAACAGCCTCTTCACAAGCCCTCAAAAAGAAAACAGGAAAAAATAATTCAGCAGTCAAAAACGCAGAATCCTCCCGTGAGTCCTGTCCGTCAGCTTGAAAACGAGCGTAGACGGCTTGAACGGGAGCGAATCGAAAAAGAGCGAAAAAAGAACGAAAAGCTCAAAAAAAGAAATAACAGAAGAAAAAAGAAGCGCAATATGCTCCTTTATTATATTTTGATAGCCGTCGTAACAGTCGCGACTCTTTCGATTCTTTCTGTGACCGTTCTTTTTAACGTAAGCAGTATAGAAATCGTCAATAACGAGAAATACACCGACGAACAGGTTATAGCCGCCGCAGGAGTAAGCGAGGGAGATAACCTTGTGAGAATGAACACGGCTTCGATTGAGGAAAAAATTCTTGAAAAGCTGATTTACGTTGATACGGCAAGCGTTGAGCGTCATTTTCCGAATAAGCTGAAAATTGTCCTTACAACAGCCGATCCGATGGCAGAAATCTACTATGACGGAAGCTATTACGTGCTTTCATACCGTGAAAAACTGCTTGCTGTTGCTGACAATCAGCACCACACGGAGCGCCTTGTAAGAGGACTTGAAATTGACGCTCAGACAGCTCAGGTTGGAAAGATACTGCCTGATACTGAAGACAAAAAAGTTGAGCTTATCCATAAAATTGTGACAGGACTCGACCAGAACAAACTTTTTGAAAAGTGCCGTATAGACGTTACCGATACGATGGCAATAACGATTCTTTACGACGACAGGATTTCGATAGATTTCGGCGCGGGAATCCAGATAGAAGAAAAGCTCTATGCCGCAGGAGTTCTTATCAACGAGAAGCTTGACGACGACGAAAAGATAGTAATGATGCTGTCTAACCCGGAACGAGTGGTAACACGCCCCATTCACGATTCAGGCGATACAGCCGTAACAACGCCGCCTGAGACTGAGCCGCCGTCAGATACACACAGTCCCGACATTCCTGAATAATTAATACGACAGCTTTGGTTGATCCAATAGCTGTCGTTTTACCATATATGGTGTCAAAAAGAAAAAAATATACAAAATTTTGATAAAACCCCTTGAAATTGTCTTGAAAATCTGCTAGAATAATTAAGAAAAGTATAAAAATAATTGGAGGTCTAAAATGGGTTTTGATATAGATGACGAAAGCTTAGTTGAAAACCGTGATACGCTTGACGAAGACGGCGTTTATGACGTTAGCATAAAGGTTGTCGGCGTAGGCGGCGGCGGTTGTAATGCTGTTGAACACATGGCTAAGAAATATGCCGAGCTTGCACAGGCTAATAAAAGCGACGATGACGACGAATTTGACTTCGAGGATGACGACGAGCTTGAAAATATTGAATTTATCGCTGTTAATACTGACGTAGCCGCCCTCAAGCAAAAAGATAAGAACCTTATGAGAAGAATCCAGATTGGCCGTAAGGTTTGTAAGGGCAGAGGCGCAGGCGGACGTCCCGAGACTGCCGCTGAGGCTGCAACAGAAAACCGTGAAGAAATCGAGAAGGCTCTTAAAAATGCGTCTATCGTTTTCGTTTCAGGCGGTATGGGCGGCGGA
>JAZNST010000003.1:0-36571 GCA_045591405.1 Ruminiclostridium sp.
AAGGGTTTTCCTCAGTAAACGCATAAGACTTCCGTATGGGTAATCACCCTACTCTGTCTCTTCTTTTGATTTAAGCCTTTCGGCGAGGTCTTCGAAATCGTCCTTAACTTCCTCGAAGCATTCCATAAGCTTTGGCGAGAACTGACCGCATTCGCCTGCCATTATCATATCGAACGCCTGCTGCTTAGTAAAGGCGCCCTTATAAACTCTCACGCTCACGAGCGCGTCATAAACGTCGGCAACAGAAACAATCTGAGCTGAAATCGGGATTTCCTCGCCCTTGAGACCGTCGGGGTAACCTTTTCCGTCGTATTTTTCGTGGTGCCATCTGCAGATTTCATAGCTGGTTTTTGCGTATTCCTCGTCCCAAACGCCCTTAATATTTTCAAGAAGCTCACTACCCTTGAGCGAGTGGGTCTTCATCTCCTCAAATTCTTCCTTAGTAAGCTTTGCGGGCTTGAGAAGAATACTGTCGGGGATTGCGATTTTTCCGATATCGTGAAGTGCGCTTGCGTTTGAGATCATCTCGATACGGTCCTTGGTGAGATTATATTCGGGATAACGCTCAGCGAGCTTTTTTGCAAGCATTTTCGTATAGCCCTTTACACGTCTTATATGTTCGCCGCTTTCAAGGCTTCTTCCTTCTACGACTGTACCGAGAATATCAATAATTCTCAGCTTACTTTGTTCAAGCTCGTAAGCCTGCTGTTGAAGGATTTCGTTTTGCTTCTGAAGAATGTCTATCTGAGTTTCAACCTGAGTCTCAAGAATATTTTTATAACCGTAAAGGTCAGCCGCCATATTCACACGCTGCTTTACGAGCTTATTGACAAACGGACGTCTTATAAAGTCACAAACGCCGTACTCAAGGCACTTACTTTCAATAAGCGCTGAGGTTTCGCCTGTAATAACAAGAACGGGAATTTTCTTTATAAGTCTTTTTTTCTTCATTGCCTTTAAGACCTCAAAGCCGTCCATCACAGGCATCACGAGGTCAAGCGCAACAACGGAAATTCGATTTGCTTCAAGAGCTTCAAGCGCCTCTTGACCGCTTTTGGCTTTAATTACGTTATATTCATCAGACAATATTTCTTCAAGAAGGTCACGGTTTATCTCAACGTCGTCAACCACAAGAACAGTTTTTTTCATAGTAATCCTACATCTTTTCAATAAATCCGACTGCCGCCTCATATTCGGAAGCAATCTCGTCCATCATTTTTACAGCTTCATTATAGCATTTATCTCGGAGCAATGTCAACTGTTTTTGCGTAAGCTCGCCCAATCTTTTAAGGGAAAGCCCCAAAACAACGCCCTTAAACGTATGCACAGCCTTGAGCATATCCTCCCAATTCTCAGCCTTTATGCAATCGGAAATCCAGTTATAATTCTTATCCTCAGGGAATTTTTTGAGCAATCTTAAAAAAAGCTCATAGTCTCCGCCGAAGCGAAGGTCTACGTCTTTTATATCTATTCCCAATTCTACGAGCTTTTTCTTTATTTCCTTCTCCATACAATATCACCCATAAATACAAAAATTTACAGAAAATACTTATATTTGTCAAACTTGAATTTTATTTTAACATAAAAATATTTGATTGTCAACAAAAAATAAATTTTTTCTAAATTTACATTTGAAGAAACAAAAACCGCACAGGTATTAACCCATGCGGTTTTAGAATTACATTTCAATGATTACTTCGTTTTCGTCCTTGAGAATATCAGCGCGGATAAGCTTTCCTTCAAGCTTTGTTCCGTTGACAGTTACGGACTTGACGCCGTGTTCGCTTGCATTGGGGTTGTTTACAGTTACGTTAAGAATCTTTCCTCTGAAGACCTTTTTCATTGTAAACTGCTTCCACTCAGAAGGAATTGACGGATCAATCACAATACCGTCTGTTTCGGGGATAAGACCGAGGATACCCTCTGTTGTACCTACCATAACGGTTGAAGCGGTACCTGTGAGCCAGTGAACGTGAGCACGACCTGCAAAGGGGCTGTCCTTACCTTCAACGAACTGACCGTAAACGTACGGCTCAAGAACACGATGCTCTGCGTTGTCGTTATAGGTTGCAGGAGCTGCTTCCTTCCAGTATTTATATGCTCTGTTACCGTGACCAAGCTTGGATTCGGCGAGAATCAGCCAACCCTGAGGCTGAGAGAAGATACCTGCGTTTTCCTTTGTGCATCTGTTGAAGCACTGCATAAGAGCGCCGTCAAAGCCGTGCTTTACGTAAGGAGGATACATTACCATTGCACCGTAAGGCGTGTTAAGCTCACGCTCAACGCTATCCATAGCCTTTTCCTGCTGCTCCTTCGTACCAAAGCCCGAAATAACTGACCAGGACTGAGGGTTGAGCCACATAGAAGCTTCGGGATCAGTTCTCTGACCGATAACCGTTCCGTCTTCCTTATAGCCTCTGATCCATCTGTCCTCGTTCCAGCAAGCAGAAAGAATCTCGTCGAGCTTTGCGCCGATTTCGTCAAGATACTTGATATAATCTGTATCGTTCTTTTCAACTGCATAGGTACGCAGAATCTTAATTGCGTAAACGAGCTGGAATGCAACGAATGTAGACTCGCCCTTCTTTCCAAGACGCAGACAGTCGTTCCAGTCAGCGTGGAGACCTGCGGGCATTCCGTGAGTTCCGAGGTGGTTCATAGAGAAGTCGATAGCGCGCTTGAGGTGGTCGTAAACCGTTCCCTTTTCGCCGTCGTTTGCATAGAGAATTTCTTCGTCAAGGAACTTACTGTCGCCGCTTTCGGAGATATACT
This sequence comes from Ruminiclostridium sp., assembly GCA_045591405.1. Lineage (GTDB taxonomy): Bacteria > Bacillota > Clostridia > Oscillospirales > Ruminococcaceae > Ruminiclostridium_E. The sequence continues at coordinate 2,773 of JAZNST010000003.1, forward strand.
TATAAATCGTCGGGAAGAGCCAGAGAGCGTCGTCAGCACGGTAGGACGGATGTCCTGTTTCCTTTGCATAAGCTGTATTCTCGTCGTTTTCGTCGGGGTGATTTTCCTTACCTGCCTGGTGTGTGTACTTAACAAGAGGCAGACCTGCGCCGTTGGTAACTTGAGCTGAGAGCATAAATACAATCTGCTGCTTTGCCATTTCGGGAGCAAGGTGGATAATACCCTGAATATCCTGAACCGTATCACGGTAGCCAAAGCCGTTTCTCAGACCGCAGTACTGGAAGGAAGCGGCTCTTGACCAAGTAAACGTGATAAAGCAGTTATAAGCGTTCCATACGTTAACCATATTGTTAAAGTCAGCGTCAGGAGTATTTACAACAAGATTTTCAAGCTTTGAATGCCAGTAGTTCTTGAGCTCTGTAAGCTCCTTTTCAACTGTTCCCTCGTTTTCATAACGAGCGATTATTTCAGTAATTTCAGCCTCTGTCTTCTGACCGCCGATTACATAGGTGAGGGTCTTTGATTCGCCCGGCTGAAGAACGATGTCGCTTTCAAGCGCACCGCAGGAGTTTGTGTTGTAGTTAAGCTCGCCCTTGAGGCCTTCTTCGATTCCCTTGGGATTAGCGTAGCTTCTGTAAGAGCCTACGAAAGCGTCACGGTCGCCGCAGTAAGCGTCAGCCTTTGCCCCCGCAAGACCGAGGAAGCGTCCGCTGTTGGGGTTATAAACCTCGTTTTGCATCTGGTGAATGTAATTGCCCTTAAAATAGGTACGGGTAATGAAGAGAGTGTACTGAAGGTTTACCTGGTCCTGCTCGTAGTTAGGATCGTTTACAAATTCGCAGTAGCCTGTAACAGCGAGCTTCTTGGGGGCGTTTGAAGTATTGGTGATCTTTGCGCTCCAAACCTCGTAGGCGGCGCCCTTTGGAACGTAGTAGGTTGTTTCTGCCTTTACTCCGCTGTATTCGGAGGAAATTACAGAATAAGCCGTTCCGTGACGGCACTGGCTCTTAAAGCTTTCAAGAGGCTTACAAACAGGAGCCCACGAAGCAGACCAGTAATCGTTAGTGTCAAGGTCGCGAATGTAGATATAACGGCCGGGCTGGTCTGTTGCAACGCCGTTGAAGCGATAGCGGATAACTCGACCGTTAGCGCCCGATTTTACGAAGCTGTAACCGCCGGCGTTATTGGAGATAATTGCGCCGTATTCGGGAGAACCGAGATAGTTTGCCCACGCCGAGGGAGTATCGGGGCGTGTGATGACGTATTCCTTGTTCTTTTCATCAAAAAAACCGTAGTTCATATTTATATTTCCTTTCAAAAATTTTTTCCGTACTTAAATTATAGCAATAAAACATTTTCATTACAAGGGCGGTAAAACAACCAAAAAAACGATTACATTATTGTTGCAGTTGCACAAACTCAGTTCGTTTCAAGCTGAGAAATAACGATGAAATCGGCTATCCGTGCGGATTTGATAAGCCCGTCCATCACGCAGAAGAAAACGTTGTCGCCTGCTGTCATAAGAAGCTCCTTTGCCCTCACGTCATATTCGATAAGATAGCCAAGCTCAGTTATTTTTCCCTCGTTCCACTCAAGAACGATAAATTTTTCAATCTCGCTTATTCCGTCAAAATAAGTCACAGGGAGGAAAATCCGTCCGTCCTTTACCGCAAGAGACGAAAGCTTATTTTCAACGGGAGTTGAGAGATATTTGCTCCAGTTGCCTTCAATCGTACTCTCTGCCTTGATTTTATAATCAGAGAGCTTTTCGGGAACTCGTTTTCCCGTGTTATAAAGCTCAAGCACAAGCGCTGTTCTCTCACCGTCGTCGTTCACGTCGTATCTGATTCCCAATGCAAGCTCGTCCTCAAGCTCAAGAAGCTCATTGTCGGAGCATTCGATTCGTTCAAGCTCGAAGAGGTCGGCTGTGTCAAGCGTATTCACGCCGCAAAGCGCAATCTTTTCTCCCTCCGACGCTGCGATATACACTGCGTTTTCGTCAAAGTAGGTGCAAACGGGGGAGCTTTCGGGAAGAAGCCCGTCCATCTTTGAAAGAAGCGGATTTTTCAAAGGCTCCGTCTTCTCGTCGGTTTCTTCGGGCGAAATCACGGGAACAAAAGCGCTTTCATCATAAATAAAGAGCGACATTGCGTTATTTTCGTGGGCGGTAAATCTTATGGCTTGCTTTCCCTCGTCAAGAGCGCAGGCGCTGCTGAAGCTTCCTTCTGTGAAAAGATAGCTGTCAAGCGCTCCGTTTTCGATTCCATAGCGGATTATTGCGCTGTTTTTGCCGCAGTTGTGACCGATATAAAGGAACTTTTCGGCGTCTGAAAGGTATACGTGTTCGTTTGCGCCGAGAATCGCCTGAGCAGAAGAAGCGGTAAGCTTTTCTGAGAAGAAGCATTCGCCAAACACAAGATAACCTGCCGTTTTTGGCTCAAACGGAATAAAAATATCTTCAAGCGCCACAAGGCTTCTTTTTCCGTCTGTTTCCGAGTAAGGTATATACGTCTGAGGCGCTGACTCCTGCCTGTTTTGGGCGGCATTGTCAGCAGTAATCACGATAAGACTCTCGTTTTTAAGGATAAGCTTTGAGAGTGTTCCTGTCTGAGTATAAACGCTAAGCGGCTCAATCGGGTTTTCGCCGTCAAAAAGCTCAACTGTCACAATATCTTTAAGAAGCGTATCGTTAAGCGTTATGATTTCGGTTTTTTCCTCGCCGTTTTCGTCCGTGCTCTTTTTCTCAACGTCATAAGAGAACGGGAACGGCTCGGCGTTTTTCTGTGAAACAACCGCAAATTTTCCGTTTATAACCGCTACGCCGAGAAGCTCGCCTTCATAGTCTATTTCTTTCTCCTGCTCCATCTGACCGCCGATTGTTCCGATTATCTGAAGCCTGTTGCCGTTGCAATAGAGCGTGTGTTTGCCAAAGGAAACAAGCCTTGAAAGTATCTCAGGGGAAGCAATCGCACCCTTGACGGAATAATCCGTACAAGCTTCGACAGGCTCAGACGCCAAAGGAAGCGTATTTTCTTCATTGCCGCCAAGAAGCGCAAAAAGCTTTTCCTGCGTGTTTATGCTCTCATCGACAACAGGAGGCTCGGTTATAAAAATCGAACCTGTGTAATAATAACGAAGCGCAAAGCTACCAACGAAAAGCAACACCGCAAGCACTGCCGCAAAAATCATCTTGACGCGGTTTATTCCGGGGTAATAGTCGTCTGCACTCTCAAAATCGGACGCCTTACGGTAAGAGGGCTTCTCCTCCTCAGGCTTGTCCTCGTTATTTATAAGCTCGGCTTCTTTTGTCGTGGCAGTAGAAGCGGATTTCAAAAACTCGTTTATATCAATCAGAACGTCTCTGAAATCATCGGAGGTGAAGCCCTCCTCTGAAAAGATTTCGATAAGTCTTTGCGTGCTCAGCTCAGCGTCGTCCTGAATTTCGTTGTACGCTTTTTTGCTCAAGCGGGAGTTACCGAGAATTTCAAGAAATTCATCGCCTGTCAGGTGCTGTGCTCTCACGATTTCAAGGAAGATTTCGGGAGTAATCTCGGTTATTTCGGCGGTCTGAGTTTCAATATCCTTAGGCTCGTCCTTACCGAGAATATTCTCAGGGAGCACCTCGTCGGGAATCTCCACGCTCTCCATATATTTTATTATTGTATCACGAATCGTCATATTTACAGATAAAGCTCCTCTGTCTGCTTTTTTTGCTCGTCGAGCATCTTGCTCTTTGCGCTTTTAAGCTTCTGCTCGGCTACTTCCTCCTTTAGCCCTGTTACGATTGAAAGCTGATGCTCAGAATAGTTTGTAAAGCACCAGATAACAAAGGTCAGACGCTCAGCCTCGGTAAGCGAAGCGAATTTTTTTCCCGTCTGAGTTGAGGTATCAAGCTCAATCACGGGCTTTCGTCCGCTTTTTCGGCACGCCTTAAAGTCAGAAACAATCCCGTCGCACAGAAGCCTTATGAAGTACGCCTTAAAGGTTTCCTTGCTCTTGCAGTCGGCACATTTCTGAAAACAGGTCTGAGCCGCCCTTTTGAGCGTTTTCTTTGCGTCGTCGGCGTTTCCGAGCGAAAAATAAGCGATGTAATAAAGCTGTTTATAAATCGGGGCGTAAATTTCAGCAAATGCTGACTTATCGCCCTGTGCAATTCGGTTCAGAAGTTCGGAAAATTCCATATTCTTTTTCCTTTCATAGATATACATTTTAATAATAGCACATTTTGCATCGAAAAGAAAGGGGTTTCTATAAAAAAACACCTCCGACTTCTGAAACCGAGGTGAAGACTGTGTTTTTTTCTGAGCCGTGCCTTTTTACGCAAAAGAAAAAAGCCGCTGAAAAAACAGCGGCTTTATCGTGTCCTTTTTGAGCGAATCAGTTAGCCTGAGGTGCAGAAACAGGGCAAGCGTCAGCGCAAGCGCCACAATCGATGCAACCGTCTGCGTCGATTACGTACTTTCCGTCGCCTTCCTTGATTGCGTCAACAGGGCATCCGTCAGCGCAAGCGCCGCAAGCGATGCATTCGTCGTTAATAATATAAGCCATTGGTATTATCCTCCTTGTTTGTTTTATTTCATTATAGCAAATATTAAAAAAAAGTCAAGTATTTTTCGAAAAAATCAGTCCTCAAGCGACTTGAACGCCATAATCTCATCACGGTTAACTTTAATGTGGGAATCTCTGATTACCCTCACCTCGTCACGCTTTACTGAAATAGGCGGAGCCTCCTTATTCTTATCAAGCACAACCTTCAGCACACCCGTAAGAAGATTTACCTCGCAGACGTTTCCTCTGCCCTCGGAGGTTTCGACGTAAGCCCCTACCTTCGGGGTAATTCTCAACAAGTCCTCGTAAGCGTTCTGCTCGTATTTGAGACAGCACATAAGTCGTCCGCAGGTTCCCGAAATCTTTGTGGGATTAAGCGACAGCGACTGCTCCTTTGCCATCTTTATCGAAACGGGCTGAAACTCGCCGAGAAAGCTCGAACAGCAAAGCTGACGGCCGCAGATTCCAAGCCCACCGAGCATTTTCGCCTCGTCGCGAACGCCTATCTGACGAAGCTCGATTCGGGTTCTGTATACGCTTGCAAGGTCTTTTACAAGCTCACGGAAGTCAACGCGGTTTTCAGAGGTGAAAAAGAAAATAATCTTTCCGCAGTCAAAGGTGCACTCAACGTCTATTGCCTTCATATCAAGCTTATGCTCTTCGATTTTCTTGACGAAGGTTTTCATTATCTCGTCTTTTTTCGCTCTGTTTTCTTCAAGCTTCTTTACGTCCGCCGGGGTTGCAACACGGATAATTTCTTTAAGCGGCTGAACGATTTTTTCGTCCTCGATATTGAAATTTCCCATAACAACGTCGCCGCACTCAACGCCTCTTGCGGTTTCGACAATAACCTTGTCGCCTGTATTCACCTTTGTTTTTCCCGGCGAAAAGTAATAAACCTTTCCGACCTCCTTGAATCTAACTCCGATTACTTCTGTCATTTTTATCCCTTTCTATCTGAATATGACTGTAAAAAATTCCGCCGCAAGCGCAGTTGCCGTCAGATTGACATTGAGCGCCGTTTCTGAAAGCGAAATATACTTTCCCGTAAGCTCTTGAAGCTCAAAGAGCTTTTTTAGCGTAAGAGCCTTTGAAAGCTTTATCGAAAGCTCGCGGTCACAGCCCGAAAGACTCGTTCCTGAGCTTGAAAAAACCACTGCGTCAGCGAGTATCTCCCGGATTATCAGAAGCGCGGCGTTTTGTTCCTTTCTTGTTGTAAATGCACCCAAAGACGCCGCCGCCAGATATTCGTTCTTCTGAGAAACGGCAAGCAGAAACGCCCTTGCGTCGTCTATGAGCTTTATATTGGCTTCGTCCTCCGCCGCCGCAAGAGCACGCCCGATATTTCCCGAAAAAAGCTTGCTGAGTTCCTTCGCCTTTTCGCTCGGAACAGAAAAATCAACCAGCGCCTCGTAGCATTCGTCAACCGTAGGCACCGCAACGTCTATTCTCGTAAGCCTTGACAAAACCGTCGGGATAATCGAATTGACCGACGAGGCGGTAAAGATAAAGCGATTGAAGCTCAGCGGCTCCTCAATAAATTTCAAAAGCGTATTCTGACACTCAACGCTCAGTAAATCTGCGTCGTCAAAAATATAAACTCTAAGCTCGGCGTCATTTGGCATTATGTACCCGTCTCTGACAATTTCCCTCATTCTTTCGACTTTTTTCTTCGCCGAAAGAACGTCCTGTGTAACGTATACAACGTCAGGGTGCTGTCTCTGTTCGGTTTTACGGCACTCGTTGCACGAAAAGCAAGGCTTTACGCCCTTTTTTTCGCAAAGATAAAGCATAGCAAGATAATCAGCCAGTACTTTTTTTCCAACGCCCTGCTCTGCGCTCAGAAGAATAGCGTGAGGGAGTCTCTTTGCCGCCGCAAAGCCCTCAAGCCTTTTAAGCGCCTCTTTTTTTCCGTAAAGCTTCATCAGAGCTTTTCAAACCTTTCAATATCAGTTACAAAAATCGTAGCTCCGCCCACGCTTACCTCGGAAGGAGCGTTAGAATAGCTCCTCGTCTCGTATGAATTATGCTGAGGTGCAATACGGTTACGCTTTCTGCTGTGCTGACGGATAAGCTCGATAAGCTCGTCTACTCTGTCGTTATCTGTGCAAACAAGGAAGGTTGTATTCCCCGACATCAGAAAGCCGCCTGTCGAAGCAAGCTTTGTAACAGAAAAACCGTTCTGTGTAAGCACGCTCGAAACTGCCTTAGAGTCATCATTATCAACAATAGCATAAACCAGCTTCATAATTTTTCCTTTCAATCTTCGACCTTGGTCGTATGGGTTTTAACCTCAATATTATATCATAAATAACCTGTTTTGTAAAGCGTTCAGATTACGGAAATTTCTTCTTCACCGTAATAAGCGAGAGCTGAAATAACCTCGCTGTCAATAACCTCTCCGGGCATTATCAGAGGCACACACGGCGGACACGGCGCAAGGACTGCTCCGCAGATTTTGCCAAGCGCCTGAGTAAGAGGAATTTTCCTTTGCGGCGAGAAAACCGCCTGAGAAACCGAAACGGCGCTCTGAGGTCTTGGGAGCGCAGGTCTCTTTACCTCAAGACGAGGTAAAAGCTCAATCCCCTCAAACGCTTTTTCAACACGCAAAAGCTCGTTTTTATCAGTCAAGGTTGAAAAAAGAAGCACAACCCTCTCGTCATCGTTCATTTCAGGCTCAACTGAAAGCTTGCGAAGCTTTTTTGAAAAATCTTTTCCGCTGTAACCGCAAGAGGCGGCGTTTATGACGATTCTCACCTCGTCGCCCTTTTCAAGCGTAAAATTAAGCTCGGTAAGCCTTCTTTTAAGCTTCTCAATCGCCTTGAATGAAGCTTCTGCCTTTTCTTTTTCAAAAGCGATATGACAGTTACATAAATCAAGGCTTTCAAGTATAAGATAAGACGGACTTGAGCTTCCGAAAAGCGCCATAAGCTCCTTGGAGCGTGGGATATAGCGGCTGTCGTTTAAGTGAAGATAAGCTCCGCCTGTAATCGTCGGTAAGGTCTTGTGCGCTGAGTCGGCAACCATAGTTGCACCCAGAAGATTCGGATGGTCGTCTGTAAACACACGGTAAGCCCCGTGAGCGTTATCGACAAGAAGCGGTATATTTTTCTTATTGCAAACGGCGGCTATTTTTTCAATATTGGCTCTGTTGCCCCAATAGTCCGTCGCTACGGCAAAAACCGCAAGCGTCTGAGCCGTGATTTTTTCTTCGATAGCTTCGGGGCTGACGTTGCACGAAAGGTAGTCGTCGGTAAAAACCCAGTCAACCTCAAGCCCAAGAAGCGCACAGGTAGAAACAAGGCTCTTGTGGGCAAAGCGAGGCGACACTATCCTCTTTTTTTCGGGAAAAGCCGCCCTTACAAGCGCAAGCATCGTCTGAATGGCAAGAGTGCTTCCCGCACACGAATAAAGCGTTTTTTGAGACTTAAAAAGGCTCGAAGCGTTCTGCTCGCTCTGAAGGATAATCCCACTGCTTTCAAAAAGGCTGTCAGCGCCCTCTATTTCAGTTATGTCGGAGGGATAGGAAGCGCCCTTTCCTCCGGGCATGTGACAGCGCACTGCCCCGTCGTTTTTATATTTTTCAAGAAAATCGTGGATTGGCGTTTTCATAACAAACCTCCGTATATTTGTATTTTATCATAAACAAGTTGACTATTCAAGCGTAAGGTGATATAATAATACGGTAAAAATTCACAAAGGACTGGTTGAAATATGAAGGAACTTCCATTTAAGGCTAACGAAGGAAAACAGCTTACAGCGCAGACTGATTGGGGAACCTACGCGCGTTACCCGATAGGAACTCACGTTATTATGAAAGAAGACGTGATGCACGACGTGCTTGATAAATACGTCAGAGAATATATTGAGCCTGACGATATGATTTTTATCTCTGAAAAAATCGTCGCAATCACTCAGGGCAGAGCCTTTGACATCAATGAAATAAAGGTAAGCCGCCTTGCCAAATTTCTTGTAAGATTCGTATATAAATCAGACGCAGGTATCGGTATCGGCGCTCCGTCCACAATGGAGCTTTGTCTTCGTGACTGCGGAAGAATAAAGGTTCTTTTTGCGGCTATGATTGCAGCAGTTTGTAAGCTTTTCGGAAAAAGAGGCGTATTTTATAATATCCTCGGTATGAAGGCAAGAGCAATCGACGGTCCGAGTAAGGACAACGTCCCCCCGTACGACCATTACGCAAAGCTCGCTCCCGATAAGCCCGACGAAGCGGCGGCTGACTATAAGGAATACCTTGGCGTCAAGGCGGTTGTAATCGTCGATGCTAACGACCTTGGCTGTAACGTCCTCGGAAAAAGCAGTAAAGATATTCCCGATGAATTCTGTCTTCAGCTTTATAAGGACAACCCGCACGACCAAGGGTTCAGACAGACTCCTCTTGCAATCGTAAGACGAGTTCCGGCACAAGACGACGACCTCAAGAAAACTCTCTAATAACGAAGGCTCTCTGAAAAATCGGAGAGCCTTTTTATTTAACCGTTTCAGATTGCCACGTTGTTAATCGGTTTCCCGAAAAGGAACGCCTTGAGGTTAGCTTCTGCCGCTTCGAGAAGCCTTTGTCTCGTTTCTACGGGCGTCCACGCAATATGCGGTGTGATTATACAGTTTTTCGCCTTAAAGAGAGGACACGCCTTACTCATCGGCTCGATTTCAAGAACGTCAACCGCAGCGCCGCCGAGCTTTCCGCTTGATAGCGCCTGTGCAACGGCATTTTCGTCAATAACGGCGCCTCTTGAGGTGTTTATGAGAATCGCCCCGTCCTTCATCTGAGAAATCGTCTGTTCGTTGATAAGCTTTTGCGACTGAGGGGTAAGCGGACAATGGAGCGATAAAACGTCGCTTTCACGAAGCACGGTTTCAAGGTCGGCGAAAATCACGTCCGTTGCTTCCTTTGGCGTTCTTGTAAAGCACAGAACCCTCATTCCGAAAGCGTTTGCGATTTTAGCAACCTGTGAGCCTATACTTCCGTAGCCGATAATCCCCATAGTTTTTCCGCAAAGCTCGCTTATTGGCAACGGGAACATCGAAAAGGTCGGGCTTTTAATCCACTCGCCCTCGTGAACAAGGCTGTTATATTCGCTGACCTTACTGTAAAAGCTCAGAATATAGGCAAAAACAAGCTGAGCTACGGCGTCGGTCGAATAAGACGGAACGTTACACACGACAATTCCCTTTTCCCTTGCGTAGTCGAGATCGACGTTATTATAGCCTGTGGCGAAAATACCGATATATTTAAGATTTTCAGCGTATCTGAGCGTTTCTCTGTTAAGAGGCGTCTTGTTGCAGAAAATCATATCTGCGTCCTTTACCCTCTGTGCGATTTCGTCGTCGGGAGTAAGGCCGTAAGCGGTTACCTCGCCGTATTTTTTAAGGAAATCAAGCGCCATTCCGTCGCTTGAAACCGTAAGATTATCTGTAAGTACAATTTTCATAATCATTCCTCCGAGATTACAGAAATTTTATCACAGCCCCATCCCTTTGTCAATCGAAAAAAGTCAGATGAAATGATATTTTGGTTTGTTTTTTGAAATTTGCATTGATTATTATACTCAGAAGTGATATAATATACAAAACAAAATCGGGAAGGGGGAGGTTTTAATGCGTTGTGTGATGCTTATTGAAAATACCTCCGCCACTCAGAAGCTCTCGGTAGAGCATGGCTTTTCGTTTTATATTGAACACTCCGACGGTGCATATCTTTTCGGTACGGGAGCAGACGGAAAGCTCGTTTCTAACGCAAAAAAGCTTCATCTTGCGCTGAAAAACGTAAGAGCCGCAGTAATACCGCATAATCATTTTGCGGTTTCAGGCGGAATAGAGGCACTTTTGAATACGAATCCCGATATGCTCTTTTTCGCAAAGCAAGCGTGCGCTCTTACCCCCGAAATCAAAAAAATTGCAGGTTACAGCGCTCTTGGAAATATCGGCAAATACATCAGACGGTACAAAAACAGCTTCGTGCTTTTCAAGAGCTTTCAGCAAATAGGCGAAAACTTCTTTCTGATGAGCTGTGAAGAAACGAGCGAGCAGACGCTCCCCGATAAATCCGTCATACGACTTGAAAACGGCGAAATAATAAAGGATAGCTTCGAGCATGAGTGCTTTGGGGTTGTTTTTCCCGACAAAGACAGAAAAAGCGGTTGTGTGGTTATTTCCGCCTGCTCTCACAGCGGCATCGAAAATATCATAAAAACCGTTCAGAAAACCTGGGAGGGCGTAAAAATAAATTCGCTTATCTGCGGGCTTCATTTTATGGGCTCAAACCCCAACAGGCTCGGCTGTGCTCAGGAACAGGTTGAAAAAACGGCGGAATTTATCAAAAAAAGCAATATCGGCTCGGTTTACGTCTGTCATTGCACGGGCGTAAAGGGGTATTCGGTTATGAAAAATATTCTCGGCGAAAAAATACACTATCTCCAGACAGGCGGAGAAATTTACTTCTGATGAAAGGAATAAGGCACTATGATGAATCTTCTGATAGTCGGCTGTGGCAGAATCGGGGCGATGCTTGCTTCTGAAATGTCTCAAAGAGGCTTCGACGTTTCAATAGTTGACAGCGATCCGACTGCATTCGAACACCTTGACGCCGATTTTAACGGACTTACCTTCGTCGGCGTTCCCATTGACAACGAAACGCTCGTAAACGCAGGGATAGAATCCTGTGACGCACTTTGCGCCGTTACTCAGGACGATAATACGAACCTGATGGTATCTCAGCTCGCAAAGGTTCAGTTCAACACTCCTCTTGTAATCACAAGAGTCCTCGACCCCGAAAAAGAGGATATTTTTGAGGAGTTCGGGATAAATTCCTTTTGCCCGACAAAGCTCGCCATCGACTCGCTTATCACAACGCTCACCAAAGAAACAACCGAAGAAGAAAGTCAGCTCGTCCATTTTGATAATCATATCGCAAAATTTCAGACAATGCCCGTGCCAAAGGAATTTATCAATATGCCCTGTACTTATATCGAATTTGAAAACGGCGAAATCCTTTATGCAATAATAGACGGAAAAAGCGGAGTTATGTCGCTTATAAACGACTATTCCACAATAATGCACGAGGGAGACACCCTTGTGTTCTCCAAGATTATCGACTAGGAGGAGCTATGAGAACAATAATCGTAGGTGCCGGAAAGGTCGGCTATTACCTCGCAAAAGCGCTGAAAGAAGACGACTATTCGGTTACAATCATCGAAAACGACAAGCAAGCGGGACAATTTATTGCAAATTCGCTCGACGTTCCTGTTGTAAAGGGCGACGGAACGAGTAAAAGAGTGCTTGAAATGGCGGGAATCGAGGGCTGTGACGCCTTGATTGCAGTAACGGGCTGCGACGAGGTAAATCTTATAAGCTGTCAGATTGCAAAAAAGGTGTTTAACGTCCCAAAGACTGTCGCAAAGGTCAATAACCCCAAAAATGCCGAGTCGCTCAGAATGCTTGGCGTAGATACGGTTGTTTCAAGCACGGACACAATCATAAAAACCTTTGAGCGCGAGGTTGACAACAGCAGAATCAAGGAGCTTATCCCTCTCAACGACGGAAAAGCCGCCGTTTTTGAGCTTACGATTCCCGAAAACTACGTTTATAGCGGAAAAGAGCTTTCTGACATAAGACTTCCCGATAACTGCAACATCGTTTCTATAACAAGAGGCGACAGCTTCATTATCCCTCGCGGTAAAACGAAAGTTATGAGCAACGACGTGCTTCTTATCGTAACCGCCGCAAGCGCCGCAAACGAAGTAAGGCGTACGTTCAAGATAAAAAATAACACTTAATATCAAGGATATGGAAAAACTTTTGTGAAAATCGGCAAATTTTCTGTGTAAGCATAGATTTTACTTGTAATTTTTTCGATTTTGTAGTATGATATCATTTGTGTTATTATAGATTTTTAGAAAAAACAAGGGAGGATACAGATGAAATCACCTTTTACAGCGGACGAACTCAGCCGTCAGCTCAAGGGAATTCTTGAATTCGACTTCAGAATTTCGCCTAACGAGGCTACAACAGTACAGATTTATAAAGCGCTTTCAAAGATAGTTGTGCGTCACCTTAAAGAAAAACGCCATAAGTTTATGGCAAAATCCAACTCTCAGGGCAGAAAACAGGTTTATTATATCTCAATGGAGTTCCTTATGGGACGCTCGCTCAAGACAAACCTCTTTAACCTTGGTATGAACGAGGTTGTTGAGGAGGTTCTCGAGAACGAATTTGATATAAAGGCTTCAAACGTTTATGAAGAAGAGCCCGACGCAGGTCTTGGAAACGGCGGTCTTGGAAGACTTGCCGCTTGCTACCTTGACGGTCTTGCTACTACTGACTATCCTGCAACAGGCTACTCCATTCTTTACGAATACGGAATTTTTAAGCAGAAGATTATCGACGGCTGGCAGACGGAGCTTCCCGATAACTGGCTCCCCGGCGGCGAGGTTTGGCTTGCTCCTGTTCCCGACCAGGCTATTCAGGTTCACTTTGACGGTGAAATCCAGGAAAGCTGGGACAGCGAATATCACTCAATTAACCACGTAAACTACACAACCGTTTCAGCCGTTCCTTACGATATGTACGTTTCGGGCTACGACAGCGAGGGCGTTTCTAAGCTCCGTCTGTGGTCGGCTGAGGGAATGAGCTTTGATATGGGTGCGTTCAATACAGGTAACTACGCTACCGCCCTTGGCGCAAACAATATCGCTCACGCTCTTACAAAGGTTCTTTACCCCAACGACAATCACCTTGAGGGTAAGGCGCTCAGACTCCGTCAGCAGTACTTCATGTGCGCCGCTTCAATCGGCGATATAGTAATGCGCCACATGAATATCTACGGAACTCTTGAAAACTTCCACGAAAAGGTTGCAATCCACATCAACGATACTCACCCCACGCTCGCTGTTCCTGAGCTTATGAGAATACTTCTCGACGAGTGCGGCTATACCTGGTCAAAGGCTTGGCACATCTGCCAGAATACCTTTGCATACACAAACCACACGGTTATGGCTGAGGCTCTTGAAAAGTGGGACGAAAACCTTGTTAAGAGAATTCTCCCAAGAATTTACACAATTATCTGCGAAATCAACCGCCGTTACTGCGAGGGACTTTGTGCAAGACTCAACGACGACCAGAGAGTTGCTCGTATGTCTATCGTTTCACGCAACCACATCAAGATGGCTAACCTCTGCGTTGACGCTTCTCACTCTGTAAACGGCGTTTCAAAGCTCCACTCGGAAATCATCAAGGAGAGCGTGTTCAAGGACGAATTTGACGATAAGCCCGTTAAGTTCAAGAACGTAACCAACGGTATCGCTTACCGTCGTTGGCTCCTTCAGTCTAACCCCAAGCTCACTAACCTTCTCAGTGAATGTATCGGCGAGGGCTTTAAGAAAAACGGTCAGGAGCTTAATAAGTTCAAGCTCTTTGAAAACGACGCCTCTGTTCTTGAAAAGCTTGGAAACATAAAGAGAGAAAATAAGCTCACTCTTGCAAAATATCTTGAAAAGACAACAGGCGTAAAGCTCAACGTTGACAGTATCTTTGACGTTCAGGTAAAGCGTCTGCACGAATATAAGCGTCAGCAGCTCAATGCGCTCAATATTATTGCGGACTATAACTACCTTCTCAATAACCCCAACGCCGACTTCGTGCCAAAGACTTATATTTTCGCTTCTAAGGCAGCTCCGGGCTATTATCTTGCAAAGCAGATCATCAAGCTCATCTGGTGCCTTGGCGAAGAAATAAGAAAGAACCCCGCTATCAGTAAGAAGCTTGACGTTGTATTCCTTGAGGATTACAGAGTAAGCTTGTCTGAAATCCTTATGCCTGCAAGTGAAATTTCCGAACAGATAAGCCTTGCGGGAACAGAGGCTTCGGGTACGGGTAATATGAAGCTTATGCTCAACGGCGCAATCACAATGGGAACCTACGATGGCGCTAACGTAGAAATTCACGAGCAGGTTGGCGATGAAAATATCTTCATCTTCGGTATGAACGCAAAAGAGGTTGACGTGATGAAGGCTAACGGCTATTCAGCTGAAGGCTACTTCTCAAGCGATCCTATCATTGCCGACGCAATCAACAGAATGTATAACGGAATCAACGGAGCTAAGTTTGAAGAGGTTGCTAACGCTCTTCGCTTCGTTGACCAGTATATGGCTCTTGCTGATTTTGATAGCTACCGTGCTACCCAGAAGAAGTCCAGCGAAATCTATAAGAACGCTTCTCAGTGGAATAAAATGTCGCTCAACAACATTGCGGGAGCAGGCATATTCTCTGCTGACAGAGCAGTTACAGAGTATGCTAAGGATATCTGGCATCTTGACTAAAATAACATTGTGCATTGTCTGCCCAAAACGGCAGACAGTGCATTTTTGCGATAAAACGGAGATTTTTTGATATGGTAATTTACGATTCCTTTGACCAGAGCTATAAAAAGCCCTTCGGCGCGATTGAAAGCGAAAGCGAATGTAGCTTTACTCTGCGTTTTCCTCTGAATACACCGATTAATTACTGTGAGCTTATTGTTTATTCTCAAAGCTCGCCCGAAAAAATCGTCGTTCAGATGGAAAAGCACGAAACGGAAAAATGTATTGAGATGCGTTGCGGCTTCACGCCTCAAACTCCCGGACTTTATTTCTACTATTTTTCGGGAACAATAAACGGCGTTCACGAATACATCAAGCGAAAGGACGCAAACGTAGGCACCTTTGACGGCAACGAGCTTTATCAGCTCACCGTTTACGCAAAGGGTATGACTACTCCCGATTGGCTCAAGGGCGGAATTATGTATCAGATTTTCCCCGACCGCTTCGCTAAAAGCGCTGTAAGCGACATCGTTCCTCCAACTGACAGAAAAATGCATATCAAGTGGGACGAAATGCCCGATTGGGAACCTGACGCCAACGGTCAGATTACAAACAGCGACTATTTCGGCGGAAACCTCGAAGGAATCCGTGAAAAGCTCCCTTATCTCAAGTCTCTTGGAGTTTCGGTAATTTATCTGAACCCGATTTTTGAGGCTCACGAAAATCACCGCTACAATACTGCCTGCTATGAAATAATCGACCCTCTGCTCGGTTCGGAAAGCGATTTTGTAAGACTTTGCGAGAGCGCAGACAAAGCGGGGATAAAAATTATCCTCGACGGCGTGTTCAGCCACACGGGCGCTGACTCGGTTTATTTCAACAAGTTTGGGCGTTACGGTGAAAAGACGGGAGCGTTCCGTGACGAAAACTCACCCTACCGTGAATGGTACAGCTTCATAAATTACCCCGAAACCTACGAAAGCTGGTGGGGAATCACAACTCTTCCCAACGTAAACGAAAATAACCCAAGCTACACGGATTACATCTGCGGCAACGGCGGAATCCTTCAGAAGTGGATTGACCTTGGCGCTTCGGGCTGGCGACTTGACGTTGCAGACGAGCTTCCCGACGATTTTCTTGATAATCTTCGAATCGCCGTCAAGAGTAAGGGCAACGACAAGGTAATTTACGGCGAGGTATGGGAGGACGCTTCGAACAAAGAGGCTTACGGCGTACGCCGCCGCTACCTCACGGGAAGACAGCTCGACAGCGTTATGAACTATCCGTTCAAGGAGTGCATCCTCAACTATGTGAAGTTCGGAAACGCTCAATCGCTCAAGGACGGCGTTATGACTATCGTTGAGCATTATCCGAAGCCCTGCGTTGATATTCTTATGAACTTCCTTTCTACTCACGATACCCAGCGTGCAATCACAAGACTCGCAGGCGACGACGTTGGCTTTAACGACAGAAAATGGCAGTCTGAGCACTCCCTTGATAATATACAGTACGTTTACGGCGTTGCGCTGATGAAATGTGCAATGGCGCTTCAGTATTTCCTCCCTGGAATCCCCTGTATCTATTACGGCGACGAGGCAGGACAGCAAGGCTATAAGGACCCGTTCAACAGACGTACTTACCCTTGGGAAAAACAAGACGCAAACCTCATTGAATACGCCGCTGAGCTTGGTAAAATCCGCCGTATGAGCCGTGTTTTTGAAAAGGGTACGGTTGAATTTGTCGAAGTAACAAGCAAGCATTGCATTTTTAAGCGTATTGATAAGGAAAAGGGCTTAGGGGCGCTGATTGCTCTTAACCGTTCGTCTGAGGCGGTTTCTCTCTCGCTTTCTGAGCTTATCGGGGCAAGAGCTGACATTAAAGTAGCCCGTCGCTCAAACGAATCCGATAAAATCTATGTATCGCCGTTTGATTATGAGGTTGTATTCTACTCGCTGAGCTGAGAGTTGATATTACAGAAAGAATAATATCAGATTTTTTTACAGGTTGTATAACAAAACACCCACAGCAGATTTAATTTGCTGTGGGTGTTTTTATACTTTCTGTATTTTTTATATTGATTTTACTTGTTGTAAAGTCAAACCGTGCATATAAAGCCGAACTGTGAAAATTATGACAGCTTTCTTTCAAGGCTTTCGGGAGTTTCTGTGAACTCAAGCGCCGTCTCCTTATCAATAGTTCCCTTTTTCACGAGATTTGCGAGGTAATTGTCCATACTTATCATTCCCTCGGAAGCGGAGCTGTTGATAACCGTGTCAATCTGATGAACCTTACTTTCACGAATCATATTTCTGATTGCGCTGTTGCAATGCATAATCTCAAACGCAGGAACGAGCGTTCCTTCAACGGTAGGAACAAGCTGCTGAGATACTACGGTACGAAGAAGCTGAGAGAGCTGAACTCTTATCTGCTGCTGTTGATTCGGGGGGAAAACGTCGATTACACGGTCAATCGTGTTCGCAGCACCCACAGAGTGAAGCGTCGAAATAACGAGGTGTCCCGTTTCTGCGGCTGTCATTGCGGTTTTGATTGTCTCAAAGTCACGCATTTCGCCCACGAGAATAACGTCGGGAGACTGACGCAGACAAGCTCTGAGCGCATGAACGTAGCTTTGTGTGTCGTTGTGGATTTCACGCTGACTGATAACGCTCTTTTTGTTCTTGTGGAGGTATTCGATAGGTTCTTCAAGCGTGATAATATGAGCGTTGTGCTTTTTATTGATTTCGTCGATGATACAAGCGAGCGTAGTCGATTTACCGCCGCCCGCAGGCCCTGTAACAAGCACAAGTCCCTTATTTATGTCAGAGATTCCGATTACCTCGTCAGGAATCGAAAGCTCTTTATAATCAGGAATATCAAACGCAACACAGCGAATAACTGCGGCATAGGAGCCACGCTGCTTATAAGCGCTTATTCTGAATCGGGAAAGTCCCTGAATCGAAAGCGAGAAGTCGTCGTCGCCAAGCTCGGAAAGGTTTTTCATATCCCTGTTATCTGCAAATTCGTACGCTGATTTGATTATTTTTGCACAAGCAGTAGGAGTAAGCACCTCGTCGTCCTGCGAGGTGATAACGCCGTTGAGCTTATACGAAACGGGAAGTCCCGAAACGATAAAGATGTCAGAAGCTTCCTTTTCGATTGCGCTCTGTAAAATCTGTGTAAAATCCTTCATAGCCTTTTCCTCTTTTCGTTATTCTGTTGCAAAGGGAAGACCTTCGCCGTCCCATACGTTCAAAGAATCGTCGTAATCAATCTGATTGCCTATTGTTTTCCAGCTCGTTACCTTAACTCCGTCGCTTGTTGCAATAAGCGAAACGCTAAGATTTCTTCGGTCGTCGATTTTTTCAACAAAGCTTACCTCAACGCCCTGTACGCTCGGTACAGCCTTCACGCCCATTTCTTCAAGAGCTGAAATCAAATCGTCCTCAGAAAAAGCGTTTTTTGAAAGCTCCGAAATGTCGCTGAGCTTTTTCGTTGCGGCGAAATCAGCCTCATAATAAGAGAACGAGCTTTGAGCAAGATTTATAGCTCTGCTTTCCTCGTCCTTTGCTGTAAGAAGCGTAAGAACGGAAAAAACCGTCAGCGTAACTACCATAAAAATAAGGAGAATAAGCGCGTTTCCTATTCCTATTCCGTGTTCGTTTCGTTTCATTCAACCACCTCCGCAAAATACGCCGAAGTGATTCGGGCAAGCTCGTCTCCCGTTGAAAGTCTGACGATTGTGACAACAAAGGGAGTCATTGACCTTTCAGTTTCACCAACGCTCACCTCAAGCGAATAAACGGCTTTTTCCTCCGTTGTTTCACAAAGGTCAACGTCATAATATCTGAGAGAGTTTTGCACGCTCAGACTCGCTTTTGCCATCTCTATCTCGTTTTGAGCAAGAAGAACAGCGTTATTCATATCCTTACCGTGAGTTGAGCTGACGCTTGCCTTTGCAAAAATAAGCACGCAAATTAGCGCACAGACGGCAAAAATCAAAAGCGTGAGCATTATCTCAAGCAAAAACAGCCCCGATTTTCTGTGTTTCATAAATACCTCTTACGTTAAAGGCAGACGCTAAAGCGGGAGGTTTTCCCCTGACTGTCGATAAGCTCTGCCGTTATGAGATTTCCGTTTTCGCTGAAGCTAAGTGCCTGTGCGTTTGCAATATCAGCTCCCGCGTCTGCACCAAGCTCAAGCCCTTCAAGGCAGAAAAGCTCTCTTACTGCCCCGTCGTGATAATAGATATAAGTCGTGTAGGTTTCGTCGTTTATGCTTTGCCTTATGCAAAGCGCACTCTTTCCGCAAAAGTCCTCAACGGTAATATTTCCGCAATCGTTGTTGCCACGAATTTTCGCCGTAATATAGGAAACGCAGGTGCTTTTATCAAAGCGCTCCTCCATCGTTTCGGATATATTCCTGTACGCAAGCGCTCCGCTTGACGTAACAAAGAGAGCTGTTATTGCAAAAAGAACAAACAGCACCAGCGCAAAAACGCTGTCAACCGTATGCTTTGTATTTTCCATAATCGCTCCTCACCTTGAAAGCACTGTTATTTCGGGCATTATATTCGCCCCGAAAGCCTCATAGTGAACTATGTAGCCGTCGCTTATCTGAAGCCCGTAGTTCTTCTCAAGATACGCTATATCGGGAGGATACGCCCCCTCCTGTGCATAACAGGTTATTACGGCTCGCTTTATGCTGTCGTGTGCAATCTGCAGCGCTTCTTCCTTTGTGTTTGTGCTTACAACGGAGGTTGAAATAATAACGACCGCCGCTACCAAAACAAAGATAAACGCAGGCAGAAGCCCCGAAAGAGTTTCCTTGACGCCGTTGTAATTTTTTTTAGCGTTCATTCGTTTGCCTTTCTTAAACCGAGGTTATAATTGACATCATCGGGAGCATTACCGAGAACAGAATTACTCCGACGATAACCGACATAAGCGCAACGAGCATCGGCTCAACCTTACTTATCTTGTCGTCGATAGCTGAATTGAAGCGTTCTTCGCTGTCCTGTGCAATTCGCTCCATAGCCTCGTCCGTTTTTCCCGTCTTGAAGCTTACGACAAGTCTGCGGCAGTTTATGGGGTTAAAAATCCCCGTTTCCTTTACTGCCTTGTCAAAGGGCTTTCCCGATTTCATAAGCTTAGTACATTCGTCGATTTTTTCGCCGATAATGCTATCGCAAAGCTTTTTTGACATCTCAAGAGATTCGTCGATATCCATTCCGCTTGAAAGGGTGAGAGCCATTGCCGAGGCAAAGCGGAAGGAGGCAAGCTCTTTTCCAATCTTTGTGTTTCTGAAAAAGCCCGAAAGCTTTTCCTTTGTGGCGTCGTTTCTTCTGATAATGATTATCACGAGCGCCCCGATAGCCGCAAGCACGAGAGCGCCGACGGTTACGGCGCTTATAACTCCGCCTGCGTTATAAAGAAATTCCGCAACAGGCGACATCGAAACGCCAAGCTCGTTAAAAACGTCGTTAAAAATCGGCATAATCTGAGTAAGGAGAACCGCAATGATAATAACGAGAATCGTAAGCAGAACCGATGGGAACAATACTGCGTTTCTTACGCTTCTTGAAATCTGACCTTGTCTTGAGTAATAGCTTGAAAGCTGGGACAAAACGTCGTCGAGGCGTCCTGTTTTTTCTCCGATTTCAACCATCTGCTCAACGTAATCGGGAAAACACTCGCACGACTTTATTGCACTTGCAAAGGTTCCGCCGTCAACTGTAATATCATATATCTTTTTAAGCAGAGCGTCGTCGTCTGTATTGTCGTCCTCCATAAGCATATAGATTCCGTCGCAAATCGGAAGCCCCGAATGAACCGATGCCGCAATTTCACGGCAGAACTCAGCGATATAATCATTGCTCAGCAAATTTTTAGCCATAATCTTCTCCTAGTAAAGATATTTCTGTGAATAGTTTTTTCCGTTTCCGATATATTGAAGTACGTCGCTTCCCGAATTACCTGTTGAAGCGAAGGTCGGATCCATTCTCTGCCAGCCGCTTCCGTCAAAGTAAATCACGCCGTAAACCCAGCCCTTTTCTTTAACGTAGACGTTTATCCACGCGTGATAGGCTTCCCCTGCATAGCCCACAACAAGCTGAGTGGGGACGTTCTGGCTTCTGAGCATTACGGTAGCTGTTCCCGCATAGTCAAGGCAAATTCCCTTTTTTACGCTCAGAACACGCTCAGTATCGGGAAGATAACCGCTTTTTACGCTTGCCGCAAGAGCCGTATCATAGCTCACGTTATCAACTATCCAAGTATAAATTCTGTCAACCTTTTCAAGAACGGAGTCTGCGCCTGCACAAAGCTCGGACGCCTTTTTAACGGCAGACGAATCAGAGTCATAATCAGCGTACTGATTAGGGCGGAGGAACGGGGCAAGCGAGCTTGAAAGGCTTACGTCAACGACGAGCTGAGCCGCCACTGCGTAAGAGGTTCCGCTTACGTTTTCGGCAATCAGAACGGTATATTTTCCGTTTCCTGCGGAAAGCGGGAAGGTTTCGTAAACTCCGTCGGTTCTGAGGTTATAGGTCTGAGTCACGCCGTCGGGCCCTTTGACCTGACACTTGACCTTGGTTGCCTTTCCCGTGTATTTTGCCATTATATATCCGTCGGAGGTATTGCTGTAATCAATAGTTCCGAGGGTGTTTGATTCGGTTTTTGTTCCGCTTGCAACAGGAAGAAGAATCGTCGGCTTCGACGGAGGCGCAGGAGGATTCTGTGCGGTTGTAGCGGTAGTTGTGGTAACAACGGGCTTGGTGGTTGTTGCAACAGGCGTGGTGGTCGAAGCGGTAGTAGCCGCCGTCGTAATAACCGTTTCTTCCGTTTTTTCCGTTTCGCTGAGTTCAGTAGTAGTAACGGAGGTCTGAGGCGTGGTTTGGGTCACAGGCTCGGTCGTTTCCTCTGAGTCGATAGGCTCGTCGGTCTTTTCAGAAGAAGCCTGAGATTCGTCCGTCGTTATTTCGTCCGTTGTTTCATCAGATTTCGAAGTAATTTCCGTCAGAGGCGGCTCTGTTGCTTCTGAAACAACAGGGGTAGTTACTGCGTCGGAATCGGGTGTATGAACTTCAACTGTCCCTGAGCTTACGGAGCAAGCGGTTACGGCAATACAAAGTGCTATTGCAAGAAAAAGAGCAATTATCGGTCTTTTTTTCATCTACACACCTCCCGTACGTCTGATATTCAAAATTTTCCTATTAATTATATCACACAGATATGTTGATGTCAATTTTTTACGGCATTTTTCCTGATTTCTACCAAATAATTTTCAAACCGTCACTCTATTTTCACATTTGAGGGCTAAAATAGGGGCAAGATAAGAAAAGAAAGGAACTCTGTCCTTATGAAAAAACTGACGCTTTTATCAATTTTCTGTGCAATTTGTGTCACTTTTTCGGGCTGTGGGAATAATCCGTCGGAAATCCCCGATAATCGCCCCAACGGCGAGCCTTTTGCTCCGCCTGATTTTAACAATCAGTCACAAACCTCACAAAGCGAATCTCAGAACCCTTCCGTTGATTTTACAGCGCAGATCGAGGGCGTAAAGTCGCTTACTGCCGAGAAAAAATCACAAACGGCGAATATCCCCAAAAACTCCTGCTCCGTGAGCTTCGGGGCGCAAACTCTGATAAACGGCGAGGGCTGTTGGCTTGAGGAGGGCGTTCTTCGTATCACAGAGGGCGGAACCTATACCCTCAGCGGCTCTTTTAACGGAAAGGTTTATATTGAAACAAGCGAAAACGTGATGCTCGTTCTTGATAATTGCTCTGTTTCAAGCCCCGACGGGCCGGGAATATACTGCTATGACGCAAAAAATCTTTATATAAAGCTCGCCGACGGCTCGGAAAATTTCGTATCCGACAGCGCTGAATACACCTTTACGGGAACAAACGAGAATAAGGACGACGACGAGCCAAACGCCGCTATTTTCAGTAAAAGCGACCTCATCTTCTGCGGAAACGGAAGCCTCAGCGTAAACGGTAATTTCAATAACGCAATCTCAGGAAAGGACGACCTGACCTTTGAAAGCGGAAAAATAACCGTTACCGCCGTAAATAACGGAATAAGAGGAAAGGACAGCGTGGCGGTGATTGACGCTGAAATAAAGGTTGAGGCTGTCGCCGACGCAATCAAATCGTCAAACGACACAGACGAGGGAAAGGGCTATATCGTAATCCTCGGCGGAAAAGTGGAGGCGACTGCCGGCGAGGACGGAATCGACGCTCAGACTGACCTCAGAATTTCGGGCGGAGAGGTTACCGTTAAAACCACGGGAGACGTTTCTCAGGGCGGAAACGATATGGGCGGAAGATGGGCAGAGACAACAGCCGCTTCTGACAACGACCTAAGCTCAAAGGGTATAAAAAGCGGAAACGTCACGGTTATTTCGGGCGGAAAGATTACTGTAAATTCGACCGACCACTGCCTTCACACGGGCGCAGAGCTTTATATCGAAAGTGCCGAGCTTGAGCTTAACTCCTCAAGGGGCAAGGGCGTCTCCTCTCACGGAAGCCTCATGATAGACAGCGGAAGCCTTACGATTTACGGCACTGAGGGCATTGAGAGCAAGGCAATTCTCACTATAAACGGCGGAGACTTTAATATAACGGCAACCGACGACGGTCTTAATTCAGGCGGCGGAAGCGACAGCTTTGGTGCGTCTCAAAGCTCAACTGAGTCCCACGACCTCTTTATCAACGGCGGAAACGTTGTAATCAACGCAAACGGAGACGGAATCGACTCAAACGGAAATATTACCGTGACAGGAGGCGTTACCTTTGTGAACGGACCGTCTGACAGCGCAAACGGCGCTCTTGACAGCGGCGACAGAGGAAACGTCATAAGCGTTACGGGCGGAACTCTCTTTGCGGCAGGGGCAACAGGTATGGCAGAAGCTCCGAGCGCAGCTGCGACAACGCAGTATACTCTCGCCTTCAAAGCCGCTTCAACCCTCAACGCAGGAACAGCAATCGAAATCAAAAGCTCTTCGGGAGCTTCTGTTTTAAGCTATGAGCTTCAAAAATCGGCTCAGCACCTCATCTTCTCATCTTCAGAAATCACTCTCAACGAAACCTATACCCTTTTCGCTGACGGCGCCGAGTGCGGCACGGTTACCGTAAACGGCACGGTTTCGGGAGACGTTGGCGGCGGCTTCGGAGGAGGCGGCTTCGGAGGAGGCTTTGGCGGCGGCGGCTTCGGAGGCGGCGGTTTCGGAGGAGGCGGTCACAACGAGCCTATGCCCCCTGAGCTTGCAAACGAGCAAGCCCTTGCATAAAAGCACGATTTTTCCGATAAACCTCTTTTTAATATACCTCACAAGTAAAACCCCTCACAGCACGGAACGGATTTGCCCGAAAATGCTGTGGGGGGCTTTGCTTTATAAAAGAAAACAGGCTCGTATCATAACCTGCGCTATGCCTTGAACAGCGGCTTGAATGATACTTGCCTGTTTTTTTCTTATTTTGTTTCTTCCTGCTCTGCGGGTTCGGGTTTTACTGCGTTAATCTCCTCTTCCCAGCTGTCAAACAGCTCCATAACCTTATCGTAGGTGTCGTTACAGATCTGAGGAAGCTTATCCTGTCCCGATTTCTTTCCAAAAAGCGCACCCGCCTGTGAGAAGCCTTCTTCAACAGCGTCTCTGAGCGTCTGAAGGAATTCGCCGTCTCCGCCCGAAAGATTCTTTGCAAAATCAAAGATTCTCTGTGCCGTTGCGTCAACGCCCCAGTAATCGTCAATCGTTCCCTCTTCAATCTGTGCCTTTTCGCTTATAATCTTTTCCCAAGCGATTCCACTCTGAGTTCCGATGGTGTCCTTTACCATTGCCTTAAACGCTTCGTTTTTCATCTGAGTAAGAGAAGTCGGACGCTGGACGGATATTCCTGCCGAGAAATTATCGTTTGGCTTATCCGTGCTCTTCTTGGCAACGGTTGCTTTTGTGTAAGCGGGAGTAAACGTCGCTTCGCTTTCCTTGACGAACTTATCTGTATTATCAGTAGCGAGAGTCGTCGTTTTCTTCTGAGACTCCTGAGCTGACGTTTTGGGCATTGTAGCCGAAATCTGAGCAGACTGTTCGCCTATTCTTCCTATGTTCATATATATCCTTCCTTTCACTTTACGTCAGAATATTATCCTTCACATATCTTATCGGCAAAAACTTATGAAACTTTAGCTATATTAAAAAATTTTTTCAGGGTATTGACAACAGTGTTTTTTATTGCTATAATATTGCCAGTATGGTAAATACGATTTACATAGGAAGGGGAATTATTATGTCACTTGTCGTTGAAAACCTTACTAAAAAATACGGAAGCCATCTTGCTGTTGATAACCTGAGCTTCGAAATAAACGAGCCGGGTGTGTTTGCGCTTCTTGGCTCAAACGGCGCAGGAAAAACTACCTCAATCAGAATTATTCTCAATATGCTGTCAAAGGACGACGGCACTGTTCTGTGGAAAGGAAAGCCGCTTAACGCTGTTAATGAAAAAATCGGCTATCTCGCAGAGGAGAGAGGTCTTTATCCGAAAATCAACATACTTGAGCAGATGAATTATTTCGCTTCTCTCAAGGGAATGAACAAATCCGACGCTACAAAGGCGATTAACTATTGGTTTAACCGACTCGAAATAAACGCTTATAAATCAAAAACCGCCGACCAGCTCTCAAAGGGTAATCAGCAGAAAGTTCAGCTTGCGGCTGCACTTATCTCAAACCCTGAGCTTCTTATTCTCGACGAGCCTCTTAGCGGTCTTGACCCTGTAAACGCCGACTTATTCAAGTCAGTAATCAGAGAGCAGATTGAAAAGAAAAAGTTTATAATTATGTCGAGCCATCAGATGAATATCATCGAAGAATTCTGCGAGGATATAGTAATTCTTCATAAGGGTCAGTCTGTGCTCAAGGGAAATCTCAACACAATCAAAAAGGGCTACGGACGAGTAAATCTTCTCGTCAAGGCCGACGGCGACTTTATGCCGTTCGCTCAGAGCTGTGGACTGGTTGTTTCTGAATCAACCCCTAACGGAACGACCTTCCGTGTTGAAAAGGAGGAGCAGGCTTATCAGCTTCTTACTCTTATGACTCAAAACGGAGTTCCGCCGATTAAATTCGAGCTTCGTGAGCCAACGCTTCACGAAATATTTGTAGAAAAGGTAGGTGCGGGAAATGAAGCTTAAAGGCTGGAAAAACGTATTAAGCTTTACCTTCCTCCAGAACGTGAAGGCAAAGTCTTTCAGAACAAGCACTATTATCCTGTGTATTATTCTTGCGCTGATTGCCGTTGCAATCAACCTGTTGCCAAAGCTTATCGCGGGATCGGATTTATTCGGCGAACCCGGAGTTGTGGCTAATATCCACTCGTTATACGTGTATGACAACACAGGCTTTGAAACTAAAACCGATATTAAGGGCCTTGGAATAAACGTAACGGAAATTACCGAGGCTGAGCTTGAGCAAAAGCAGACGGAGGTTGAACAGAGTAACGCTTCTATTGCACTCGTAAAGCTCATCAAAAATGAAACCTCGTATGAGCTTACGGTTTATCGCCCACGCTCAGAGGAGGTAATCACAAACGCAGACTGTCAGGCGCTTTGTGACACTATATCTTCACTTTTCGCCGACGCAATATATATCAACTACGGTGTAAGCGAGGAAAACCTCAAGGACGTAAAGCTTGGAATCAACAGCCACGTCAAGCTCTATTCAGACGAGCTTAATAACCTTTCGGAAATCCAGATGATAGCTTCCACGCTTTTGCCTATTCTTACGGCTCTTGCGCTCTTTACCTTCATCATTTCCTACGCTAATATGATCGCTCAGTCTGTTGCAACAGAAAAGACCTCAAAGGTTATGGAGCTTCTTCTCACCTCTGTAAGTCCGCTTGCGGTTATCGTAGGTAAGGTTCTTGCAATGCTTCTCGTTTGTCTTGTTCAGGTGCTGATACTTGGCTTTGTTGTGGGTGCAGCGTTTATCATCAGCGCTCCCTTTGGCTTTATCCCCGACCTTATCACAAGCGGAGAAGCGCTTATCACACAGGGAATGGAGCAGAGTCAGATTGCCGCACAAAGCGTAGACTTCGGCACGATAATGAACGAAATCGGAGCACAGATTTCAAGCTCAGTACCGGGCTTTGACTTCGTTTCGATTCTCCTTGTTATCATCACCTTCGTTCTTGGCTTCTTGTTCTATGCGCTTCTTGCAGGACTCTGCGGCGCAAGCATAAGCAGAGCAGAAGACCTTGCAACGGCAATTCAGCCGCTGACCTTCGTATCAATGATTGGCTTTATGCTTTCTTATATGCCCGCTATTCTCTCTGACCCGACAACAACCGCTTCGGGCGGCGCTGACGCATTCTTACTGATTGCACGCTATCTGCCGATTTCCTCCCCGTTCTCGCTCCCCTCGGCGATTCTGCTCGGAGAAATGTCGCTTCTTGAAGCTATAATCTCCGTTCTCTTCCTTGCGGCGTGCGTTGTGGGCACAGCGGTTCTCGTCTCAAAGATTTATCATCACATCGTTCTTTATTCGGGAAATCCGCTGAAATTCGGTCAGCTTCTCAAATTCGCCAAGAAGAAATAACACATAACAAAAAAAGCAGGGCTTATAGTGGCGTACTCTAAAGGACAGTTTTCAGAAATACGGTATATCTCGAAAGAGGTATGCCGTATTTTGCTTTTGTGGACACAAATGCAGTGCTTGTCAGGAAAATTGACAAGTTATAGGAGAACATAAAAAAAGGCTCCCTTGTGTAAAGGGAGCTGTCAGCGAAGCTGACTGAGGGATTGTTCTACAAGATAATCAATATACTCGCAAACACCACGAAAGTGTTTATGTATTTCCGTATGCAGTGCTTGTCAGGAAAATTGATAAGTCATAGGCGAACAAAAAGGCTCCCTTGTGTAAAGGGAGCTGTCAGCGAAGCTGACTGAGGGATTGTTCTACGAGCTGATCAATATATTCGCAAACACCACGAAAGTTTTTATGTATTTCCGTATTCGGTATTCTGATAACCGTTAATCCGTATTCTTCAAGAAAGGCGGTTCTTTCTTCGTCATATCGCTTTCCTTCCTCGGTATAATGCCCAGAACCGTCAAGCTCTATGACGAGCTTTGCCTCTGCACAGTAAAAATCTGCGATATACTTACCAAGAACCTTTTGGCGAGAGAAGCGGATGGGGTAGGTACGTAGAAAATCATACCAAAGGTGTTTTTCTTCTTTTGTCATATTCTTTCGTAACATTTTTGCGGTAGGAACAATGTTTTTATTATGTTTTCTTTGCATTACAATCCCTCCGTCACGCTTCGCGTGCCACCTCCCTTTACACAAGGGAGGCTTTTAACGATCAGCACACCATTGTTTCTCTACAAATTGGAATTTGTTAGTTATTTATCCTGCAATTTCTTTTCTATATAATCAGATTTCAAAATAGAATAACAGACTGAATCAAAAAATTTACCATCGAATCTTTTGTATCCTTGTTCTATAGTAATTTCATATTCAAATCCACATTTTTCAAGAACACTCTTGGACCTAATATTATCAGGAATATGAAAAGCAGACAATAAATCTATGTTTAATTCATCAAACAAATATTTAATAATTTGTTTGATTGCTTCTGTCATATAGCCATTTCCCCAATAATCTTCAGATAAAACATAGTTTATAGATTTGGCATAAAATTTTCCACGATTGTGGTCGGGACAGACTCTAACACATCCAATAACTTTTTTACTGTCTTTTAGAGCAACTGCCCATCGGTCATCATTTTCAATATACTCGTTCAAAACATCGAGGGTAACATTTATATTGGCATGAGGTTTCCAACCGCCCATAATAACCGAAGGTTTTTTCATGATATCATGTAAATCATCAACATCAGACTCTCGCCATCCTCTTAAAATAAGTCGTTGTGTTTCTAATGTTGTCATACAGAGGTACCTCCATCAAATTCTTATTTATCGTAGCAAAATAGCTTTATGCACCGTGTTAATCATATACCCTGTTATATCACAAAAACCGCAGAAAACCAATCTGCGGTTTCTGTTTTTTCTGTCGGTAGGTAAAACTGTCCTTTATAACCCGACGCTTATTGCTCTGCTTTTTTTTGAATATTAACGCTGTGCCGCTATGTAATCGTCGAGAATTTCAGCCGCTGTTACAACGAACTGAAGGCACGGTCTTGCCTTATAGTATTCTTCGGTTCTTGCGTCGGGGGTGGGTGTGGTTGTAACATTGAGGTCTTTGAGAAGCTCACGGCAGATAATAGTTTCGTGGCGTGACTTGAACCGAGCTGAAAGCTCCTGAACCCGTGCGTAATGTTCTTCCTTTGCCTTTATATCGTCGCAGTCGGCGCTCGCATATAAAACGCCAACAACCATAAGCATACCCGACACGGCGCCGCACACCTCTCTCATTCTTCCCATTCCCGCGCCGAACGAGGAAGAAACGAGCAGCGCCGATTTTTCGTCGTAACCCGTAACGTCGCAAAAAGCGGCAAACACCGCCTGAGCACAGCTATAACCCTTGTTGAAAAGCTCTGAGGCTTTTTGAACGTGAACAGTCATATTTTCCTCCTTATACTGCAAAAGGCTCCGTTTTCACGAAGCCTTTTTTCTTACTTACTAGCCAAAGATTGACAACAGAACGCCCGCCGCAACCGCCGAGCCGATAACGCCTGCAACGTTCGGTCCCATAGCGTGCATGAGGAGGTAGTTTGTCGGATTTTCTTCGAGGCCAACCTTCTGGCTTACACGAGCCGCCATTGGAACGGCAGAAACGCCCGCCGAGCCGATAAGGGGGTTAACCTTACCCTTTGTAACGAAGCACATAAGCTTTCCGAAGAGTACGCCTGTAGCTGTACCAACGCAAAAAGCAATAAGTCCGAGCATAATAATGAGAAGCGTCTTCACCTGAAGGAAGTTCTGCGCTGTTGCAGTAGCGCCAACCGTAACACCGAGCATAATCGTGACAATATTCATAAGCTCGTTTTGTGCTGTCTTTACGAGTCTGTCTACAACGCCGCTTTCCTTAAAGAGGTTACCGAGCATCAACATACCTACAAGCGGAGCCGCATCGGGAACCACGAAGGATACGATAACGGTAACTGCAATCGGGAAAATAATCTTTTCACGCTTTGTAACCGTTCTTGGAGTCTGCATCTTTACTGCTCTTTCCTTCTTCGTAGTGAGAAGACGCATAATCGGCGGCTGAATAACAGGAACGAGAGCCATATAAGAATACGCCGCTATTGCAATAGGACCAAGAAGGTTAGGCGCGAGCTTTGAGGTCAGGAAGATTGACGTCGGACCGTCCGCACCACCGATAATACCGATAGAGGCGGCCTCCTTCAGCGAGAAGGTGACTTCGGGGATTCCCGTCATACCAAGCATACAAGCACCGAGGAAGGTAAGGAAGATACCCGCCTGTGCGGCCGCACCGAGAATAAAGCTCTTGGGGTTTCCGATAAGCGGAGCAAAGTCGGTCATACAGCCGATTCCGAGGAATATCAGCGGAGGATAAATCTGAAGCTTTACACCAAGGTAAAGGTAGTCGAGAAGTCCTCCCGAATTTGCGAGCATCGCCCAGTCGATATGTTGGGTTTCGTTTATGAAAATTTCGGGATGGTACATATTTGCACCGGGGATATTCGTAAGAGCCATACCGAACGCAATAGGCAAAAGAAGCAGCGGCTCGTAGCCCTTAACGATTGCAAGATACATCAGGAAGAACGAAACGACGAGCATAATCCCCTGCTGGAGAGTTATGTTCATGAACGCTGAGCCTTCCCATAGCGTCTGAATGGATTGGATAAAGGTTTCCATCTATATAAGTTCCTTTCTTTTTTCTGTCAGAAGGGGCGGGTATTTTCAACCACGCCTGCGCCGTTCCAGCTGTTGCGCTTGTTTTTTTCTTTCTTTCTGCTTATGGAGGCAATTCTGTACTGCTTTCCGTCAGCCTCGGAATAAGCGGCAACTGCGGCGGCGATTACGGCGATAATCTCCTCGTCGTTCTCGTCCTCGTATTCTTCCTGTACGGGCGTCTGAACTTCAACAGGCTTAACCTGGGCAACCGAAGCAGGCTCCTTTTCCTGTGCCCTCTTCTCGTTTGCACGCTTTTTCCTGTTATCAAGCCCGACCATGACCTTTCCCATAAGCCAGAAAATAAAAATCAGGAATACGAGAATCAAAAATACAACCAAAAGTCCCGTAAGAACCGTTGAGCCGACGAGTCCCCAGTCTTCATTGGGATAAGTGGCTTGAACGCCACTCAATAATTTTCCGAACATAGCTTTCTCCTGTATTTTTATTGGAAAGCGGACAAATCCGCATTAATCCGAAATCAGTATTATTATACTACATTGTGAAAAAAATTGCAATGCTTACTTAGCAATTTTCACTAATATTTTTATTTATTTCCGTGAAACCAATTTACACTTGAAGTCGGGTGTGGAATCTGATATAATAAAGACGTATAGATTAAGGTCGGCGCGGCGGACAAGCGCAGACCGAAAAATTATGAAAAGGGGCGATAAAATGGTTTGTAAAAACTGCGGTGCCGAAATCGGCGACAGCAAATTCTGTACAGAATGCGGAACAAAGGTAGGGGCGTCTGTCGAAGCGTCAACTCCCGAAAGTCAGAATCAGGCTCTTGAGCGTGCGCTTGAAAACCTCAAAAAGTTTGAGGAGGGGACAATTGAACCGGAGACTGAGGTAAAGGTTAAGAGAAAGCCCTTCTGCTGGAGAAATCCCGTTCTCGGAACAACTGTGATTATGCTTATTGCTACTGTTTTCTGTGTTCTTATGACGATTATTTTCTTCAACGTTGAGAATACTATACCTCACAGAATTATTTTTATCGTGCTGTCAGCGGCGCTTCTTGCACTGACTGTGCTCGTATATTTCCCAAATGCGTTCAGACTTGACAAAATGCTCAGAGGTAAGGACGTGAAATTTGAGTACCGTATCAGAGACGAAGAAATTGAGCCTCTTGCAAAAAAAGCACGAAAGAAAAACAGAATCTGGTATCTTATCGTTGCAATAGCTTCGCTTGGCTTTACCTCCTACTACGCTTATCTGTGTGCAACTGCAGTCGATTCGAACGCCGTGCTTTGGACCCCGTTCTGGTTCTGCCTTGCCGTTTTCGTTGTTTCAACGGCAATGTTCTTCCTTGTGCCTATTCTTAACTACAACAGAATGATGGAAAACGGAAAGCGTGTAATCATCGGCGAAAAGGCGGTTTACTACGGCGGACAGTATCATCATTGGTTCGGAATCGAGCCTATGCTCACTTACGGAAAATATAACTCAAAGACAAACGAATTCACTCTTACCTTCACCAAGGTAAGCAAAAGCGGAAGCGAAACCAAGAAAAAGATTGAAATGTACGCTCCGATAAAGGAATCCAATAAGATTATGGCTCTGCTTGACGTTTACGAAGCGGAAATTACAAGATACCGTGCTCAAAAGCGTCAGAACGCCGTTTTTGCGGCAGAAGCCCCCAAGGAAAAGAAATGATTGATCTCAAAAATTATAAGGAAGAAATGGTAAAGGCGCTCGGACGACTCGTGAAAATCCCGTCCGTAAGCGGCGAAGCCGACGGCGCTTATCCATTCGGAAAGCCGTGTGCCAACGCTCTCGACGAGGTTCTGAAAATTTCCGACGAGCTTGGCTTCAAAACGAAAAATCTCGATTATTATGCAGGCTTTGCGGATTTTGGCGACGGTGAGGCTGAGCTTGGAATCTTAACTCACGTTGACGTCGTTCCCGCCGAGCCTTCGGGCTGGGACAGCGACCCCTTTACCCTCAGCGAGCGTGACGGAAAGCTTTTCGCAAGAGGCGCTATTGACGATAAGGGACCTACGGTTGCCGTTCTCTTTGCGCTCAAGGCAATCAAGGACAGCTCAATCAAGCTCAGAAAAAACGTCCGCCTTATCTTCGGCGCAAGTGAAGAAACTGGCTCGGAAAAAGACATCGAGCATTATCTTTCGTGTGAGAAGATGCCGCCGATGGTTTTTTCGCCCGACGGAGATTTCCCGATTATTACGACTGAAAAAGGGGCAATCCACTTCAGCTTTGAAAAAAGGGCTGAGCTTGAAAATATCGTGAAGCTGTCCGCAGGAACGGTTAAAAATGCCGTACCGGGAACTGCTGCTGCTACTCTCAGTGGCGTTGAGATTTCAAGGAGCGCTCTCCCCTCTTTTATTGAGCTGAGCGAAGAAAACGGACTTACTACGCTTTTGTGTCACGGAAAAGAAGGGCACGCGTCAATGCCCGAAGACACCGAAAACGCACTCACAGATCTTGTTGACTTTTTACTGACGCTCAGGCTTTCACAAAACGACAGGGAGCTTCTTGAGGGGCTTTCGTCCCTTTTCCCCCACAATGATTCATTCGGGAACGGACTTGGCGTTGCAACCGAAGATAAATCGGGAAAGCTCACCTGCGTGCTTTCAATCGGAAGCTATAAGAACGGACTTTTCAGCGCTGTTTGCGATATTCGTTATCCTGTTACCGCCACAAAGGAACAGCTCAGAGAAAAAATCGAATCAAAGCTCAGCGACAAAGGCTTCTCGCTTTCTCAGTTTGACGGTAATTCGCCTCACTCGGTCGATGAAAACAGCGAGCTTGTCAAAGCGCTTCTGGGCGCTTACGAGGAGGTTACGGGCAATAGCGGCTACTGCCGTTCAATCGGCGGCGGAACCTACGTCCATAATATCGAGGGCGGCGTGGCTTTTGGTATGGAGTTCCCCAATGAAGACAGCCGTATGCACGGCGCAAACGAGTTCATAACCGTCGATAACCTCGTCAAATCCGCCCAAATCTACGCCGGTGCAATCGTAAAGCTTTTTAGCTGATATTACCCCCCGAGAATAGGGGGATACCCGTACAGGAAATTTATATGTACTACTGAGGAAAACCCTTTTGAAAAAGG
>JAZNST010000004.1:0-34698 GCA_045591405.1 Ruminiclostridium sp.
TACTACTTGTCGTGGCAGAAGATTCTGCGTTTTCGGTTACAGCTGTTGTTATCGTCGTTGCTGTCAGTTCTGTCAGTTCTGTCTGTTCGGTCCCTGTTTTGGCTTGGCATGAGGCACACAACAATACACATATCAACGCCAATAAAATATTAAATTTTTTCATATCTCCCTCACTTTACGGTTACATAAAAAGTTATGTCTTTAAGAGTAAATTTTGTATATGTTGAGTAATTGACACCATAATTTGATGTTATGAGATGACAAATATTTTCCCCAAAGACTAATCAACGATGTCTGAGGAACTAGAAGAAATCAAAATAGCAAAGCATTGTTCGTTCACCTCCATAAATAAAAAATCAGTTCATGTTAAATTATAACACGAACCGTTTTATTTATCAATAGTTTTTCGGTGAACGGTAGTATTTTATCGGTGAACGGTATATTATAATAAATTTAACTGCGCAACATTTGAAAACCATCTATAAGTAAATTTGACCTTAATTATATAACCACGCTAGATATAACAACTCTGTCAGCTCACATTGATGAAGTTTCCATTCACCATCATCTTTAGATAAGACAACGTCGAAAAATACAATGTTGTCTTGAGCGAGTTCCCAATAATCTTTATCCCCAACCGCTTTTAAGTGCACAATAATTGTTGATTCTACTTTTTCATACGATACAATCTCAACAGTATCTAACCCCATTACCCCGCCATCATATCCGGCATATTCAGATATGTATATATCATTATCGCTATTTAGGTAGCATGAATTGATACGCTCGCTTATACTGTTAATCATTTGAGATGAAAATAAACGATTTAATGCACTTTCAAATTCGGAATAACGAGTAATTTCTCCTGAACAAATTTTATACCATTTTGTATTATGTAATTCTCCGTCATCATCTGTATATTCAGTCGTAATATAGTCTGCTTCGGAATAATATCTGTTTTTAGTAATCTCTTTACATTCAATGTAAGCGTAGGCAAAATTACTTATTTCTGAAAGAACACCGTGTATTTCGCTTTG
The DNA here is from genome assembly GCA_045591405.1 of Ruminiclostridium sp. Lineage (GTDB taxonomy): Bacteria > Bacillota > Clostridia > Oscillospirales > Ruminococcaceae > Ruminiclostridium_E. The sequence goes on from JAZNST010000004.1 coordinate 1,038, forward strand.
TGATAAAGCACTATCATCAACTGTTTGCACAGAAGAAATAGGAGTTGGCGGCAGTTCTGTTTCTGTATGCTCAATTGCGACAGCGCTACATGCTGTTAAAAACATACAGCTGGAAAATAAAAGTAGAATAGGGATAGATTTAAGAAATTGTCGCATAACCAAGAACCTCTCCTTCTTTCTTATATATCTGCATTTCTTCTAACGAACACTCTTTTCCTCCCCAAGGATCTATTATGGTATAATTGTCGCCTTCTTTTCCTATTACAGTAGGTATATCAAGTTTGATTATCGGGAGTTATATAAAAGTTTTCAAGAAAAAAGCCATACTTAAAATCAGTATCAAAATTATACGGTCTCAATTTTCCATTTTCAAAAACATACGTTCGGCTGTATTCTGTATCAGGCTCTTTATAATTCACGTGAATCAAACCGTTGCTACGTTTATAAACAGAATCAATATCGTCTTTAATCAAAACGATTTCATCTTTATCCAATTCATCTAATTCATCGATACTTATTAGACTTAATTCGTAAGAATGAAAATTATTGGTACTGCTGTTCCAATAATAAGGAATAATGTTAGTTGCACCAACAGAAACACTTTCACCACGGTCACATATTAAATCACCCTCTATGCAATAAAACAAGCCCATGTATTTTTCATTATCATCAAAATCTTCTAAATCCGATAATATCATCGGTTTGTCATTGACGATTGTGATAATAGTCGCTGGATATGTAGCACCTATTATCGGTTCAGCTATTATCAAAAATTCTTGATTATTTTCAGAATGTCTTTGAACAATATAATCATCTGCAAACATTGTATGACTTATAACAGTACTTTCTGTTTCATCTTTCGTGCAGCAGACTTCAACAACTTTGTCTGTTGCAAAAACAGAAAGAGATATTTTGTTATCATAATCTATTTGACCAATAAATTTTTGTTCAGCAGCATCTGAACCATCTTCCGTTAACGATGTGCTGGTTTCGGAATATATATCAGACTCAACAGCATCGTTGTTGCAGCCACCAAATGGAATTAAAATAATCATTGTTGCCAAAAAGGCAAGAATTTTCCTTGACACGCTACTTTTCCCCTTACATTAAAAATTTGATGATTCTTTCCATGTTGCAGAAAATTTATTGTATTCGCCATTTCCTACCCAATTAGTTACATCCTTATCAAAAGCTCTATATCCATTAAGAACAGCATCAACAGCGTTTTTTCGCTAGTAGGTATATCAAGTTTAGTTATAGAAGTAATTGCACTACACTTTATTCATTTGAATACAGGGAAGTATATTTATCGTATATATCTTTTTCTAACAAAGATATCATCTCTATATATTCTCCATCTTCTACCGGCGTATTTCCTAAGAATATGTCTGAATATAATCGGGATTCTATTATTGGAGCAGGACGTACCAATATATATGGTTCTATATACTGCATTATATGCTCCTCAAAATTTTCTTTGCTTGTTGTTGGACTATCGATATTGCCTAAAGTATAACTCCAGTTGTATGGTGGAGTGTAATTTTTTGTTCCCGAATATATACTACCAATAGCTTCGGAATGATATGTTCCTGAATTATCTGGAGAACTGAAATATATAGTATATCCATAAACACCTCCAGAAGAATATTTTACACAACTCAACAAACTGTATGCGTTCGTCTCTTTGTTTAGATGAATTGAAATAATTTCATCTGATAAATCGCAAGTGATTTTTGAATTATCTTCAAAATTATCAGTTATTATAGAACCTCCGTTTATAGTGCCTATATGCTGAATTCCTGTAGAATCGTAATTATAAAGGAATAGCAAATCTCCGCCACTGGCATAGCTTCCGATTTTTGCAATTAGTTCATAGGTGTCATCACTGTCAATATTAACAAAATACATTGGCATTCCCCAAGGTGTACCAACTTGCCTGTCCTTGTAATAAACATTAATCATTTCTGGGTATTTTATACGCCAATCAATATCTATAAATGCCTGTATCTCGTCTGGCAATAAGAAAGGTGCATTTACTTGGCTTGTAGATGATTCCGTTATTTGTGTGAATGTTTCGCTTGTAATACTACTTGTCGTGGCAGAAGATTCTGCGTTTTGGGTTACAGTTGTTGTTATCGTCGTTGCTGGCAGTGCTGTCTGTTCGGTCCCTGTTCTGGCTTGGCATGAGGCACACAACAATACACATATCAACGCCACTAGAATGTTAAATTTTTTCACATCTCCCTCACTTTACGGTTAAATAAAAAGTTATGTTTTTAAGAGTAAATTTTGTATATGTTGAGTAATTGACACCATCATAAATAAAAAATCGGTTCATGTAAATTTATAACATGAACCGATTTATTTTTCAATAGTTTTTCGGTGAGCGGTAGGTTATTGGCGGCGAACGGTAGATTTTAGCAATTAGTGTTCGGTAAAATCAGCTCCGCAGTAAAATGAGTATCCGTACACGAAAAACTTAAGGAGCCTCCATTTTGTTCCGCACAATTCGTAGCGTTAACAGTACCATATCCGTGTTTCTGCTTATCTTCCTTTTCAGTTGTAAGCCTATTATCGTTTATTTCAACCTTATGCAATACAGTATTAACTATTGAGAAGCAAAGATTTTCATCCAGATACCTTATAGAAATGGTTATTGTTTTGTGTTCTGATTTCTGAGCGGCTGAAAAAGCATTATCAAACAAATTATAAAATATTGTACAAATATCCATATTTGTCAGGTGCAGAGAATTTGCCATTTTACCGTCTATACTAAAAGAAACAGCGGGGAAGCGAACGGAAATATCATTCAAAATTGCACTAACCATATCATTTCCTGTCTGAACATTTGAACGCAGTTCAGTCAAAGAAGCACCCATTTTCTCAAAATAATTTTCAAGCTCGTCATACTGCTTATTGCTAAACAAGATATGCATACAATTAAGATGATTCTTTATATCATGTCTGAATTTTCTGGTTTCTTCCTCCTTTTGCAAAAGCATTGAATAATATCTTTCCTGATTTTCAATAACTTTTTCGTTTATCTGCGAAATATTCTTATAATGGTTTCTTGACACGTTATTAATCAACATAAAAAACGCTGTTACTGTGAAAACAATGCTTCCTAAAGACAGTCCTAATGCCATAATATTTTCTGCACCGTCAATAGCGCTGTCGTTTAATTGAAATACTGTTATAAATGCAAGTAAAGACAGTTCCCCCATTATTATCAATATTAAATAAAGCGAACTTATGTTATGTGCTTCTAAAATTCTATGTTTGCTTGAAAACAATTTGAAAAATACACAAATTAACGTTATTACAACAATACTTACTGAATTTATCAACAAGCTTGTGTTATAGTCATCTGTTATTAGATCGTATGATTTGCCGCTAATTAACAGCCAGATAACCGCACTTAACATATCCAATATACATATAGCAAAATATGTGATAATTGTATATAGTATACGCTTCTTTCCTTTTAGAAGCAATATAGTTAATATAATGGCAGTGCATGAACACACAGCCACATACGCATTCAATCCCAATAATACTAAAACAATTAAAAATATACTTGCACAAACACTGAATATAATTATTTTATTTTTTGGTTGAAGTTTGAATTTGAAAACAAATAGCATTAGCGGAAGCACTTTAACAAACTCAAGAATGAATGCGATAAATTCCGCTATCAACTGACTTACAATATCCATCTCATCAAATCACCTTTGCATATTTTTTTATATAATTGAAAAAGGCTGTCTTAAACGGAACAAGATTTCTCCTTGATATATCAAGAAGTCTTTTGTAGCCTTTCAAAGCAACTTTTCCTTCTTTTGAAATGTTTGAAACGTATAAAAAGGATACAATTGCCGATTTATGAATTTGATAAAAATGCTCTTCGCCTATCTGCTCTTTCCAGTATTTCAAGGGTTTATCAGTATCATATACCACTCCTGATTTATCAAAGATATATGTCCCGTCGCCATACGCCTCAAGATAAGCTATATCCGTGAGCTTTACATAAACAGTTTTCCCTTTATCGAAAATCAGAATATGCTCTGTATTAAGTATTTCGTTCTTTGCGTTAGCAAAAGCTTCACTGAATTTATCAAGTTTCAACGGCTTATCTAAAAAACGAAAAGCCTTCACCTTAAATGCGTCAGGCATAAATTCCGTGTGGCTTGTTAAAAAGATGATTATTCCATCATAGCCTTGTTCACGCAGAGAAAACGCTGTGTTTATGCCGTCTATTCCCGTCATTTCAATATCAAGAAATATTATGTTAAAGTCAAGCGATGAATTTAATAATTCTTCTCCTGAAAGAAAAGTCGCTATTTCGCAATCGGAACTTTGCTCGCTCAGCTTTGTTACAACATCATCTATGAATATTTTTTCATCATCACAAACTGCAATTTTATATGTCATTTTTCTTCCTCCGTTCAATCTCATTTCTTATTATATATTATTTTATAGCAAATTGCAATGGGGAAAACCAACCGTTTACCGTCTATCAGCAACCGTTTAACACATTAAAATAGTAGGCTGTTCGGGATTCTTTTTTGCTGTGCTGTCCGCAAAGGAGCTTACGATAAAGGTGATTTTCCCGACCTTTTCGGTATGCTCGCAAAGCGGCTCGTATCTTTTAGCTATCAAACGCATTGTCCTTTCGATATACTTATTCGGCTCACTTGCTATCGCTGCCGGCAAGTCCGATAGCGTTTCGCCGTAATTCAAGTATACTTCTTTGGGGCGGAAAAGGCATTGTGTGGAAATTGAGCGGAAATTGAGTGATTTTGTAAAAAATATGATTTTGAGTCAGGGGATATATGCAAAAATAGCCGATGAACTGTGATTTCTCACATTCATCGGCTATTTGCCATTAGATTTTGTTTTATTCCTTGTAATACTGTGCCTGTGCCGCAAACATTTCTGCATAAACGCCGCCGTCCAGTACAGCTAATTCATTGTGTGTGCCGTACTCTTTTATCCTGCCTTCTGAGAATACAGCTATCCTGTCGCAGAATTTACAGCTTGAAAGTCTGTGAGAAATATAAATAGCAGTTTTTCCTCCTACAAGCGTATCGAACTGACGGTAAATATCGTACTCAGCCACAGGGTCAAGTGCCGCCGTAGGCTCGTCTAAAATAACCACAGGAGCTTTTTTGTAAAGCGCTCGTGCAATGGCGATCTTCTGCTGTTCACCGCCCGAAGGCTCAATTCCATTTTCGTCAAAGGCCTTAAATAAATTCGTAGCAGTACCGTTTTCCAATGAAGCAATTTTTTCTGACAAGCCGACTTTCCCAATAAGCTTATCAAGCTCATCATCGGAACAATCCTCATTCAGTGCAATGTTTTCCTTTATAGTAAAGCTGAACAGCTTGAAGTCCTGAAAAACAGGAGAGAACAACGACATATATTCTGCGTAATCATATTCCTTTATGTTTACGCCGTCAAGCAGAATCTCGCCCTCTGTCGGGTCATAAAGTCTGCACAGAAGCTTTATGAATGTTGTTTTGCCTGCACCGTTAAGTCCCACTACGGATAAATGCTCGCCCTGCTTTATGGTGATGTTTACATTTTCAAGCACCTTAACATCAGTGTTCGGATATGTAAAGCCTACATTTCTGAATTCAATGGTGTGCGGTATGTTCTGTGTGTGACGTTCGCCCTTTTCAATAGCCGCAGGATAGTCCATAAACTTAATGTATTCATAAGCATAATTTGTACGCTTGATTATTTCCTGGACACAATTTATCAGCCCGTTCATACTGCTGTTAAAAGTCACACTTGCCGACAGAAGCTGTGTAAAAGCGCCTATTGTAATTTTACCGAGAATAGCAAGAATACCAAGATAAAAGTAGGCGCCGAAATCACGTGCCGCACTTGCAACAACAGACAGCAGATTAAGAGGCATATGCTTGTCAGCATTATTTTTCCAGTCTTTTATCTGTATGTTATTGTAGGTTTCCCATTTGTTTGCCATCATATCCGCTGCACCGTAAAGACGAATATCCTTGCCGTATCTGAAATCCATAAGCCCCCAGCCGAGGTAACCGAAGATGCGGTTTGATTTTGCCAGCTCACTATAAAATTCAATATCTATCTTATTTTGCTTACTGCGTATCAGGGTATTAATTATCAGAAGCACAGCTGTAATTACAAATAGCAACGGCGCTTTAGTCAGAATAATTGCCATTACTCCTATAATTATTACAACCTGTGTTACAGCAGTAAAAACCTGCTGAAAAATTCCCACAACGCCCCCCGAATACCAGCTCATACCCTCACGGGCAAGATTTATCTGGTCAAGAACCTTTTTGTCCTCTGTGTGCTGAAAGTCAAGTTCCATAACACGCCTGCTCATAAGCTCGGAAAAAAGGTTTTGGTATTTCTCGTCATATTTTTCAATTGTAATGCTGGTAATTGCTGAAACAAGCATACCAAATGCCTCTGCAAGAACAATCGCTGCCGCATATAAAATAAGTTTTTGTATATCACGCTCGCCCATAAGTTCGTCAATAATCATAGGCGAAAGCATAATGCCCACAAATGGAGTAAGGGCGGTTACAATTATACCCAAAGCACCAAAGAAGAAAAAACCCTTGTGAGCCTTCCAGGCAATGGGAAAGAAATATTTTATGGTTTTTATTGCAATGTCAAAAGTGCTTTTCTTTTTAGTTGATTTCTTCATATTCCTTTTCCTCCTCCTTGTAGTATTGTGCCTGAATGTTGAACATTTCCGAGTAAGCTCCTCCCTTTGCGAGCAGTTCTTCGTGTGTTCCGTATTCCACCATTTCGCCTGCCTTGAACATTGCTATGCTGTCGCAGAAGCGTGTGGAGGAAAGACGGTGGGAAATGTAAATCGCCGATTTGTCACCGATTATCTCATCAAAGTTCTTGTATAAGCTGTATTCCGCCAGTGCGTCAAGTGCGGCTGTCGGCTCGTCAAGAACAATAACAGGTGCATTCTTGTATAAGGCTCTTGCAAGTGCAAGCTTTTGCTTTTCACCGCCTGAAAGGTCTACGCCGTCATCGTGGATAACCTTCAAAAGCTCGGTTGCTATTCCGTCGGATAAGCTGCTTAATTTATCGCCCATACCAGCCTTGACAGCACAATCCTCCGATAATTTTACGTCAGTGTCGCAAGGCGGTTTCATAGAAATATTTTCGCTCATAGGAAATGCAAAAATCTCTACATTCTGAAATACAGGAGCAAAAAGTGTGTAATATTCATTACGCTTGAAACGTCTGATATCAATGCCGTTAAGGAGAATTTCGCCCTCTGTAACATCATACAGTCGAAGCAGAAGCTTAATGAATGTTGTCTTTCCTGCACCGTTAAGACCTACAACGGCAAGCCTTTTTCCCGCTTCAAAAGTGAGGTTAAGTTTTTTCAGAGCGTATTCCTCTGCCCCCTTGTACTTATACGAAACGTTCTTGAATTCAAAGGTATACTTGTCGGTTTTTGGAAGCGGAACTGCGTCATTTTCAGGATCGTTTTCGTAATCTAAGAAACTGCGGAAATCGTCCGTCTGCATAGACTGCTCCTTGAACTGACCGAGGGAATTCAGAAAATTTGTAAGCGTTGACGAAAAGGTTGAAGAAAGTCCGAGGAAAAGCGTAAAATTACCGATACTCATATCTGTATCAAGCACGGAATAAATAAGTATAGCGTAAACCGCACCCTTTGACACAATACCGATAAGGTTTGAAAACGTCGAGTTCTTCATCCAAAGGTTTCGGCTGTGCATAATTTTACCTTGCTTTTCGCTGAGTATTTCGTGCTGTTTATCTGAAAGCCAGTTCTTCATACCGAAAAGACGTATATCCTTTGCGTAGTCAAAATCCTGAGTTGCACGCTCCATATAATTGATTTTTCTCCAAGTCGGTGCAAGCATATCCCATACTTCTTTTTTATCACGCTTGACGGTATGCTTAAAGAATAAAAACTGCAAAAACGACACGACAGAAAGTATTATAATAAGTCGCCAGTCAAGAGTCACAACCGTAGTAAGCGTTACAGCCATAAGCACAATGTTTGTTCCTATGTTGTAAACAGAGTGCATCATACCTTCAACGCCATTGCTGTTTCCGCTCGTAGCATGTGCCGCTTTTTCAGCCATATTCAGCATATCGGGATTTTCCAAGGTCTGATATTCCATTGAAAGCACCTTGCGTATACGCTCGCTTATCATCTTCATACGCACGTTTATAAAATAAAACCATATTCTGTTGTTTGCAACTGAATTAAGTCCCATAGCTACAAGCTCAATAATTGTTGTTATAATAAGTAACGATAACAATGGAGCAAAATCTTTTTCGGGGAAAGAAGCCTGCTGTTCTATAATATCAATAACAAACTTACCGATAAAAGTCCATAGATACTGCATCATTGAGCCTGTGAAAACGCCAAGAAGCATAAACCAAGGCAGCAAAGGCTTGTACTGACGTGTCTTACCAAGTATGTAGACTGAGTTTTTAAGTATGCCGTATTCGGTATGAAGTGAGTCCTGCACTGCATTTTCCTCAGTATTATTTTTCTTTTTCATCTGTCTTTTTCTCCTTGTAGGTATCATTTTTGAAGAACGGCTTTTCACGCCACGAAGTCTGATGATTAAAGCTGTTGGGACGGGATGTGAGAGTCATTGTAAATGTAAGGAATGGTATCAGTGTATAATCTGCAAGGTACTGATAAATTTTCTCGCTTTCCTTTGTACCGTCATCAAGAGTAGCCTCCCATATAAAACTAAATTTAAGAAGATTATCAATTATTTCTTTTGCGTTGTCACGGGAAATCGAAAGCTCGTGCATAAGTGTTTCAAGCTTAAAGAAAATTGTGGTGCTCCTTCCTGCAAGAAAATACATAGCACGCAAGGCGTTCGGCATACCGAGAAAGGCGAAAAATTCCACTGCACGCTTATCATAAGCCAACACATCATCATACCCCTTTTCAGGTTCGGGCATTACAAGCATGAACGGCAGATTTGCGTTCAGCCTTCCGAAAATAAAACCTGCGTCGCGGAGATATAATGAGTAATTGCTGTATTCTGAGGCTTTTACATTGTCGGGAATATCACCGAATTCATTACAACCACAGCATCCCATAATAGAAGCCCGTACCAGCTGATAAGTATACTCCAAACGTTTTGGGGCACTATCGTTATTTTGTGTCATATTATAAATTTCAAGCATTGCACGTTCGTGAACGCTCATTTCTTTTTCGGGGGCACGTCCGAAAAGCTCATCTATAGTTACACCGAGAAAATCCGCAATCACAGGTAAAAGCTGTGGGTCGGGGTAGCTTGAAAGCTCCCATTTCGATACCGCCTGCGGAGACACCCCCACCTTGTCTGCAAGCTGTTCCTGTGTTATGCCTTTTTCCTTGCGGATACGTTTAAGATTGCTATTGAAGTTGTTTTCCATAGCTTTGCCCCTCCGTTGTTTTATGTTGTTATTAGTATAGCACAATCCACACTTGAGTTCAAGATAATCACAGCTTATAAACACAAGTACGAGTTGAGGTTTCGCCAAAAATCATCCGTCGGTTAAGTCGCACTTATATATTCTATAATTATGAAAATAAAACACCCTGTTGCATCTTTGATTTTCAGAAAGCAATAGGGTATTTATCGAGTTATCTGGCTTATTTAAACCGACTAAACTGTTATATACTGCACAAAATCATAAATCTGCTGTGCTTGTGCACAATGGGATTTAAGCATATGATTTGTCTATACACTGCCTTCTTTTCTCCGAAAATCGTCAGTGTAGACAAATGCAAAAACTTGTTGGGGTGCGGGTCTCTGGCGGAGACCTCTGCGAAGCAGAAGCGCCGACCGAGGCGACAGCCGAGACAACCCCAAGCCCCTTGGCAGAAATCTCGCTTACGCTCGATCGAAAGGCAGATGAAAAAACTTTTTAAGAAAAATAGTCGTTGTCCCGAAATCGAAACAACGACTATGATACCATTATAATTGCAGGACGTTTTGAAATGTTTCTTCAGGAAGGAGGTTTGTGATAATAGGTGCGTAACGAAACGAGACCGTAGAAATAGGAAAGCCGTGCTTGTAATATAGGCGCAACTTTATATATTGAACTATGAAATATATTAATTCTGCGCCAATTCGACAAGCTTCTTGATATGTATTGCCGCACTATCCAGACACGGAAGCACACAGTTTTCATCATTTAATAACAGCGGTAGCTCTGTGCAACCTAAAATGATTGCTTCTATTCCGTACATATCCTTCATTTTCTTTATTATTTCATTGAACTCCTGCAATGTCGATTCCTTCACAACACCTAATTCCAGTTCTTCATAGATTCTTTTCGCAATAAGCTCTCTATCGCTTTTATCGGGAACAATCACGTCTACCCCTGCCTGAAGCAAATCCTTTTTCATAAAGTCGTGTTCCATTGTAAAAATAGTTCCTAACAACCCAACTTTTTTATAACCCTTTGTGACAATCTCGCTACATACAGCTTTCGGAATACTTACCAATGAGACGTTTGTGTTGTTTTCAATTTCATCGAATACAATATGCATAGTAACGGCAGTCAGTGTTATAATCTCAGCTCCGCTTTTAGCTAAACAATTAACTTTTTCAGAAATATAGTCAGCCAGTTCTTTATATTGTTCTGCTGAAACCAATTCCCACGTTTTGCGAAAATTTACACTCTCAATTACCAGTTCAGGCATACTCTTACAACAAGTAGCTTCATCGATTCTGGAATTCAGCTCTTTATAATACATAATGGTGGATTCCGGTCCTGTTCCGCCAACTAAGCCTATCTTTCTCATTTCGTTTTCACTCCTTACTAAAAATGGGGGTTCTTATTCAACAAATTTATTGTATTATAATCTCACGTTGGTAATCAAAACCTTATTTCACCAGTTCTCTCTCAGCAAAAAATCTGCTATATGCACGATTTCGATGCCGTTGTCATTACCGATTGCAAGAGGGTCACGGCAGACAACGTACTTGTGATAACAGAAGCGTAAATTCCCTCGACAATATGATAAGCAGAACGTGTATCAAAATCGCTGATACCGATAAGCAGATAACCGCCCCACTTTTATAAGTCGGGACGGTCTGAGTAAAAATGCAATTATTTCTTTTTCGTGAACGCTTCTCTGATTACTCTCAGAAGCTGAGTTACTGCAAAAGGAACAGCCGCGAGCGCCGCAATCACGATAATATTGTTTGAAGAAAGAGCGCTGTCAATATCCATAAAGCCGTGAAGCGGAGTTATAAAGAGCGCTGCGCTGAGCAACAGCACACCCGCCGCAAAAGCGCCGATCGAATAGATATTTGTCGTAACTCCAAGTCTGAAGAGCGAAAGCTTGCCTCGGCTGTCAAAGCCCTCGAAAAGTCGCGCAAGACAGAGCGTAGCGAAAGCCATTGTGCTTGCAAGAGTTCCCGAAACCTGATTGCCAAACATAAACGCTACCATAACGCAAGCGGCAATCATAATGCTGTGGACGATAATGTAAACGCCTGTTTCCTTATTGAGAATCGACTCGTTAGAGGGACGGGGCTTTTCCTTCATAATGCCCTTCTGCTTTGGCTCCATACAAAGAGCAAGTGCAGGAAGCGAGTCGGTAAGAAGATTTATGAAAAGAAGATGAACCGGTGTGAAGGGCAAGGGCAGATTGAGAATTGTCGTAAGAAGAACGACGATTATCGCCGCTGTGTTGCCTGCAAGCAGGAACTTTATTGCGTTTTTGATGTTATTATAGATAGAGCGTCCGTTTCCGACTGCTTTTACGATAGTTGCAAAGTTATCGTCCGCCAAAATCATAGACGCCGCATCCTTTGAAACCTCTGTTCCCGTGATACCCATTGCAACGCCGATATCCGCCTTTTTAAGCGCCGGAGCGTCGTTTACGCCGTCGCCTGTCATAGCGACAACCATATTTTTCTTCTGCCACAAGTCAACGATTCTGATTTTATGGACAGGAGAAACTCGTGCGTAGACAGAAATCTGTTCAAGCTGTGCAGACAGCTCCTCGTCTGTGATATTATCAAGCTCCGTTCCGTCAAGGCACTTGTCGCCGTCCTTAAAAATACCGATTTCCTTAGCGATGGCAACAGCTGTAAGCTTATGGTCGCCTGTAATCATAACAGGCTTTATTCCTGCGCTGATACATTCTGCAACAGCCGCCTTACTTTCTTCTCTCGGAGGGTCAGTCATTGCCGAAAGACCGATATAGATAAAGTCAAATTCGTCTTCTATCGTCACAGGCTTATCGCTTGTAAGAAGCTTTTTTGCAAACGCAAGCACTCTCATACCGTTTTCAGAGTACGAAAGGTTTGCTTTTCTGATTTCTTCGAGATCTTTTTCGGTAATATCACGAACTCCGTCTTCGTCAAGAACAAGCTTCATTCTCGGCATAAGAACGTCCATAGCGCCCTTTGTGTAGGCAACACGCTCGCCGTCTATGATATGTACGGTGGTCATAAGCTTTCTGTCGCTATCAAACGGAATTTCGTCAACACGGGGATTTTCGGTTCTTATGCGGTTGTATTCGCTTTCAGTGATATAATCTGAAAGCGCCGTTTCCGTAGGATCACCAAGCCACATATCGCCGGACTTTGCCGCGTCGTTACAAAGCGCCATAGCCATACGAAGCTCGTTTGCCGACTCACTGCAAGGGGTGGTAATATCACGGACAGTCATCTTATTCTGTGTGAGCGTACCCGTCTTATCCGAGCAGATAACAGAAACACAGCCAAGTCCCTCTACTGCCTTGAGGTCCTTGATAATCGCCTTTTGCTTTGACATTTTCTGAGTGCCGATTGCAAGAGAGATTGTAATAATCGAGCTTAAAGCTTCGGGAATAGCGGCTACTGCAAGAGCAATAGCGAACATAAGCGAGTCTTCAAGCGTCTGACCGTTGACGAATTTTGTGAGAAGGAACACGACAACGCAAATGCCGATAATTACAAAGGACAGAACCTTGCTGAATTTATCGAGGCTCGCCTGTAAGGGCGTCTTTTTCTTCTGCGCATTTTGCATAAGAGAAGCAATTTTACCGATTTCGGTATCCATACCTACTCCCGTGACTGCAACAACGCCACGACCGTTAGAAATATTAGAGCCTGAATAAATCATATTTACCCTGTCGCCAAGCGCAAGCTCGTCTGCATCAATCCTATCCGTGCTTTTAAGCACATTAAGGGATTCGCCTGTAAGCGCGCTCTCATTAACCTGTAAAGAGGCGGCTTCAAGGATTCGTCCGTCTGCTGCGGCGACGTTACCCGCTTCAATAAGAAGAATATCGCCAACGACAACCTCTGACGCAGGGATTTCGGTCTGCTTCCCGTCACGGATAACACGGGCGTTCGGTGCGCTCATAGCTTTAAGGCTTGCCAGCGACTTTTGAGCCTTGACGTGCTGAGCTGTGCCTAAAATAGCGTTCATCGTGATAACCGCAAGGATTACGATTGTGCTTTCGATATTACCTGTAAAAGCGGAAATAATCGACGCAATGATAAGTATTATTACGAGTAAATCCTTGAACTGCTCAAGAAAAACGATAAATATACTTTTCTGCTTTTCCTCTGCAATAACGTTAGCTCCGTGTTTTTCACGGCTTTTTTCTACCTGTTCGGCGCTAAGACCTCCCTCTCTGGTTGTTTCCAGCGCTTCAAGCACTTCGTCTGTGTTCTGATTAAAATAGTTCATAGCTTCTCCTTCGCCTTTTTCGGCACAAGGGCGGACAAACTCTGATTTGTCGGGGTAAAATGCGCTCATCTTGCTCCTATATCAATAACCGTCTCTTGTTCTGTTTATTTTTAACGTTCATTATATCACCAAGTCTACAAAAAAGCAACAGCTTTTTTCGCTACTTCGCCTTGCACGAGAGAGCGTCCGTTTCTAACCTAAAGACTGCTACTGCGTCGAGCATCTCACGGCTGTAATTCCAGCCGCCCCTTGAGGTAGTCTGTCTCATAATTGCGTCAAGTCCCGCTATCTTTTCTTCGTTATCTTCTACCAAGGAAAGTCTGCCTGTGCCCACAACGCTCTGAAAGGTAGCGGAAAAATCGCACGCAACTTCACCTTCGAGCAGCGAGTATTTCCCGTCTATCTCAAACCCGACCCTGGGAGCTGACCTTGAAAGCTCGTACTTGCGCCCTGCTTTTGCACCGTGAAAATAAAATATATAGCGGTCGTTAAACACATAGCCGTAATTCAAAGGAACTATGTATATATCTCCGTCGTCATAAAACGCAATTCTCATTATTTGCTCAGAGGCAATAAATTCCTCTATTCTTTTTTTATCGGTAATTTCCCTGTCGCTTCTTCTCATAAGCTTCTCCTTGATTTATTTTTCAGGCGTATTATATCACTCCTCTTATAAAATTTTAACCGCTTTTCCTTTTAGGAGGCAAAATCGCTTCGCCGTAAAATTTTTCGTTTATTTTTCCTTTCTTTTACCATACTATATGTAAAAGGAGGATGAAAATGAAAGTTAACAGCTACACAGAAAAAATAAGCGTCTGCGACAAACAGACCGACTTTTTTGAGGGACAGTACCGCATTCCTCAAGGAATAACCTACAACTCATATCTCATAAGCGACGAAAAGCTTGCCGTGCTTGACACGGTAGACGCAAGCTTTACGGACGAGTGGCTCAAAGGGCTTTCGGAGGCTCTTGGCGGCAACAGCCCCGATTACCTCATAATTCAGCATATGGAGCCTGACCATTCGGCAGGACTTGGGACGTTTATGGAAAAATACCCCGAAGCCACAATCGTAGCGTCAGAGATGGCGTTTATGATGATGAAAAACTTTTTTAAGGCAGACTTTTCAGACAGAAGACTTGTAGTCAAAGACGGCGACGAGCTTTGCCTCGGAAGCGTAACGCTAAGGTTTATTTCTGCTCCGATGGTGCATTGGCCCGAAGTAATTATGACCTATGACGATAAGTCAAAAACGCTCTTTTCCGCTGACGCCTTCGGTCGCTTCGGCTGCAGCGACGACATTCCTTGGAACGACGAAGCGAGGCGCTATTATATCGGAATCGTCGGAAAGTACGGAGCGCAGGTAAAAGCGCTTTTGAAAAAAACGTCTGAGCTTGAAATAAAAAAGATATGCCCCCTTCACGGCCCTGTGCTCAGCGAAAATATCGGGCGGTACGTCGAGCTTTACAGCTGTTGGGCTGACTATCGTCCTGAGCAAAAGGGAGTTGTAATTGCCTATACGTCGGTTTACGGAAACACTAAGGCGGCTGTGGGAACGCTTGGAAAGCTTCTGGTTGAAAAAGGCTGCGAGGTCAGAATCTATGACCTTGCACGCTGCGATATGTCAGAAGCCGTCAGCGACGCTTTTTGTAAGGACAGGCTCGTGCTCGCTTCAACGACCTACAACAACTCGGTCTTTCCCTTTATGCGTGAATTTCTGACTCATCTGAGCGATCGTGGCTTCAAAAGGAGAGCTGTGGGGCTTATTGAGAACGGGAGCTGGGCGCCCGTTGCCGCAAAAGCTATGCGTAAGCTTTTAAGCGGCTGTGAGGAAATAAGGTTTATCGAGCCTGTCGTGACGATTTCCTCCTCGCCCGACGCAAAGGCTGAAAGTCAGATCGAGGCGCTCTCCGAAGCGCTTTCTAAGCTTAACTGAAAGGAAAAAACGATGAAATATATGTGTGAAATCTGCGGCTGGGAATACGACGAGCAAAAGGGTGCGCCTGAATTCGGGATTGAACCGGGAACAAAATTCAGCGACCTGCCCGACGATTTTGAGTGTCCTGTCTGCAACGTGAACAAGTCGTTGATATTACCTGTTGAATAAAATAAGCGCACAAAGAACGGATTGGCTTCAGTCCGTTCTTTTTTGTTGCAAATGGGCTTCAGAGACTTCATCGAGGTTGACAAAAAAGGTTTTCCGTTGTATAATAAGTTACGTGTAGAAACGGTGAAAAACGCTTGCAGGCACGCAGAAAATACTTATAAAGCGACGTTTCGCATTTTGAAACAGCCAAAGCGTTTTCCGCTAAAGGATCAACGGAGATACAGATGCAATATGAAGGATAAAACTGCTTATCTTGGATGTCTTATCGGTGGGGCGGCAGCCGACGCACTCGGAACTGAGGTTGAGGTTCTGTCGCTTGATGAGATCAAGGCTCATTTCGGGGACGAGGGAATAACTGAATACGCTTTTCATAGTGACGATGCTGAAATTTCTGACGACACCCAGCTCTCGCTTTTTACTGCAACAGGGCTTATGAGCGCATACGCAAACAGCGGAGAAAAGGCTTGGGGAAGCTATTCTCGCTATGTGTGGAAGAGCTATCTCGGTTGGTTCAGAACTCAGGAGAAAACCCGCCCCGACGTTTCGGGAAAGCTCTCGTGGATTCTTTCAGACAGACGCCTTTACTCTAAGCGAGATCCCGGAAAAACCTGTCTTTCCGCCCTTGAGGGAGGAGTAATGGGAACGGTAGAAAAGCCCCTCAATGACGCTACGACCTGCGGCGCGGTTATGAGAAGCGCGCCTGTGGGACTGTGGATGTCAACGCTCAACGCCACAGTACAGCAGACCGCTACGCTCGCAACACAGCTTGCGGCGCTGACTCACGGAAATCCTCGTGCGTGGCTTACAGCGGCACTTCACGCCATTATCATAAGAAATATAATCCTTCTTGACGGAAAAGACCTCTATACTATTATTCAAGAATCGCTCACTGATTTCAGAAGCTGCTTTGAAACACAAAAGCACCTTCGTAAAATAACCACTCTTATGTATACGGCTCTTGATATTACAAAGCTGAGCTTTGATAACGACTCTGACGCAATAAAGCTCATCGGCGAGGGCTGGGAGGCGGACGAGGCTCTTGCAATAGCAATCTACTGTGCAGTAAAGCACAGCGACGATTTTTCAAAAGCGATTATTTCAGCGGTAAACCACGACGGCGACAGCGACTCTGTGGGAATGCTCTGCGGAAATATCATAGGGGCTTATCTTGGAATCGACAAAATCCCCGATAAATTCAAGGGACGGCTTGAGCTTAGCGACCTTATTACTGAAATCTCAAACGACCTTTATAGCGGTAAGCCCAACCCCTCTGATTTAATTGAAACCGAAAAATGGAACGAAAAATACATCGACTGCGATTTTATGCTTTGATTACTTCGGGACGTATAAGACAGACTGCATAAGTCTGACGGCGTTCCCGAAGTTTTTATTAGCAAAAAGCGAAAGGAGAAATTTATGGCTCTTCCTGATTTTAAGAAAATACAGCAGGATAAAACCGTTGTTCCCGAATGGGCAAAATATATGAATGAGGGCGAATTTATAAGCTATTCCGTGTCCTATAAGACAAGGGAATATCTGTCCTTATTCGATAAATACATTCTGCCCTGCGAAAAGACGGGGGATATTACCTATTACGTTTATGACCCGATAAAGCACGGGGCTGACCCTGAGGGAATTTATCCTGTTACAATGTGGCTTCACGGGGCAAGTAATTCTCTTATGGGCGACGGTTGCATTATGTGCTGTGGGGCTGAACAGTACGCTTCGCCTGAATATCAGAAGCAAATGAACGGCGCTTACATAATCGTTCCTCTTGCAAACGAGAAGCGACTTGACGACGGAACGATTCTCGGCTGCTGGGACGAGATTCACTCTGAGCCTGTTAAGAAAATCATCGACGCGGTAATTGCCCAAAACGAAAAGAATATCGGCAAGAAATTCGTTATGGGAGCGTCGTCGGGCGGATATTTCACGTGGAAGCTTCTTGAAGATTACAGCGGCTTCTTTGACGGGGCGATTCCGATTGCATCGGGGTATATTCCCTCTGACGAATCGCTTGAAAAAATAAACGCAAGCAATACAAAGGTTATAGTCGCTCACGGAATTTACGACGAGCTTGCGCCGTTTGACGAATGCGTTAAGCCAAGACTCGAAAAGCTCGAAAGGCTTAAAAATTTCACGCTCTTTCTGCCAAAATGGGTTTATAACGGCGACGGCGGAATTTCTTCCGTTTTCTACGGCTTTGAAATGGGTCAGCACTGTATGATAAACTGGATTCAGCACAACCTTATTTTCGACGATAAAACTCCCGCCGACGAGCGCTTCCCCGACGGCGTTACGGGCTGGATACGTAATATCTCTCAGCAAGGCTGAACAAAAGCAAAAAACAAGGGTACCGAGTAAAAAAACTCGATACCCTTTTTATTATCTTTTGATTATGCAAACGGATTTTCGGTCTTATAAAGCATACCCTTAGGCTGATTGAAGCCGATATTTTCTGCTCCGAGGTATGTAAATACGCTGTGAAGCGCCTTTCCGAAATGGCCAAAGGCAACCGCACCGTGATGAGGATAGTTGTCCTTGACAAGAACGTGACGGTAAAAACGAGCCATTTCGTCAATAGCGAAAATTCCTATGCCGCCGAACGAACGTGTTGCAACAGGAAGAATCTCGCCCTGAGCGATATAAGCTCTGAGCTGAGCGTCGGCTGTTGACTGAAGACGGAAGAAGGTGATATTTCCCGGAATAATGTCGCCTTCAAGAGTTCCTCTTGTAATATCAGGCTCCTTATCAGGCTCAAGACCTCTGTGCATAATGAGCTGATATTTCATTGTGGAGCTTGTGAGCTTACACGAAGGAGTGTTTCCGCAGTGGAAGCCCATAAACGTATCTGTAAGGCTGTAATTGTACTTGCCCTTGATATTTTCGTTATAAATATCAGAAGGAACGGTATTGTTTATATCAAGGAGAGTTACTGCGTCGTCAGAAACACAGGTTCCGATATATTCGCTCAGCGCACCGTAGATATCAACCTCGCACGAAACGGGGATTCCTCGTCCTGTAAGGCGGGAGTTTACGTAGCAAGGAACGAAGCCGAACTGAGTCTGGAACGACGGCCAGCACTTGTTTGCAAACGCAACGAACTGTCTGCTTCCCTTGTGAGCCTCTGCCCAGTCAAGAAGCGTGATTTCGTACTGTGCAAGCTTTGGAAGAATACCTGCCATCTTGTTTCCGTCGCCAAGCTCCTTTTCCATATCAGCAACAACCTGTGCGATTCTTTCGTCGCCTGCGTGCTCGTTGAACGAAGCGAAAAGGTCAAGCTCGGAGTTTTCTTCGATTTCAACGCCGAGGTTATAAAGCTGCTTAATCGGGGCGTTACAAGCAAGGAAGTCCTGAGGTCTTGGACCAAAGGAGATTATCTTGAGGTTATTTACGCCGATGATTGCTCTTGCAACAGGAATAAATTCCTTTATCATTACCGCAACCTCGTCAGCTGTTCCGACGGGATATTCTGGGATATATGCCTTAATATTTCTCAGCGCAAGGTTGTAGCTTGCGTTAAGCATACCGCAGTAAGCGTCGCCTCGTCTGTTGCAAAGGGAATCTCCGCAAGGCTCCTCAGCCGCCGCAACAAACATAACGGGGCCGTCGAAATTCTTTGCGAGGAGAGTTTCACTTGACTCAGGGCCAAAGTTTCCGAGATAAACGACAAGTGCGTTACACTCAGCGTCGTTGACCTCCTTGAGAGCCTTGAGCATATCAACCTCGTTTTCTACCGTTGTCTTTGCTTCAAAAATTTCTGTGCCGTTTTTCTTACACTCAGCAACAACAGCCTCTCGTCTGCTTGCAGAAAGCTCCATAGGGAAGCAGTCTCTTGAAACAGCCACGATACCGAGCTTTACTTCTGGTATATTTTTCATAATCTTTTTCCTTTCAGTATGTAATGGATTACTGTATTTTTATTTTAACACAATCCCCCCTTTTGTCAAGAGATTATTGCAATTTCGGCACAAATATGCTATAATAAATAAAAGCATTTTTTGGAAATATTTACTTCAGGAGGTGTCGGAATGGACGAAAAAATCAATAGCCTTCCGTGGATAATCTTTGTGCTGAGAAATCAGCTTTTTGCAATCAACACAGTTCAGGTTGCGGGAATTGTTCAGCTCCCAACTCTTACAAGCGTACCCGAAGCTCCGCCTGAATTTGAGGGCGCGGCTAACGTAAGAGGTATAATTACGCCTGTGCTTAACCTCAGAAAGCTTCTTCAGATGCCGACAGTCTATGACGAAAACTCAGAAGCCATAACGAACTTCAATAACGTAAAAAAGCTCTCCGAAGCGTGGCTTAACGCCTTTAAGCGTGAAATGCTCACGGGGGCAAAGTCAGAATACGGCGATAACCCTCTTACGCTTACGGTTGCAAAGTGGCTCAAGGGCTTCAGAACCGATAATATTACTCTCAGCGATTGTAAGAACAGAATCCTTACCGCCTTTGAAAAAATGGCTCAGATTGCGTCTGAGGCAAGGGGCTGTAACGATGAAACAGGCTTTACGGCAGAAGGAATGGAAAAGCTTGCTGAGCTTGAGGGACTTTCTGAGGAGTGCGTGCGCTTTGCTTCAAATGCGGCGGCTCAGATTGCCATAGGCGAAAACGCAATGGCTATTATGCTCTCTGAAAGTGCGGATAGTCAGACTCCTGCGCTTGCAATTCTCGTTGACAGAGTAAATTCAGTAGACTCAATTGAGCTTATTTCGGGAACAGACTCCAAAAAGAGCCTCTATTCGTCAAATTACGTCCTTGGAATTGCCCATTGCGAAAAGGTTAAGGGAGAAATAGTTGCTCTTGATATCCATTCGATTTTAAGACAGGCGGACAAATTCGACGAAAGTCAGAAAAAGGGTGAGTGATAATGAAAAAAATTCTTTGCTCGCTTCTTGCGCTTTGCTTTACGCTCTGTGCAATAAGCAGCTGTTCTCCCGGAGGCGATAAGCCCGATACCCCGGATAATCCGCTTCCTGATACTACGACGGCTCCCGCCGTTTCTGAGCAGACAACTACCTCGTCTTCCTTTACTGCTCCTATTGAAATAGTTCAGAACGCTGAATTTGCAAGCGGACGAAGCACGCTCCTTACACTTGAAGATACAGGCGTGCTTCAGGTTGCACGAAAGGAAAGAACGACAATTCAGAAAACCGACGACGGAATATGGACTGTCTTTGCTTACCTTTGCGGATCTAACCTTGAAGGCGACGACGGCTTTGCTTCTTATGATATTGAGGAAATGCTCGACGCAACCTCGCTAGCGGCAAATCTTCGCTTCGTTATCGAAACGGGCGGCTCATACGTCTGGCACAACTCAAAGATCGACGCCTCGAAAAAACAGCGTTTTCTTATCGAAGACGGAAAAATGACCAAGGTTCATTCGTCCGAGCCTACAAATATGGGCGCCGCCTCTACTGTTACGGACTTTTTGTCGTGGGGCGTTGAAAATTACACCTCTGAATATATGGGGCTGATTTTCTGGAATCACGGCGGAGGAAGTATTTCGGGCGTTTGCTTTGACGACAAGAACGATTTTGACAGTCTCACGCTCCTTGAGCTTGAAGCCGCGCTCAACTCGGTTTTTGACAAGATGACGAGAAAATTTGACTTTATCGGCTTCGACGCTTGCCTTATGGCAACGGTCGAAACGGCAAATCTGCTCGTTCCTCACGCTGATTATATGATCGCTTCTCAAGAGGTTGAGGACGCAATCGGCTGGGATTATACCGCTTTTGGAAGCGCTCTTGCGGGAACGTCAACCGTTGACGCTCTCACTCTGGGAAAAACGATTTGCAACAAGTTCTACACAAGCTGTCAGTCGTATGGCGTTCAGAAGGAATCAACCCTCTCTCTTATCGACCTTTCAAAAATCAACAACCTGCTCGCTGAATTTAACGAGTACGCAAGCGCTCTTTATGAAGCCGCACAGGACGATCAGAAAATGGCTCAGTGTGTGCGTCTTATAAACGACGTTCAAAAATACGGCTATAACGACGCGGCAAACGGTTACTCAAATATGGTTGACCTTGGCGGAATAATTAACTCTACCTATTCGGTAATAGGCGACGACGGTTCTGCGCTTGAGGCTCTTGAAAGCTGTGTTGCTTATTCTGTTAAAGGAAGCGACAGAAAGTCAAGCTCAGGTCTTTCGACTTATTTCCCTGTCTGCGTTCAAGGCTCAAACGAGCTTTCCGTCTTTAAGGGAATTGCCATAAGTCCTTACTACGCTTCGTTCTGCGACCTTGTCGCTTATAGCGGAAGCTCTCACGGAAGCACGGACGATTTCGACGGAAGCGAATGGTTCGGCGACAACTCTTTCTTCTGGAACGACGACTACTCCTACGACTATACTGAGGATTCCTCAAGCTACGGCGACGACTTTTCAGGCTGGATTGATTATTGGGGAAGCGAAACCGAAGAGGACGACGACTTTAACTTTGATATAGGCTCGTCAACTCTTACATACAGTCAGGAGCCTCATCTTACAAACGACGGCTATTACACCTTTACTCTGACTAACCAGAGTATGTATTATCTTGACAGAGTTTACTGCAACATCCTGATGTCTATCACAGACGAGGGCAGAGAATACATGCTCGATATGGGAACGGACGACTATCTTAATATTGATTGGGCGCAAGGAACAGTCACCGACGCCTTTGACGGAACCTGGTTCGCTCTGCCCGACAGTCAGCCTATCGCTTGCTTCCTTATTGAACCGGGCGAAAGCTGCAACATCTATTCTGCTCCCGTTTTTGTCAACGATAAGCTCAAGAACCTCAAAATCGCTCAGTACTTCGACGGAGAATATTACGAATGTGAGATAATCGGCGTTACCTCCGACGTTCAGGACGACGGCTCAAGTGCAAGAGAGGTTTCAAGCCTTGAAATCGGCGATATAATTACTCCGTGCTACTACGCTTACGACGCTCTCACGGGCGAATACGACGGATATTACTACGGCGACGATTACACCTACACGGGCGATAACGGAATTTACTACGAAAGCCTTTACGACGCTGACTACTACTACGGCTACGAAATCTACGATATTTTTGAGAACGTAATTTACACCGACTTCATTCTCTTTGGAGTTGAGGGCGAGGAAATTTACTTCTATGAAGAAACGTGGGGCTGGTCGGGCGACTACGAATACGACTATGGCGACGATTCGTGGAGCGACGATTGGGACGACGATTATTGGGACAGCGATTACTGGAATGACTGGCTGAGCGAATACGACGACCTTTTCGGAAACGACGACTACGATTACGGCTACGGTAGTGACAGCAACGACAGCGGCTGGGATAACTTCTTCTGGTAAATCTGAATTTACGGCACTCTCGGATTTTTCTCCGAGGGTGCTGTTTTTGTGTAAAAGCTCTTTTTCTGTCAATAATAACAAAAAAGAGAAAGGATTTTGCTATGGCTACCGTTATCGTAACTGAAGACAATTTTGACAAGGAGGTAATTAATTCCGACGTTCCCGTGCTGGTTGATTTCTGGCTTGCAAGAAGCAAGCAGTGCACTGATCTAAACTGTGCGCTCGAAAGCATAAGCAGCCGCTTGGGACAAAGAGTTAAAATCGCCCTCGTAAACGTGAACGACGATCCTGACCTTGCTTATCGGTACAAAATAAACAGCGTGCCGACAATGCTTATGTTCAGGTGCGGAAAGGTCACAGACTCAATCAGAGGCGCTCTTTCTGAAAAGCAGATTGAAAGACTGCTCAACTGAAATAAAGCGACAGGCACAAAACGCCCGTCGCTTTTTGCCTGTAAAAAAGCAAAAACAGCTTTTTATTCGCCGTCGGTACTTGATTTTTTTGAAATATGTGATAAAATAAAAGTATAGTTGATATTATTTTCTTTCAGAAAGGAAAACTGTTATGAAAATTCTTTATGTTTCCAGTGAAGCTCAGCCGTTTGCGGCGTCAGGCGGACTTGCCGACGTAGCAGGCTCCCTCCCCAAGGCTCTCGTCGAAGCGGGCCACGAATGTATTGTCGTAATGCCCTACTATGTTAATACAATCAAGCAGGAGCATAAAGACACTATCTCCTATGTTGACCATTTCTACGTATCCGTTGGTTGGCGTGCTCAATACTGCGGTATTTTCACAACCAATCTTAACGGCGTTACATATTACTTTATTGATAACGAATATTACTTTAAGCGTGATTTCGGAATTTACGGCTACTACGACGACGCTGAGCGCTTTGCATTCTTCTCAAGAGCTATCCTTGAGCTTACTCAGCGCTTTGACCTTCGCCCCGACATCATAAACGCAAACGACTGGCAGACTGCGCTCGTTCCCGTTTACTTTAACCTCTTTTACAGAAATCAGCATAATATGTCTCAGATTCATACTGTGTTCACTATCCACAATATTCAGTATCAGGGACGCTACGGTCTTGAGCTTCTTGAAGAAATCCTCGGTATTCCTAAGCATTGTGCTTCTATTCTCGAATACGACGGCGACGTAAACTTTATGAAGGGCGCTCTTGAAACTGCAGAAAAAATCACTACCGTTTCGCCGACCTACGCTCAGGAAATCTTCGACCCCTGGTTCTCTCACGGACTCGACCGTGAGCTCAGAGGAAAGGAATATAAGACCTGTGGCTTCCTCAACGGAATCGACACGGTTATGTATAACCCCTCTAAAAATTCCGGAATCCCCGCTACCTTCAGCGCTTCCAACAAGTCGGGCAAAAAGGTATGTAAGCAGAAGCTTCTTGAGGAGGTTGGTCTTCCCGACGGCGACGAGCCTGTTATTGCTATGATTTCGCGCCTTGTTGAGCATAAGGGCTTTGACCTCGTTAAGTGTGCGTTTGACGAAATCGTGTCCCTTGGCTTCAAGGTTGTAATCTTAGGCTCAGGCGAATATGAATACGAAGAATTCTTCCGTTCAATGCACTACAAATATCCCGACAGAGTTTCTTTCACCTGCGGATATATTCCTGCTCTTGCAACGAAGATTTACGCAGGCGCAGATATGTTCCTTATGCCAAGTAAGAGCGAGCCCTGCGGACTTGCTCAGATGATTTCGCTTAGATACGGCACTATTCCGATTGTCCGTGCAACAGGCGGTCTCAAGGACAGCGTTATCGACTACGGCGAGCCAAACGATGCGGGACTCGGCTTCACCTTCCAGACCTATAATGCTCTTGATATGCTTTCGGCAATCAGAAGAAGCTCAGAGCTTTACTGGAACGATAAGCGCAAGTGGGGCGCACTCGTAACCCGTGCTATGAAGGCGGACTTCACTTGGAAAAAGTCAGCCGAGCTTTACCTCGGACTTTACAGCGAGCTTTGCGGAAAATAAGAAAATATGGGGACAGATTGGTTTTCAGTCTGTCCCTTTTCCTTCTTCTTTTGGTCGGGCATTGGCAAAATCGGATTATATTTGCCTCAAAATCCGACTAATTTGCGGTTTTTACTTGACAAAACCGCTTGTCTATTGTATTATAAATATATATGTATAACGATTTCGGAGGATACGGCATTGTATTTCGGCAGCGTCAGATTTTTCAAGCACCTGCTTGTGGGCATTGTTTTTACAATAATCGGTGTGCTTGCGGTTTTGTGCGTTTTACTTTCCGTTGAAAACGGGAAAAAGAACGACGAAATCGAAAAGGCAAACGAACAGACGCAAATGCTTGAGGAGCTTGTTGAATATTACAGCGGTTCAAAAACCCTCACCATTCAGGAGCTTCACGAGATTGCTCACGACCTTGAAATAAGCGATGAAGAGCTTGTAAACTATCTTTACGAAAGAGACCCTGCTCTTTTTGCTAAGCTTATTTCTAAGTGGAACTCAAGCTCAATTCCCGATACAACCGAAGATAACGACACGGAAACTTCGCCTGCGGACGCTACGCAAAATCCCGAACAGACGCCCTCGGAGAACCAACCGATTACATATACCGACGATAAGGACGTCGTTTATCTTACCTTTGACAGCGGCCCGTCCGAATATACGGAAAAGCTTCTCGAAATCCTTGACAGAAAAAACGTAAAGGCTACGTTCTTTATTACTCCCGACGAGTCTCAAGAATGTGCTGACCTTATGAATAAAATCGTCGAAGCAGGACACGCAATCGGAGTTAATAGCTATTCTGAGGATTACGGCGTTGTTTACGCTGATGTGGAAAGCTTTGTTAACGACTTTAATACCGCAAAGGGACTTATCCTCGACGCTACGGGCATTGACTGTAAAATCTTCCGATTCCTTGGCGGAAGCGTAAACGACCTTAACGCAGAAGTCCGTGACGATATAATAAAGCGTATGACCGACGACGGATACGTTTACTTTGACTGGAACGTTGATAGCGGCGACTGGCTGGGCGCGAATTACACCACGATGTATAATAACGTGCTCGCAAACGTCGCAGAAGAAGAAAGAGCAGTCATACTTTTCCACGACGGAAATCTTAATACTACCCTCGTTCTTGAGGATATAATAAACGCTCTAGAGGCTGACGCCAGAGGCTTTACCTTCAGAACAATCACAAGCGATGTCAAGCCGTTGCAATTTTAACGAAAGGACAATTCAAAAATGGGACTGAAAGAGAACTTTTCACAGGCTGTAAGAGAGCTTACAGGAGGCGGAAAAGAAGAAAAGGACAAAAAGAGCTCACAGGTCAACGAGCTGAGAAAGGCAATGACAGAGGATACCGAAACCTTCCCTGCTGTAAATTCTGCGCCTGAGGTTGAGGAAACCAACGAGAACAGCGCACCTTACTTTAAGGAGGAAGTTTCAGAGCCGGTTGAAGAGCCTACCTACGCTCAGCCTAACCCCTACGCTCAGCAGAATCCTTATGCTCAGCCTAACCCATACGCTAATCAGTATACAGCCCAGACCAACTACGGCGCACCTCAGCAGAACGCCTACACATACGGGGCACCTCAGAACGACTTTGCTCAGCCCCAGCAGGCCCCCGTTTATCCTCAGGCTCAACAGCAGAGCGCATATTCCACAATGACTCAGAATATGAGCGATAACGACGAGCTTACTATTATTTCTAAGAACACGGTTATCGACGGAAACGTTCGTTCGTTTGCAAATATGAACATCGACGGAAACATCAGAGGCGACGTTGAAACAACAAAGAATATAAGCCTCAACGGAAAAATCGTCGGAAACGTAACCTGTAACAACGCAAATATGACCACGTCTCAGGTACAGGGTAACGTACTGCTCAAGGGAGCCGTAAATATCGAGCGTGACACGCTTCTTATCGGCGATATTTCTTCTACCTACGCTACTATTAATGGTAAGGTAAAGGGAAACGTCGATATTACAGGTAAGGCTCAGTTTAAGGCAGACGCCGTAATCTTCGGCGACATAAGCGCTTCGACTATTACCGTTGACGACGGCGCAATCATTCAGGGTTACGTAAGCACAACCTTCCTCAATAAAGAAGAAAGCGCAAATATCTTCCCTGACGCTATTGCAATCGGAGACTAAAAGAAAAACACCGCCCGAAAAAAATCGGGCGGTCTGCTTTTGAAAGGACAAATTATGGCTTCACTAAGCGAAATCAGAGACGAGTTCAACGAAATTTTTAAGGCAAATATCACCCGTGAAGGCTCAGACAAGCTGTTCGACTATCTGAACAACAAGTGTGATTTCTTCCGTGCGCCTGCAAGCACACGCTTTCACGGCTCATACGAGGGCGGACTTGCGCAGCATTCGATAAACGTCTACCGCTGCCTTGTGGACTATCTTTCACGACCAAGAGTCAAGGAAATGTATAAGATGGATTTTTCCGCTGAGTCGGTTGCAATCGTAGCGCTTCTTCACGACGTTTGTAAGATTGATACCTACGTCGTTGAATATCGAAACGCCAAAAACGAAGCAGGACAATGGGAAAAGGTTCCTTATTATAAAACCGACGACAAGCTCCCCTACGGTCACGGAGAAAAATCGGTATATATGGTGAACGGCTTTATCCGTCTTTCTCGTGAGGAGGCAATGGCAATCCGTTGGCACATGGGCTTTTCGGGCACTGAGGACAATAACCTTGTCGGCCGTGCGCTTGAGAGCTATCCTCTCGCCTTCGCTCTGGCAACAGCCGATATGGAAGCAAGCTATTTCCTTGAGTAATCAGAAAACCCCTCTTTATACCCACAGCTATATTACGCCCTGCGGAAAAAATCCTCAGGGCTTTTTTGCCGCAAAAAAAGGCGCACGATAATCAACCGTACGCCGTTTTTATTTGATTTAAGCGAATTACGCCTTACCAACAGAGCCGAAAAGCTCCATCTTTTCCTTAACTGTTGCCTTGATTGCGTCAAAGCCGGGAGCGAGAAGCTTTCTTGGGTCAAAGCCCTTGCCCTGCTGATCCTTGCCTTCTTCAATGTACTTTCTTGTAGCTTCCTGGAAAGCAAGCTGACATTCTGTGTTAACGTTGATTTTAGCAACGCCGAGAGAAATTGCCTTCTTGATCATTTCAGCAGGAATACCTGTACCGCCGTGAAGAACAAGCGGCATATCGCCAACCTTTTCCTTTACTGCTGCAAGAGTTTCAAAGGAAAGACCGGGCCAGTTTGCGGGATATTTACCGTGAATGTTACCGATACCTGCGGCGAGCATTGTAACGCCAAGGTCAGCAATCTGCTTGCATTCGTTAGGATCTGCACATTCGCCTGCACCGATAACGCCGTCTTCTTCGCCGCCGATAGAACCAACTTCAGCTTCGATTGAAATTCCGAGAACGTCACAAGCGTTTACAAGAGCTGTTGTCTTAGCGATATTTTCTTCGATGGGGTAATGTGAGCCGTCGAACATGATTGAGGAGAAGCCTGCGTTGATACAAGCCTTTGCGCCCTCAAAGGAGCCGTGGTCAAGGTGAAGAGCAACAGGAACGGTAATCTTGAGTTCTTCAATCATACCCTTAACCATTCCTACTACTGTTGTGTAACCGCACATATACTTTCCTGCGCCTTCGGAAACACCGAGGATAACAGGGGACTGAAGCTCCTGTGCTGTAAGGAGAATTGCCTTTGTCCATTCGAGGTTGTTGATGTTGAACTGACCTACTGCGTACTTACCTTCGCGAGCCTTGTTCATCATCTCTTTAGCTGATACTAACATAGCTTTTAAGTCCTTTCGTTTTCGCAAATTTTTTAACAATACCATAATATCACAGTTTATCTGATTTTGCAAGAGGAAATGATACCAAAAGCGGAGCGAAAAACGAAAATTTCTCTGTGCTATTTACAAAACCGCTTTTTTCGTGTATAATAATCAGGTACACAAAATCTGATAAGAGGATTGAAATGAAGATAAGATATTTTATTGCTTGTGCAATGACTTTTATATTACTCGGTACTGGCGCTGTTGTTTTTGCCGAGGGCGAAAACAACGACACAACAACCTCTGCGCCTGTGTCGGAAGAAGCGTCTGATAGCTCGTCTGAAGAAAATAGTGAAGCCCCCGACCAGTCGTCAGAAGAACAGACGCAAGCTCCCGTTGATACCTCCGACGAGCCGATAACGGCGGCTCCCGAAGCCTCAGAGACTGAGCCTGTCGAAACTCCTGCCGAGACTTCTGAAACCGAGCCTGAGGATACAACAACCACAAGAGCGCCCGATTTCGTTGTTCAGACGGATCCGCCTGTTACCACAACAGAGCCTACCACTACAAAAGAACCCGAACCCGAAGAAACCACAACGGTCGAAGAAACAACCTTCCCCGTTATTGATACAACGACCGAGCCTCTGACTTATGAGCCTGAGGAAACCGACGAGCCTGAAGACACTACTGAGGCTTCTCAGACCGATGTTACTACAAGCGCCCCCGAAGGCGTGGGAGCGATTACCGAAGACGACGATGACGATAACAGTGCCTTCCCTATGATAATTTCGCTTGGAGCCGCTTTACTCGTGTTTGGCGGAATCGTCGGAGGAATGGCTGTCTACCGTATCTCCGCTAAGAAAAAGCTTTACAGATACTAATGCTCAAGCAAGGGTATTCGCCCTTGCTTTTTCTTTTCAAAAAACAAAGCGCAACGGTGTAATTGATTTTTTTCGTCCGTTGTGATAAAATGATAAGGAAAACACGAAAAAAGGAGCGACTATGGGAAATATTGTCAATAAATTAGTATTAGCCGCTTTGTGCTCGTCAATCCAACTGTTCTTGTCAACGGAGTGGACAGCTCCTGTTGTTACGATGCTTGTTGCAATCATACTCACAGCAACGAATTATTACGTTGATAAAAAGAACGTCTCGCTTGTTATCTGCTGTGGGGCAATGCTTCTGAGCGTATATTTTCACCCTCTTGCCTATTTTACGGCGCTTTTTGTCCACGACCTCACCGCCGCCGAAAAAAAGCATTTTTCGCTTCTGGCGCTTGCTCCGATTATTTCTCTTATTCTTGAGCAAAGCTACTTCCCTGCCGCTTTTTCGACTGCGTTCTGCCTTATTGCCTTCTGGCTCGCAATCCGCGAGCTGAAACTTTCAAGGGTAGAAAGCGAGCTTATCAGAATCCGTGACGCCGACGCAGAAATGGCAATTCAGCTCAGCTCTCAGAATCAGCGCCTTATTGACAACCAGAACAACGAAATCTACCTTGCAACGCTCAGGGAGCGAAACAGAATTTCCCGTGAAATCCACGACAATGTGGGACATCTTCTTTCTCGCTCGCTTCTTCAGGTCGGAGCGCTTCTGGCAATTACCGACGGAGAAAAGCTGCCTGTGCAAAAGGCTCAGCTTCAGAGCCTCAAGGACACGCTCGACAGCGCAATGGACAGCACACGAAAATCCGTCCACAATATGCACGACGAAAGCATTGATATAAAAAGCTCGGTTAAGGAAATACTCGACGCCGTTGCTGACAGATATACGATAGAAACGGAATTCGACCTTCAGAGTAAGCCCTCGGCAAAGGTCAGCCTGTGCTTTATAAGCACAGTCAAGGAAGCCGTTTCAAACACGGTAAAGCACAGTAACGCCACAAAAATCTCCGTGACAATACGAGAGCACCCCGCTTTTTATAACCTTACCGTCTCTGATAACGGGACGGCTTCCTTTAAGTCAAGCTCGGACGGAATGGGGATTTCAAATATGAGAGAGCGCGTCGGCGAGCTTGGCGGAATATTCAGAGTTGAAAACACGAACGGTTATAGGATTTTTATCTCAATCAGAAAGGATAACTAAATGAAAATAGTAGTTGTTGACGACGATAACCTCGTTTCGATTTCGCTTAAAACTATTCTTGAAGCAGGAGGAAACGTAGAAGTCGTTGCAATAGGCAATAACGGTAAGGAAGCGATAGACCTTTATGAGCAGTATAAGCCCGATATTCTTCTTATGGATATAAGAATGGACACAATGACGGGGCTTGAAGCCGCTGAAATTATAATCAAAAAGCACCCCGACGCTCTTATCCTGTTCCTTACGACCTTTTCAGACGACGAATACATAATAAGAGCCATAAATATAGGCGCAAAGGGTTATATATTAAAGCAGGACTTTGCAGGAATAGAAACGGCGCTCAATACGGTAATGGGCGGACAGAGCGTTCTTGGAAACGAGATAGTAAGTAAGCTCCCCGGTCTTATCCCCGCAAAGACCGAGGCTGACTTTGAAGCCTATGGACTCAACAAAAAAGAAGAGGAGATTATCGTGCTTGTCGCCGACGGTCTTAGCAACAAGGAAATCTCCTCAAGGTTATTTTTAAGCGAAGGAACTGTGCGTAATTATATAAGCACAATTCTTGAAAAGCTTGAGCTTCGTGACAGAACTCAGCTCGCTGTATTCTACTATCAAAAGCTCCGATAATTTTATTGTCCGTCTGCCTTGTGCGCTTTTTCAGCGTGGCCTGCCCGAAGCTGACCGCAAGCGGCGTTCACAGAAGCCCCGAACTCACGACGCACAGTTACCCACATTCCCTTTTGTTTAAGAAGGCTGTGGAAGCTGTCGATTCGCTCTTGGTCGGATTTCTTGAACTCAAGGTGAGTCGTTTCGTTATAGGGTATGATGTTGACGTAGCATTTTACGTCGCAAAGAAGCTCGTAAAGCTTGGCGGCGCACTCGTCGCTGTCGTTGATTCCCTTGAGCATTATGTATTCAAAGGTTATCTTTGAGTTGGTTTTTTCGGTGAATTTCTTTGCGGCGGCAATCAGAGACGAAATATCATAGCTTTTGTTTATTGGCATTATGCTGCTTCTTATTTCATCGTCAGGCGCGTGAAGGCTTATGGCGAGATTGTTACACACGGGGCGCTCAAGATACTGAAGCATTCGCGGAACGATTCCACAGGTTGAAATCGTGATATGCCGAGAGCCAAGCTCAAGCCCAAAGGGACACGAAATAACGTCAATAAAATCCATCACGGCGTCGTAGTTATCAAACGGCTCCCCTATTCCCATAATGACGATATGCGTGATTTTAAGCCCAAGCTCTTTTTCGGTCTGAAGAATCTGCTGAACCATTTCTCCTGCAGTAAGATTTCTGACCTTTTTAAGCCGTCCGCTTTCGCAGAATTTACAGCCCATATTGCAACCGATCTGAGAGGAAATACACAAGCCGTTTCCGTAGTTGTGCTTCATCACGACGCTTTCAACTGTATTTCCGTCGCAAAGCTCAAAAAGAAGCTTACTTGCTGACTCATCCTCACATTTTTCAAGCGTTCTGAGCGAATAGGGCGTAAAATCAGCTTCAAGCCTTTTCGCAAGCGCAGGCTTTATCCCCTCAATTCCCTCAAAGGAGTCACGGCGCTCCTTATATAAGCTTTTGAATAAAAACTTCGCCTTCGACTTATTTTCGCCGAGCGAAGTGAAATAGTGCTCAAGTTTTTCGAGCGTAAAATCGTAAATGTTCATAAAACTCCAATCAGAAAGGAAAAAATAATGAAAATACTTGTCATCAACGGCTCGCCAAAAAAAGAAAGAAGCGACACAATGCACCTGACGAACACTTTTCTTGAAGCAATGGGCGAAACTGCCGAAATAATCACAACGATAGATTCAAACGTCAGCGCTTGCAGGGGCTGTTACGCCTGCTGGCACAAGACGCCGGGAAAGTGTGCGCTTCGTGACGATATGTCAGAAATTCTCAGAAAAATCAGAGAAGCCGACCTTGTAATCTGGTCGTTCCCTCTTTACTGTTACAGCTTTCCGTCTAGCCTCAAGGCGGTAATCGACAGGCTTTTGCCTCTGACGACCTCAGCCCAGCGCGTGAGCGAGGACGGCTCGACCTATCACCCACAGCGAGATGAAACACCTACAAGACACATGGTAATTTCGGGCTGTGGCTTCCCTGAAATCAAGAATAACTACGACGGTCTTATTTTCCAGATTAAGATGATTTTCGGAAAAGAAACGCCGATGATTCTTTGCTGCGAGGCTCCGCTTCTTGCGCTTGAAAGGTCTCAGATCGTAGCAAAGCCGTATCTTGAAAAGGTGAAAAAGGCGGGCGAAGAATTTAAGGCAACGGGAAATCTCAGTAAAGAAACCCAAGAAAGCCTCTGGGAACCGATGTTTTCCCCTGAAATGTACCGTAAAATCGCTTCAAGTGAAACCTGATAACAAAAGCACTGTATTGCTTTTATTGATTATACCACATCTGAGAAAAAAATAAAAGTCCGCTGACGTAAGAAAAGCCCCTGAACTAATGCTTCGGGTTCTTAAGGACA
Organism: Ruminiclostridium sp.; assembly: GCA_045591405.1. GTDB lineage: Bacteria > Bacillota > Clostridia > Oscillospirales > Ruminococcaceae > Ruminiclostridium_E. The sequence goes on from JAZNST010000004.1 coordinate 34,484, forward strand.
GTTTTTACAATAAAGCAGCAGAAAGACAAACGGTTACAGCCAGAGGCTCCCTTGTGTAAAGGGAGCTGTCAGCGAAGCTGACTGAGGGATTGTTTGAGTATAAATTTTAACTTTTACAATCCCTCCGTCACGGCGTTGCCGTGCCACCTCCCTTTACACAAGGGAGGCTTTTTTCTCCCCAAAGAGCGCACTTACTCACCACTATTGTGGTAGTG
>JAZNST010000005.1:0-3274 GCA_045591405.1 Ruminiclostridium sp.
CGAGCGTACCCGTGAGGGTAACGACCTTTACCGTGAAATGAACGAGTCGGGGGTTATCAATAAGACCTCGCTTGTTTACGGTCAGATGAACGAGCCGCAAGTCGGATCGTAGCCATGTCGTTCTGTGAGCCAAGGAGTTGAATCTATCAATTGTCTTCCTAAGACCGCTTGGCCTCCGACTTCGAGCGTACCCGTGAGGGTAACGACCTTTACCGTGAAATGAACGAGTCGGGGGTTATCAATAAGACCTCGCTTGTTTACGGTCAGATGAACGAGCCGCCCGGAGCAAGAATGAGAGTTGCTCTTTCGGGACTTACAATGGCTGAATATTTCCGTGATAAAGAGGGACAGGACGTGCTTCTCTTTATCGACAACATTTTCCGTTTCACTCAGGCAGGCTCTGAGGTTTCAGCGCTTCTTGGCCGTATGCCGTCAGCGGTTGGTTATCAGCCGACGCTTTCAACCGAAATGGGCGCTCTTCAGGAGCGTATCACTTCTACAAGTAAGGGCTCTATTACTTCCGTTCAGGCAGTTTACGTTCCTGCGGACGACCTTACTGACCCTGCGCCTGCGACAACCTTCGCTCACCTTGACGCTACTACCGTTCTTTCAAGAAGCATCTCCTCAATGGGTATTTTCCCTGCGGTTGACCCTCTTGGAAGTACGTCGAGAATCCTCACTCCCGAAATAGTAGGTCAGGAGCATTATGAGGTTGCAAGAGCAGTTCAGTCAATCCTCCAGCGCTATAACGAGCTTCAGGATATTATCGCTATTCTTGGTATGGACGAGCTTGACGATAACGATAAGATTACCGTTGCAAGAGCAAGAAAGATTCAGCGTTTCCTCTCTCAGCCGTTCTCTGTTGCAGAACAGTTTACAGGTATGGAGGGAAAATACGTTCCCCTCAAGGAAACTATCAGAGGCTTCAAGGAAATTATCGAGGGCAAGCACGACGACCTGCCTGAATCCGCATTCTTGTTCGTTGGTACCATCGAAGAAGCAGTAGAAAAGGCAAAAACCTTAAAGTAAGGAGTTATTATGACACCTTTCAAATTGGAAATACTGACACCTGACCGAGTTTTCTTCAGCGGTGAAACGGATAATCTCATTGTCCGCACAACTGTCGGTGATAAGGGTATCCTCGCTAATCACGAGCCTTACGTTGCCGCTTTACCGATCGGAAAAATCAAAGTAAATATCGACGGCAAATTTAAGGTTGCCGCCGTTTCTGAGGGTATCGTGAAGGTTACCAAGGAAAAGACGACCATTCTCGCTCAGAGCTGTGAATGGGGCGAGGAGATTGACATTGAACGAGCTGAGCAGGCAAAGAAAAACGCTCAGGAGCGTATGAATGCCGCAAAGCAAGAGGACAGGGAATATCTGATTGCCGAGTATAAGCTCAAAAGGGCAATCAACAGAATCGAGACCTCAAAGCTGAAATAAAACAGTAAGAGGCAGTCCGCTTGGATTGCCTCTTTTTGATAATCAAAGCAAAGATTTATCGGGAAAGGACGAGGGAAATTATGTTCTGTAAAAAATGTGGAGCGAATATTGCTGATGGAGCAAGGTTCTGCAAAAGCTGTGGAGCAGAGCAGAGCGCACCAACTCAGCAGCCCGTACAGCAGTATCAGCAGCCTGTTGCGCCTGTTGCACAGGTTCAGTACGCTTATCCTCAGGGCTATGCTCAGCCAAAAAAGAAGAAAACAGGGCTTATCATCGGTCTGATTGCAGGCGGAGTAGCAATAATTGCGCTCGTTATCGTGCTTATCGTTGTGTTTGCCGGTGGCGGCTCAGGCTCTTCCAATGACGACGGCAGTTATTATGGAAGCTGGAATATCAAGAAGGTTTATGGGCAGGAGTGTGAGGGTCAGGGAATGACGCTCACGATGACAAGCTCGTATTACCAGGTAGAAATGAACGGTACGCCGATAGAATACGTTGAAGTTACAAGAAAAGATGGGAACACCGTTTACTTCACCACAGGGCAGACGGCGCAGTTCGAGGTACACGGAAATGAGCTTACAATGTATCTTGACGGGACGAAATACATAGTTGCAACCCGACGGTAGAAAAACAGGAGAAGGACGAGGAATTGTTAAAATTCTTTGTCCTTTTTGTTTTAATCAGCGGCTTACTTCAGGCGAGGGGTTACGTTCGCCCACGCCTTATTAATTTTATGACAAAATGCACCCAAATTCAAAAATGCCACACTATATGGATGAAAGGAGGCGAGAAAATGCAAGAAGCGAACGAAATGCGTGATCGGCTTATCAAGGAGTTTGCCCAAAATTATATGGAGAAGCTGTTTTACTTTTGCTTAAAAAAGGCAGGAAGCTATATTGAAGCTGAAGATCTGACGCACGATATTGCGCTTCAGATCATTATAGCATTAAACAAAGGCACGATTCCAACAAGCTTTTCAGCGTGGGTATGGCAGATTGCGCGTAATCGTTATTCGTTATGGGCAAAAGAAAAGCATAATCGAAACGAGTCGGTAACCGGTTCTGATATCGACGATTATGAAATAGAGGACGAAAGCGAAAATATCCTTGATGAAACGATACATACAGAGCAAACGGCTCTGCTCCGACGAGAGTTGGCGTTCATCAAAAGTGATTATCGCAATATCGTCGTTGCCTATTACATTGAAAAGAAAGACGTTCGTGAAATTGCAGAAGCGCTCTCGCTTTCAGCAAACACGGTGAAATCTCGACTTCTCCGTGCAAGACAAATTTTGAAAGAAGGTATGAATATGGCAAGAGAATTTGGAAAACGCAGTTATAATCCCGAAAAAATTACATTCGCCGCAAGCGGTTCACAACCCAGTGGGCTGCCTTGGAAAGTTGTAAACAGAAAAATTCCAAACAACATTTTGCTACAAGCGAGCAATAACCCCTCAACGATTGAAGAGTTATCTATGGAACTTGGCGTAGCACTTCCTTACATGGAGGAAGAGGTTAATATCCTTCACCACGCAACACTTCTTGAGAAGCAAGGTAATAAATATATAACTAATTTTTTTATATTGGATAAAGATTGTCGAACAGAAATCTATCATGCTCTCCGAAAGACCGCAAGAGAAAGAAGTCATCTTATCCGAGAGTTTATGGACGACACAATGACCGAAATTCGTGCCCTGGGAATTGCAGGCGACCACATTGATGATAATACAATTCGTTGGTGGTTGGTTCCCGATCTCATTGATTATTTAATTGAAAATTCGGTAAAGGCACAAAACATTTACGAACCGCCCAAACGTGCGAACGGAGAATCT
>JAZNST010000006.1:0-34812 GCA_045591405.1 Ruminiclostridium sp.
ACGCGATCGGATACGGCCAGTACCTCGTGCAGTTTGTGGGTAATGATGATAATGGATTTGCCGTCTTCCTTCATACGGCGGAGCACCTGGAACAGGCGGTCGATCTCTTGAGGGGTGAGTACGGCGGTGGGCTCGTCCAGAATCAGAATGTCTGCACCGCGGTAGAGCACTTTAATAATTTCTACCGTCTGCTTTTCGCTGACGGACATATCGTAAACCTTTTTATCGGGCACGATTTCAAGACCGAGCTTACTGCTCATCTGAGCTATTTCTGCGCCGAGCTTCTTCTTACTTGTGAGTCTGCCCTTTGTTCCTGCAACGATATTTTCCGTTGCCGTAAAGACCTCTACAAGCTTAAAGTGCTGATGAATCATACCGATTCCAAGACCGATAGAGTCCTGAGGAGAACGGATTGTGACCTCTTTTCCGTCAACAAAGATCGAGCCTTTGTCAGGGAAATAAATGCCCGAAAGCATATTCATGAGCGTTGTCTTGCCCGAACCGTTTTCGCCCAGAAGCGCAAGAATCTCGCCCTTTTTCAGACAGATATTTACGTCGTCGTTGGCAACGACTGAGCCGAATCGTTTTGTTATCCCTCTGCACTCAATCGCATAATTTTCGCTTGGCATATACTTTTCCTTTCACGAAAGGATATTGCAAGGCGTTCTTCGTCTGCGTCTTGCAATATCTGTTCTCAGTTATAAAATAGCAAAATTACCCCCGCATATTTCAGCGGGGATAAATTTCTATTTTCAGTATGTAACAGGTTATCTTACTACTACGTTCTTGTAGTACCAGTTGATTGCGCCTGTAATTGTAGCGTCGTCAAGAGTCTTGCCCTCTTCGCCTACTGTTGTTCCTTCGTTTGTTTCGATTACGCCATCGAATACGTTAAAGGAGCCGTCAAGAATCTTTGCCTTAGCCTCGTCAACCTTTGTCTGCATTTCTTCTGTGCAAAGCTCAGCGTTAAGAGGAGAAATGTCAACAAGACCGTCAACCATTCCGCCGAAGTAGTTTGTGCAATCCCAAGTACCGTCAATAACTGCCTTGGCAGCGGCTGTGTAGTAAGCGCCCCAGTTCCAGATTGTAGACGTAAGAGTTGCCTTAGGAGCGTCCTTAGTCATATCAGAGTTGTAGCCAACGCCCCAAACGCCTGCTGCTTCTGCTTCAAGCTGAGGGTTAGGTGTGTCGCAGTGCTGAGCGATAACGTCGCAGCCCTCTGCAATAAGAGCCTTAGCACAGTTTGTTTCTTCAGCAGGGTCATACCAGCTATTTGTAACCTTTACGTAAACCTTAGCGTCAGGGTTAACAGAAGCTACACCCATTGCGAAAGCGTCGATACCGCCTGTAACCTCGGCGTTGTCCTTACCCATAGCGGCAACGTAGCCGATAAGGTCAGATTCTGTCTTGAGACCTGCAACGATACCGGAAAGGTAACGAGCCTGGTAAATTCTACCGAAATAGTTGTTCATATTCTTGCCGTTGTTCTTGTAGCCTGTTCCGTGGCTGAATACTACGTTGGGGAATTCATCAGCAAGAGCTTCCATTGTATCCATATAGCCCCAGCTTGTACCGAAAATCACGTTACAGCCTTCGTCGATACATTCTCTGATTGCAGTTTCTGTTGCAGTAGGGTCAGTATCGTTGATGTCGTTCTTGCGAACAATCTGAGAATCCTCAAGACCAAGATTCTTCTGCATATCCTGGATTCCGAGGTCGTGAGCGTAAGAATAGCCCGAACCTGCGGCAGGGTTACCAATGTGGATTACGCCGATTTTGATTTCTTCCTTGCTGTACTGAAGAGTTGCCGAACCGTTGTCGTTGCCGGACTGAGCAGCTTCCCCACTACATGCTGTGAGTGCCGTTACAAGCATTGCGCTTGAAAGAACAGCAGCTAAAAGCTTTTTTAACTTCATTTTTTCTCTCCTTTTATATGCCTCTAAAATAATATAAAAACCGACGAAGTCGGTATTTATCAATCTCTGAAAACAATTCCCTTTTCCATATCCATGCTTTCAATTATCGCAAGACTCTCAAGACGGATATTTCTGTCTCTGATTGCCTTTCCGCCCGCTTGAAAGCCCTTTTCGATAACGATTCCCGCACCGACAAGCTCAGCGCCCGACTTTTCAACAAGCTCAGCAAGCCCCAAAAGCGCACAGCCGTTTGCAAGAAAATCGTCAATTATAAGAACCTTATCGCCCTCAGAAAGAAAGCGTTTTTCTACGATTACGTCAAAAACGCGTCCCTTTGTGTAAGAAGTAACTCTTGAGGTAAGAGTTTCGCCGTCTATATTTTTACTCTCGGTTTTCTTGGCGAAAACGACGGGGCAGTTACCGAAGGATTGTGCAACAATACAGGCAATCCCTATCCCCGACGCTTCGATAGTGAGGATTTTATTTATCTCACAGCCGTCAAAGCGCCTTTTGAATTCCTCGCCGATTTTTGTAAAAAGCTCAACGTCCATCTGGTGATTCAAAAAGCTTCCGACCTTCAGAACGTTTCCTTCTTTTATTGTACCGTCTTTTCTGATTCGTTCTTTTAAGAGCTCCATTACGTCAAGTCCTTTCAAGGAACTAAAAACTTACTTAAACATTATACCTTATCCCGACAGAATTTGCAAGCGCCTGCGAGAAAAATCTGACGAATATTTAAGGATTTACGACGGTGTTTTTTGTAAGTTTTGTTACAAAAAAACAGGAAGCCCGAAAGCCTCCTGTCTTTTTTGTTGGGTGATTGAAGATTACTTCTTGGACTTAGCAACAGTCTCCTTGAGAGCCTTACCAGCCTTGAATGCAGGAACCTTAGTAGCTGCAATCTTGATCTTCTTCTTTGTCTGAGGGTTGATGCCTTCTCTAGCTGCTCTGCTTCTTACTTCGAATGTACCGAAGCCAACGAGGGAAACCTTATCGCCCTTCTTGAGAGCTTCTGTGATGCTTTCTAAAACAGCTGCGAGAGCCTTTTCAGAATCCTTCTTTGTGAGTTCTGTCTTACCAGCGATAGCTGATACGAGTTCTGCTTTTGTCATAATCTGACTCCTCCATAAACATAATATACTTGCATTATAACCACTTTTTCCGCATTTGTCAACGCATTTTTAATATTTTTCCTGTTTTTTTTCAATTTTTTTCAAAAAGCAACAGAAAAAATGCCGTTCAAATGGTAATATCGGCAATTTCTGCGCCCGAAAGCTCGACCAAAGTCTCAGGAGAAAGCTCTACCTGATAGCCGATTTTACCTGCGCTTACCATTATCGTGTCAATTTCACGGCACTCCGACGCAAAAACAGTCCGATACTGCTTTTTCATACCAAGAGGAGAACAGCCGCCCCTTATGTAGCCCGTTACTTTATTAATATCAGCGACAGGAATCATTGCAACGGACTTTTCTCCTACTGATTTAGCGGCTTTTTTAAGGTCAAGCTCCTTTTCAACGGGAACTGCAAACACATAATAATCCCTTGTGCAACCCTTGGTCACAAGCGTCTTAAAAACACAGGCGGGGTTTTGGTCAAGAAGCTTCGCTACCGTCAGACCGTCAACCGCCTCCTTTGAGTGAGGGTATTCGTGAACCTTATAATCAACCTTAGCCTTATCAAGCATTCGCATTACGTTCGTTTTTTCCAAAAAATCGCTTCCTTTTTAAGTAATAATAGGATTATAGCACTATTTTGCGCCGATTGCAACATAAGAAAAGAAAAAGCCCGCCTCACAGGGTAAATCCCGTGGGCAGACTTTTATAAGAATCAGAGTATAATACAGATAAGACCGCTGCAGCCGTCATTGATAATGCGCTGAATGGTTTCCTGAAGCTTCATTCTTGCGTCCGACGGCATTCTGCACAGCTTATTGTGAAGTCCCTCGTTGACAAGCTCGTGAAGCGATTTTCCAAAGATGTTGCTTTGCCAGATTTTCGTGGGGCTTTCTTCAAACTCCTTGAGAAGATACCGCACAAGCTCCTCGCTTTGACGCTCAGTTCCTACAATCGGAGAAATTTCGGTGTTGATTTTGGCGGACATCATATGAATTGAGTTTGATTCCGCGCGAAGTCTTACGCCGTATTTTCCGCCCTGCTTTACGATTTCAGGCTCTTCGAGCGTAAGCTCGTCAATATCGGGCATCACAATACCGTAGCCTGTTGCCTCAACCTCGTCAAGAGCCGACTTTACCTTTTCAAAGCGCTTTTTAATCTGTGCAAGCTCAATCATACACGGCATAAGGTCGCTCTCGTCTGAAAGGACAAAGCCCGTTACCTCGCCGAGAATCTTATAAAAAAGATCGTTTCTGAGAACAACGCTGACGTACGCCGAGCCGCTTCCGAGGTCAATGTTGTCGATTTTACACTCCTCGATATATTCACATTCGCCCATACAAAGACTAACGTCTCTGACTTGCCTTATGTTTTCGATTCCGCAAACGGAATTTTTCAGCGCCTCAAAGACCTCCGTCTTGAGCCAATGCCCCTTTTCAAGCGCAGTAAGCCACTTTGGGATTTTTATATTGATTTCTCTGACAGGGAACTGAAGAAGAATCTCAGAGAGAATTTCCTTGATTTTTTCTTCGTCAACGTCAATGCAGTTGAGGGGAATTACAGGCTTCCCGTACTTTTCGGTAAGCTCCCTCGAAAGCGTGAGGGATTCGGCGCTCTGTGGGTTTTCACAGTTAAGAATCACGATATAAGGCTTATTGATAAGAGAAAGCTCGTTTATAATCCGTTCCTCTGCCTGCTCGTACTCGTCTCTCGGTATTCCCGTTATGCTTCCGTCGGTTGTAACCACAAGCCCGATTGTAGAATGCTCGCTGATTACCTTCTGCGTACCGACCTCAGCCGCCATATTGAAGGGAACCTCGCTTTCAAACCAAGGCGTTTTTACCATTCGTGGCATTTCATTTTCAATGTAACCTATTGCACTCGGAACAATATAACCAACGCAGTCTATCAGCCTTACGCTCATCGTTACGCTGTCGTCAAGAGAAACCGTCACCGCTTCCTCAGGAACGAACTTGGGCTCTGTCGTCATAATCGTTCTTCCCGCAGAAGCCTGAGGAAGCTCGTCAACCGCACGCTCCTTTCTGAACTCGTTATCTATCGACGGAATAACAAGCGTGTTCATAAACTTTGAGATGAAGGTTGATTTTCCCGAACGGACAGGACCAACAACTCCGATGTAGATATTGCCGCCTGTACGCTCGGCAATGCTTTTATAAATTGAATTTGTCATATTTCCTCCTTAGACTATCGGAATAAGCAGCATACACGGCTGACTTACTGCGTCGCAATCAAGGTCGTTTTCCGCCATAATCGCCGACGAGGAGGTGTTATAGCGCTTGGCGATCTCCCATATCTCCTCCTCAGGCTCAGCAAAGTACATTTTAAGAGCGTATTCTGTGTTTACCTCCTTTGGCTTGTCGCTGTCAAGGATAACCTCGCTTATCACGTCTACGCTTCTTACTCTCAAAAGACAGCCGTTAAGCGAAAGAATTGCCCTTACTTCTACCGTTTTATCGTCAGAAATACTGAAGCTGACGCTCTGCGGGCGAAGCTCCGGATCTATGACGGAGGCGGCGTCAATCCCCGAAAAGTCCGCACAAAGCTCAAACGCCTCCGATTTTTCAATAAACACAGGATTACCGCCGACAGTTCTTCCGATTGCCTGATAAAGACACTGCCCTGAAATCAGCATTTCGCTCTCGTCACTTCTTCTGCAGGTGATATTCGACAGCTCAAGACGGCAATCGTAAATCTCCTCAAGCGAGCCTTCGGTACATTCGAGCGAGCCTTTGAGCGTGAGCTGCTTTGAAACGGGCTGAGGGGCAAACTCAGTTCTCACGGGAGCTTTTATATAGCTCGTTTCGTATTTTGTTGAGTAAAGGTCGGTTACAACCGAAACCGTGCTTTCCTTATAGGCAGTCACGGTGCAGTCAACCGTCGCCGAGCAACCGATAACAGAAGCCTCGCCTTCGGTTGATTTTATTTCAAGGTTAAGATCCATCACGCAAAAGCTGCTTACGCAAACGTGCTCGTCGCTCACACCCTCAAGCTCTATAATCTGGCTGAGGGGAATATCCGCCTCCATCACCTCGGTTTCTACGCTAAGATTGCTTCTTTTTACGCAATATAGAGCTTTAAGTCGGGCGGTGCCTTTTACAACAGCCTTGTCAGCGATAATCTTTACGTCGCTAACCTCGGCGCAAACATCGGACGAAAGAATAGAAACGATTGCTCCCGTGCCTGTTTCGATGTCTTCTCTTACGGCGAAAAGACGCTGTGCTATAAGCTTATCTGAGCAATAGGTAAGCGGAAAACGCTTTACCTCCAGGTCGTCTGCGCCGCTGATAACGCTGACTTCCTTTACAGCGCTGATTTTGATTTTACAGCTTACCGCACCACGCACGTCAATCCGCCGTGAGCTTACGGCACGGCAATTAGCGTATTCTGTTATGGGGCGGAGCTTTACCGAGCCTTTGTCGCAGGGACGAGGTAAATCTACTGCCTTAGAATAGGTGTAGCGCTGTTCAACACAATGGATTTCGCCGCTTTCCTCGCTGATATACATTACTCTCACGAGCGCCGCCGCGTCATAAAAGAGCTGGCTTCCCGAAAGGCTGTAAGAAACGATTCCGGGGGTGATGGTGCATTTTAGAATCTTGAAAATATCGGGATAATAGTCGGGAAGGATATAATCAAGCTCAACACCCTGCTCATTCTGTCCGTCAAATACCGTCTCGCTGAGGAATACGGGCTCTTTATCAAGTCTGAGTTCCATAAAAAACCTCCGTTTTCTTATTTGTCTGAGAAAATATATTCAGCTCACGGACAGTTTATGACAAGCATAAGGGCAAGAAAAAAGCCCTTCCGAAAAAATCGGAAGAGCCCTCTCATTATTCAATAAAATCCGCCGTCAACTCCGAGAATCTGACCTGTGACAAAATCTGCAGTTGAAAGATAAAGAGCCGCTTTTGCGACGTCGTCGGCGTTCCCCATTCGTCCAAGAGGCGTCTGTTCGCAAAGCTCAGCTATTTCCTCCTGAGAAAACGAGCCGTTCATCTTTCCTTCGATTACTCCCGGTGCAATAGCGTTAACCGTTATCCCCGACGGGCCAAGCTCCTTTGAAAGAGCCTTCGTAAAGCCGATGAGTCCTGCCTTTGCAGTAGAATAGGCAACCTCGCACGAAGCGCCGTAAACTCCCCAGACAGAGGTTATATTTATTATTGCGCCGCTTTTTTTATTTATCATCGGCGGCAAAAACTCACGGGTTACGTTATAAGCGCCTGTGAGATTTACCGACATCATCTTATCCCAATCGTCAGGGGTAGTGTCGGTGAAAAGCTTTATCTGAGAAATCCCTGCGTTATTTATAAGAATATCGCAAGAGCAAACCTCAGACCTCAGCGAAGCTACCTCGGCTCTGTCGGCGACGTTGCACTTTATCATTCTCACGCCGAGCTTTTCAAGCTCTCTTGCGCTTATTTCGTCGTTAAGATACGTTCCGACAACCTCAAAGTCACGCAAAAAAGCCTTTGCAAGAGCAGCTCCGATCGTCCCCGACGCACCTGTTATCAATACTCTTTTCACGATACGACAATCGCTCCCTCACGCACGTTGACGTTAACGGAAGAAATTCCCGCTTCGCCCTTATCGACAATCAGATTTGCAATCTTGTCCTCAAGCTCCTTACGGATTACCCTTCTTATGTCACGGCCGCCGTATTTTCCGCCGAACGCCTTTTCTGCTATGCAATCGTAAACTGCGTTTGTGACGTTGAGCTTGATATTCTTTTCAGCAAGAGGCTCAACCATTTCTGACACCATAAGCTTTGCAATCTGAGCGTATTCTTTTTTACCAAGCGGACTGAACACAACGATTTCGTCGATTCTTCCGAGGAATTCGGGACGCAAAAACTCTCTGAGAGCCTTCATTGCCTTTTCCTTTGACATATCCTTGTCAGTTTTTCCAAAGCCGATTCCAAGAGTTCCGTCGCTTGAGCCTGCGTTTGAGGTCATTGCAATAACGGTATTTTCAAAGCTTACGGTTCTTCCGTGAGAGTCGGTTACTTTACCCTCGTCAAGAATCTGAAGAAGGATATTCATAACGTCGGGGTGAGCCTTTTCGATTTCATCGAAAAGAATTACGGAATAAGGCTTTCTGCGTACCTTTTCAGTGAGCTGACCTGCCTCGTCGTAGCCGATATATCCCGGAGGCGAGCCGATAATCTTTGAAACGCTGTATTTTTCCATATATTCGCTCATATCAAGTCTGATAAGAGGGTCAACCGTGTCAAAAAGCTCCTCGGAGAGAACCTTTACAAGTTCGGTTTTACCAACGCCCGTAGGTCCTACGAATATAAAGGAAGCCGGGCGACGACGAGCTGAAAGCTGAACTCTTGTGCGCTTTACCGCCGCCGCTACAAGCTCGCACGCCTCGTCCTGTCCTATCACCTTACTTTTGAGCACCTGTTCGAGCCTTGCTATTTTCTTGAACTCAGTTTCCATAATCTTACTTGCGGGGATTCCTGTCCAAAGCTCAATTACCTTAGAAACGTCCTCCTCGGTAACAAAAATCTGAGTAACTCTCGGCTCAAGCTCTTCAAGCTTGATTCTGTTTTGCTCCTTTAGCGTCTTTATTTCAGCAAGGCGCTCATAATCTCGCTCCTCAGTTTCCTCCATAAGCTCGTTTTCTTCGGCTTCAAGCTCCTTGTTGCTTGCCTTGAGGGTTTCATAAAGCGTTAAATCCTCGCTCTTTATGCTTGCACAAGCCGCCGCCTCGTCCATAAGGTCGATTGCCTTATCGGGAAGATAACGGTCGGTAATATATCTTTCAGACAAAATTACGCACGAGCGCAAAAGCTCGTCTGAAAAATGAATCTTATGGTGCTCCTCATAATATTTCTTTATTCCCTTGAGAACGGCAACGGCATCTTCGATTCCCGGTTCTTCTACCGTAACGGGCTGGAATCTTCTTTCAAGCGCCGTGTCCTTTTCAATATGCTTACGGTATTCGTTAAAGGTCGTGGCGCCGATTACCTGAAGCTCGCCTCTTGAAAGGGCGGGCTTAAACATATTTGCGGCGTTCATCGTACCTTCGCTGTCTCCTGCTGTTCCTACAAGATTATGAACCTCGTCGATAAAGAGAATGATGTTCCCTGCCGTTTTTATTTCTTCGATAAGCGACTTTACACGGGATTCAAACTGACCTCTGAACTGAGTTCCCGCAACAAGCGCCGTAAGGTCAAGAAGATAAAGCTCCTTTCCTTTGAGACGGAAGGGGACGTTTCCGCTTGCAAGGCGAAGCGCGATTCCCTCGGCGATAGCGGTTTTACCTACGCCGGGTTCTCCTATGAGGCAAGGGTTATTCTTAGTTCTTCTTGAAAGAATCTGAGTAACACGGTAGATTTCCTTATCACGACCGATAATTTCGTCAATCTCACCCTTTTTCGCCTTATCCGTGAGATTAGTGCAGAAAGCTTCAAGGAACTTGCGCTTTTTATTCTTCTTTTCTTCCTTCTTTTCTCTTTTCTTTTCCTTCTTTTCAGCAGGACTTGAGCCTTCGTTGTTCTTTTGCTCGTCGTTTTCCTGAGAGTTATAGAAGGATTTCAAAAAAGCCGGCATAGTGCCGCCTGCCTTAAAGCCGTCAACGCTTTCGTCGTCATCGTCAACGAGGTCTTCCTCGTCGCCCATTGCCTCGCCGTAAAGCATATCAAGCCCCTCGTCAAGCTCTTCCTCGCTGATTCCGAGCTGTTTTATATAATCCTGAATCTGAGGGAAGTTAAGCTCCTTTGCGCATTTGAAGCAAAGCCCCTCGTTACGCTTTTCATTACCTTGCATTGTACTGATAAAAACAACCGCCGGTCTTTTGTGGCATTTGTTGCACATTATCATAAACGCACACCTCCTAAAGTTATGCTAAGAAATCAAGAAAATCAAAATAGTAAATATGCTTGAACAGAAGTGTTGAGTCTATAACCTCTGTGTTGATTGCAATAAGGCTGTTGCCCGTCATATTGACAAGCACCTGAACGCCGATACATACGATAAAAATCACAACCGCCGCTTCTGCAACCCCAAGAACCGCACCAAGAATACTGTTGACCGTTCCGACAAGGGGGATTTTGTTTACAACTCGAAGAAGCTTTGACACAAATCTCAAAAGCACGAGAAGAAGAACGAAAAGTGCGATAAACACAAGCGCTCTTACGGGAACTGTAATTACAGGTCGCACGATGGTAGTGAGAATTGAGTCGGAGATTGTACCCGAATCCGTATTTATAATACTGAGCACAAGGTCTCTGATAACTGATTTATCGCCGCTTTCAACGCTTGCTCCGTAGCCCGACATCATCTGAGGAAGCGTCTGGCTTATATATTCCGCAACCTTACAAACAGGCGCAAACGCAGAGCCTTCAGACAGCTTAGCCGAAAGCGTAGCGGCAAGAACGATTTTAGGAAGTCCGTAATCCTCAAGCTGCTGCTTACTTATAACGAGCGTTCCGAGATTTATCTGAGAAAAATCCGTGTCCTTGCCAAGACCGAATATCGTAAGGTCAACGTCTTCAATTCCCGTCTGAGAAAAATCGACAACCATAAGGTCAGCCTTAACCTTTCCCGAAGCGTCGGGGGTGAGCGAAATTTCAGTGATGGGCTTCTGATTGATTACGATTTTCGAGGTGTCAATCTTTGAAATATCAGAAACAACCGTTTCGTCAAGAACGCCGTCAAGACTTTCTTCAATGCTTTTTTCAAGCTGTCCCTTTACAAAGCCGTCGTAAATTGCGTCTGAGATGACGCCGCTTAACGGAAGCGCCGCCGCAAACGCCACAACGAGCGCAAGAAGGCTCGCTACGCTACTGAGAAAGCCTCTTTTGCCACATTTTATTACGATGCCCACAATAATCGCAACTATTACAACATCGTAAAACCAAAAAAATTCTGTTCCCATTGTTATCCCTTCCTTTAAGAAATTTCAACGCACTCAACCGTATCGTAAGCAAGAAGATACGCTTTGCTTGCAATCACGATGAAGTCCGAGCATTCCGTGCCAAGCTCAAATTCAGCCGTCTGCTCTGAGTTGAAATTAAATTTTCTTACCGTTCTGTTGTCTATTATGTAAGTGTTGTCATTTTCACGGGCAAGAACGCTGACGCCCGGATTCTGAGAAAGCTGAGCCAGAAGCTCGCCCTTGTTATTTATAAGCGCAAGCTGAGTTCTGTTGCTTGATTTGTCGGTATAAAGCATTGAGGCGCCGCTGAAATTTATCTGAGCGCTAAGAAGCGTTCCTGAAAAATCAAGCGTCGCAAGCTCTTCTCCCGTTGACTGAGAGAGAGTCATAAAGCGGTTATCAAAGGCAATTCCGAGATTGTCTCCCATTGTTGATATTGAACAAGGGATACTGTTTGAAATCACAGTCTTTTGCCATACCTCGTCGCCGGTGCTGTTTATATCGAACTTATAGACGGTAGTGTAAATTGAGCCGTTGAGAGTTCCGATTGCCGCTATATAAATATAACGCTGATCGTCGGAAAAATCAACACACATTACGTTTTCGTCAATAAATTTTCTCTTATAGCGCCAGTTTCCCGAATCGTCATAAACGGTAACGACGTTCGTATATTTCGTCGAATCCGTAACGACCGCCGCCATATCGTCGTCGCTTACTGCGCCGAAAAGTATTCTTCCTTCAGTCTGCTGCTCATAGATTTTACTCGTTTTACTGTAAAAAGAGAAGCTCGTGTAGTTTTTATCGCACAAAAGAACACGCTTTGAGTTTGAAGAAGCGACGGGGTTTGTGTATCCGTGACGAAGCGCATAAAGCTGACCGCCGTTATTCTGGAAAACATAAAGATAAGTGTCCGTCAAAAGCAGAAAGTTTTCGCCGAATTCGTCGAAGGCATAGCCTGCACTTCCGGGAAGCTTTATCGGAAAGCCGACCTCGTTGGAGGTTTTCGTTTCAATTCTCGAAGCGATTCCTCGAAGCGGCTCGACTATCGCCTCAAAATTTACGGCAACGATAATTCCCGCAAGAAGAACTGCTCCTGCAACGCAGAGCTTTATAATTCTCGATTTTTTCTTCTGCTTTTTTCTATACGCAAGTAAATCGGAGGTTTTGGTTTTCTGTTCGGGCTTTTTTTCTTCTTCGCTCATAATTGCACCTCCCCGTAATAAACCTTATTGAGATAAAGACCGCAAGGACTAAGCGTTATTCCCGCCTTTTCCCTCAGTCCCGAAGACATCGACTCAAGAATATCGTCATTAGTTCTCTTGTCCTCGTTTATATAAATGAGCGTTCCGACCATTATTCTCACCATATTATGCAAAAAGCCGTCGCCTGTTACATAAAAATCGACGTAGTCGCCGTTTCGCTCGACCTTGAATTCAAAAATTTTTCTCATTGTCGTAAGCTTATTCACGAGGGATTCCGCTTTACAGAATGCCTTAAAATCGTGAACGCCGACAAAAAGCTGAGCTGCGCTGTTCATTTTTTCAACGTCCATTGCATAGGGGTAGAAAAAAGCGAGCTTTTCCATAAAAACGTCACGCACGGGAGCATTACACACACGGTAAAGATACTGCTTTCCCGTGCAGTCGAACCTTGCGTGAAAGCTCTCGTCAACCTCTTCACAGGAAAGAAAAGCTATATCCTCAGGTAGCATTGCGTTCATTCCCTTTAAGAGTCCCTCGCAGGGAATAGGGTTTTGGGTATGAAAATTAAAGCAGAAGTCCTTTGCGTGAACGCCCGTGTCGGTTCTTGAGCAACCGTTTATCTTAATTTCACAGTCAAGCATCCGACTGAGCCGTTCTTCAACAACATCCTGTATCGCAAGAGCGTTGTTCTGACTCTGGTAGCCGTGATATGCACTTCCGTTATACGCCATTTTCACCTTGAGATTACGCATTGAACGCTCCTTAGAAAATCATATTTCCAAAAATAATCACAACCAGTACCTCAAGCACTATTATAAATGCTATATAGTCGATTGCAGTCGCCTTGAGCTGACGAAGGCGAGTTCTTCCGTCGCCTCCTCGGTAACAGCGACATTCCATCGCCATAGCAAGCTCGTTTGCACGATTGAAGGCGGAGACGAAAAGAGGTATCAGAATCGGCACGAGAGCCTTTGCCTTCTTGACGATTCCGCCTGTATCAAGGTCAGCGCCTCTTGCTTTTTGAGCCATCATTATCTTATCCGTTTCTTCAATAAGCGTCGGAATAAACCTCAGCGCAATGGTCATCATCATTGCAAGCTCGTGAACGGGGAGCTTTATTTTTTTCAGCGGAGATAAAAGTCGCTCGATTGCGTCTGTGAGGACAATAGGAGAGGTCGTGTAGGTAAGAAGAGACATTGCAATAATAAGAAGCACGACTCTCAGCGCCATAAACACAGCCATTTCTACGCCGTCACGGTAAATTGAGATAAATTCCCACTGAAAAAGCGGAAGTCCCTTTCCCCTTATGAAAAAGACGTTCAGCACAGCCGTCACGATAATCAGTGGAAGAACAGGCTTCAGGCTTTTGAGTATCATTCTGTATTTTATTCTCGAAGCAGAATAAATCATAAGCACGAAAGCCCCTGCAACCGCAAGGGAGATAAAATTATCGGCGATAAAAATAAGCACGACAATCACAATCTCAAGTATAATCTTAAATCTGCTGTCCATACGGTGAAGTATGGAATTACCCGGAAAAAACTGTCCCAGCGTTATATCTTTAAGCATTTTTCTTTCCCTTTAATAACTCTGTTATTCTTTCTTTTGCTCTTGCAACGGTATAAATATCGTTTCCGATGTCAACGCCGTCTGATTTGAGAAGATGTGAAAGCTTGGTAATCTGAGGAATATCAAGGCCTATCATCTGAAGCTCTTTTGACTTTGAAAATACGGTGTCAATATCCGCATAGCAAAAGAGCTGTCCTCTGTTCATTACAAGCACCTTATCGGCAAATTTCACAATATCCTCCATCGAATGTGACACGAGAAGGATTGTCTTTCCCGACTTTTTGTGGTAGCTGCTTATCTGATTGAGCACTCTGTCCCTGCCCTTTGGGTCAAGTCCTGCGGCAGGCTCGTCCAGAATAAGAATCTCAGGCTCCATTGCGATAACTCCCGCAAGCGCAACCCTTCTTTTCTGACCTCCCGATAAGTCAAAGGGGGAACGCTCAAGAAGCTCCTCAGAAAGCCCCATATCCTCAGCCGCTTTAAGGACACGCTTTTTTACCTCGTCGTCAGAAAGCCCCATATTGCGAGGGCCGTAGGAAATATCCTTAAAGACGGTTTCTTCAAAAAGCTGATGCTCTGAATACTGAAACACAAGTCCGACCTCAAAGCGAATATCCTTTATATTAACTTCCTTTGACCAGATATTTCTCTCATTTATAAGAATGTCTCCCGACGTCTGCTTCAAAAGTCCGTTGAGATGCTGAATAAGAGTTGATTTGCCGCTTCCCGTATGACCGATTACGCCGACAAATTCGCCCTTTTCAATCTGAAGGCTCACGTTGTCTACCGCCGTTGTCTCAAAGGGCGTTCCAACGCTGTATTTATACGTCAGATTTTTTGTTTCGATTGCTTTCACTTGTTCAATAACCTTTCAATTTCCTTTGCACATTCTTCCTCGGTAAGAACCTCAGGAGAAATATCAAAGCCCTCTTTTCTCAGCTCGTACGCAAGCTCTGTCACCTGCGGAACGTCAAGCCCTACCGACTTGAGTCTTTCAACCTGAGAAAAAATCTTTCCCGGCACGTCGTCCATTATAATCTCGCCGTTGTCGATTACGACTACTCTTTGCGCCTGTGCCGCTTCTTCCATATAGTGAGTAATAAGCACAACTGTGATTCCGTTTTCCTCGTTGAGCTTTTTTATCGTTTCCATTATCTTTTTTCTGCCCTTTGGGTCAAGCATCGCAGTAGGCTCGTCCATTACAATGCACTCAGGCTTCATTGCAAGAACGCCTGCGATTGCAATACGCTGCTTCTGACCGCCCGAAAGCTGACTTGCTGAATGTTCACGGTACTTATACATATCAACGGCATTAAGAGCCTCATCCACACGCCGTCTTATCTCAGACGGCTCAACGCCGAGATTTTCAAGTGCAAACGCAACGTCTTCTTCAACGATAGTCGCTACGAGCTGGTTATCGGGGTTCTGAAAAACCATTCCCACGCTCTGACGAATGTCATAGATTCTGTCCTCGTCCGCACAGTCGATTCCGTTTACAGTGACCTTTCCCGACGTTGCCGTAAGGATACCGTTAAAATGCTTTGCAAGAGTTGATTTGCCGCTTCCGTTATGACCGAGAACAGCAAGAAACTGCCCCTTAGGGATAGAAAGATTTATATTTTTGAGAATCTTATTTCGTTCAACGATATTTCCGTCGTCGTCCGTCGTCTGATATTCAAATTCAAGATTTTCTGTTTCAATTATATTCACGATTTTCTACCTGTCAGATAAAATTTACTATTGCCGTGTTTCCACAGGGAATCGCAAGTCCCGTCGAGCTTACGGGAAGCGCTATTTCCTCTGCCTCTACTTCGATTGAATATTTCTTGCCAACCGTCATTCTGAGAAGATATGACATAACCGAGGGGGAAAGCCCCGTCGTGTAGCTATTCAGGAGAATAAAAAGCGGATTATCGGAAAGAACCGCCGTACAGCGTTCCATAAGCTCATAGATGCTGTCCTCAAGCTTCCACATCTCGCCGTTTGTTCCTCTGCCATAGCTCGGAGGGTCAAGAATAATTCCGTCGTATTTGTTCCCACGCTTGATTTCACGACCAAGAAACTTCATTGCGTCGTCAACTATCCAGCGTATAGGCTTATCAGAAAGTCCGCTGAGCTGAGCGTTTGTTTTCCCCCACTCGACCATTCCCTTTACAGCGTCAAGGTGACATACGCACGCTCCTGCTCTTGCACAGGCAAGAGTCGCTCCGCCCGTATAGGCGAACATATTGAGAACCTTTATGGGACGACCTGCGCCTCTTATAAGCTTGTCGCAATAGTCCCAGTTGACCGCCTGTTCGGGAAAAAGTCCCGTGTGCTTGAAGCCCGTGGGCCTTACCATAAAGGTAAGGTCACGGTACTTTATGTTCCAGCTTTCGGGGAGCTTTCGTGCGTAGTCCCAAGAACCGCCGCCCGTTGAGCTTCTTATATATCTTGCGTGAGGATTCTGCCACTCTTTTGCGGGGGTGATTGCCTTCCAGATAATCTGAGGGTCGGGACGGATAAGCGTCACGTCCCCCCATCGCTCAAGCCTTTCGCCGCCCGAAGCGTCTATCAGACAGTAATCCTGCCACTTGTCTGCTATTCTCATTGCCTTATGAAAGCTCCTTTTTGATTACGTTGGCAATCTGCAATGCCCATTTATCAACCTGTTCCTTTTCCTTGCCTTCAACCATTACACGAACAAGCGGCTCTGTTCCGCTTTCTCTTACAAGAACTCTGCCGTCTGTGCCAAAGAATTTTTCCGCCCGCGCAATAGCCTCCTGTATCTTTTCGTTGGCACCCCACATTCCCTTTTTGTCAGCGGTTATCTTCACGTTCACAAGAATCTGAGGGTAGTCTTCGATTTCCTTTACAAGATAAGAAAGAGGAGTTTTGGTCGTTGCCACAAGGTTCATAAGCTGAACGGCTGTAAGCTGACCGTCGCCTGTTGTGGCGTGGTCGAGGAAAATAATGTGTCCTGACTGCTCGCCGCCGATATTATATCCGCCCTTGAGCATTTCTTCAAGCACGTATCTGTCGCCGACCTTTGCACAGACTGTCTTTATATTATTCTTACGCATATAGTTATGGAAGCCGAGGTTACTCATAACGGTAACAACCGCCGTGTCGTTTTTGAGGGTTCTGCTGTCACGCATAAAGCGGGAAATAACAGCTATCAGCTTATCTCCGTCAACGACGTTGCCCTTTTCGTCAACTGCAAGACACCTGTCAGCGTCGCCGTCAAACGCAACGCCGAAATCACAACCGTGCTCGATAACATATTGCTGTAAGTTTTCAAGGTGAGTCGAGCCGCAGTTGTCGTTTATGTTACAGCCGTCGGGGCGGTGTGAAAGCATACGGCAATCAACGCCAAGCTTTGTGAAAAGAGCTTCAGCCGTTTCGCTCGCCGAGCCGTTAGCGCAGTCTATTGCAACCATAAGACCGTTAAAGCGTCTGTCAACGGTTCTTTCAAGATGTTCAATATATTCTGTTCCCGCACCGTACATCACCGTGACCTTTCCTATGTCACAGCCGTCCTTCAGCGGAATTTCAGAGGGCTTATCAAGAATAAGCGCTTCGATTTCGTTTTCGACCTCGTCGGGAAGCTTGAAGCCTGTGTTTGAAAAAAGCTTTATTCCGTTATATTCAACCGAGTTGTGCGAAGCGGAAATCATCACTCCTGCGTCAGCCTCGTAATATTTCACAAGATAAGCAACGGCAGGAGTCGGAACCACGCCAAGAAGCTCAACGTCCGTACCCACTGACGTTATGCCGGCAACAAGTGCAGCTTCAAGAACGTCCGATGAAATTCTCGTATCCTTACCCACAAGGATTTTTGGTCTTTTATGCTTTGGGTTCTTTGAAAGGACAAGCGCCGCCGCCCTTCCAATCTGCATTGCCAGCTCGCAGGTAAGCTCAGTGATTGCAACGCCTCTTGCGCCGTCAGTACCGAAAAGTCGTCCCATAAGAAATCTCCTCAAAAATTATTCAAGAGTCTGCTGACCCTGTTTTTCTATCCCAAGATGATTATATGCCTGCATTGTCGCCATTCTTCCTCTTGGCGTTCTTGCGATAAAGCCAAGCTGCATAAGATAAGGCTCACAGACGTCCTCAAGCGTCACAGATTCCTCGCCCAGAGCGCTCGCAAGCGTTTCAAGCCCCACAGGGCCGCCGTTATAGCCGTTGATTATCATTGTCAGCATACGCCTGTCAAGGCTATCGAGTCCGAGCTTATCAATCTCAAGGCAATTGAGCGCATAATCTGCTATATCCTTGTTGATTTTTCCGTTTCCGTGAATTTCAGCGAAATCTCTCGTCCTTTTAAGAAGCCTGTTGGCAATTCGGGGTGTTCCTCTTGAACGCCGTGCAAGCTCCATAGAGCCGTCCTTGCTCGCAGGGATTCCGAGAATTACCGCTGAACGCATAATAATATCGCAAAGCTGGTCGTGCGTGTAAAGCTCAAGTCTTTCAACCACACCGAAGCGGTCACGAAGCGGACCTGTAAGCTGACCGGCACGGGTTGTGGCGCCGATGAGCGTAAAATGCGGAAGGTCGATTCTGATTGACTGAGCGTCGGGGCCTTTTCCTATCATAATATCAAGAACGAAGTCCTCCATTGCAGGATAAAGAACCTCCTCAACCTGTCTTGAAAGGCGGTGAATTTCGTCGATAAAAAGAACGTCGCCGTCCTTGAGCGTGGTGAGAATTGACGCAAGGTTTCCCGGCTTTTCAATCGCAGGGCCGCTTGTAATCTTTATCTGAACGCCCATTTCGTTTGCGATAATTCCCGCAAGGGTAGTCTTTCCAAGCCCCGGAGGGCCGTAAAGAAGCACGTGGTCAAGGCTTTCCCTTCGTTTTTTTGCAGCCTCGATATAGACCTTCATATTCTCCTTTACCTTATCTTGACCGATATATTCATTAAGGGTATGGGGGCGAAGGCTATATTCAAGGTCAATATCCTCCGGCGTATACGACGCCGCAACTATGCGGTCTTCCGTTTCCTCGGAGGTGTTTTTGTTCATTTCTATTGCCATTGGTTACCTCATTATCTTCCCGAAAGCTTTTTGAGTCCTTCTTTTACAAGCTCCTGAGTGGAAAGCTCAGGAGAAAGTCCGCTGAGAGCCTTTTCCGCCTGAGCAGCAGAAAAGCCAAGAACAACGAGAGCCGAGGTTGCCTCAGCCATAGCGTTTGATTTAAGCGAGGGGGCAGTCGTATCAACATCCATAATTTCAACGCCCGAAAACGGCGAGCTGTCCTTTTCAAGCTTATCTTTAAGCTCAAGAACTATTCTCTGTGCGATTTTGTTTCCGATTCCCTGAGCACGGGTAAGAGCCTTTGAGTCGTTATTAACAACCGCAAGAGCAAACGCCTGAGGAGAAAGCTCGGATAAAATTGCAACCGCCGCCTTAGGTCCCACGCCCGAAATCGTTATGAGCATTTTGAAGCAGTTAAGCTCAGCTTGCTCCAAAAAGCCGAAAAGCTCAACGGCGTCCTCTCTCACGCTCATATATGTAAAGAGCGTCGCCTTATCCCCTGCCCTGAGGCGTGACACAGTATTCATCGTGGCTCTGCAAGCGTAGCCAACGCCGCCGCATTCAATAACCGCCATTCCCTGTTCGAGGTGAATTACCTCGCCTGTTACGCAATAAATCATTCTTTTCCTTACCTCATCTGAGCTTATTAAGCCGCGATATACTCGTATGAGCGTGACAGACCGTCATCGCAAGAGCGTCCGCCGTATCGTCGGGCTTTGGTATTTCTTTAAGATTAAGAAGCCGCTTGGTCATTTCCTGAACCTGCTTCTTGACTGCCTGACCGTAGCCTGTCACAGCCTTTTTCACTTCAAGGGGGGTATATTCGTAAACCTCAATTCCCCTCTGAGCCGCCGCAAGAAGAATTACGCCTCTTGCCTGTGCAACGTCAATCGCAGTTTTCTGGTTATTCTGAAAATAAATTTTTTCCATTGAAACAACGTCGGGCTTATAGCTGTCCATTATCTGAGAAATATCTTCAAAAACAGTTTTAAGACGCAGGCTGAACCTATCGCCTGCCATCGTGGTTACTGCCCCGTAGTCAATCGTCTTAAACCTTGAAGCATCATAATCAACGATTCCAAAGCCCACAATCGCATAGCCGGGGTCGATTCCAAGAATTCTCATAAGTCACCGCCTGTTGTTCAACCATTAACAATTTATTATATCACAAGAGTTTGTGTTTTGCAACTATATTAATCATAATGCAAAAAAAATTCTTATTTTTTTCAAAAGTTCTTGAAAAAATTAAGAAAATGGTGTATCATTAATAAAAATATTCGGGAGAAATAAATGAAATACCTGTTTTCTGTTTTTTTTGCCGTGAATTTGATTTTTTTTGCGTTTAGCTCCTGTTCCGGCGAAAAAAAGCTCTCAAAAACCAAATATGACTCAATGAACACAGTCGTCACCGCAACGCTATACGGCTCTGATTACGCTGAGCTTGAGCGAGCTTACGATGAATGTGCCAAGAAAATAGACGAGCTTGAGGCCGTTTTTTCGGCAACTGATGAAAACAGCGAGCTGTCCTTGCTCAATAAGTCGGAAACGAGTTGTCCCGTAAAGGTCTCTGACGAGCTTTTTTTCGTTATAAAAACGGCGGTTGATTACTGTAAAGGCTCAAACGGCGCTCTCGATATTTCGCTCGGTCGTCTTTCACGCCTTTGGGGAATTGGAACGCAAAACGCACGCATTCCATCAAAAAGCGAGCTTGACGAGCTTATGGGCGTGAGCTATGAGATGATTGAGCTTGACGAAAAGAATAAGACGGTAACGCTTACGGATAAAAGGGCTTCTATCGACTTAGGGGCGGCGGCTAAGGGCTATATCTGCGACGAAATCGTGAAAATCCTTGAAAAAAGCGGCGTCAGCGGCGCAGTTTTCAGCGTCGGCGGAAATATCATAGCCTACGGCTCTAAGGGAAACGCTCCCTTTACAATCGGAATCTCCGACGCAAACGGTCAGGGAACCGTCGGGACGGTAAAGGCAAGCGGAGTGTTCACAGCTGTGACGTCGGGCGGCTACCAGCGATATTTTATTGAAAATGAAACGCATTATCACCATATACTGAGCGCTGATACCCTTTACCCTGTGAAAAGCGATATAGCTTCGGTTTCGATAATCGGAAAAAACTCTCTTGGCGCTGACTGTATCTCGACGGCGGCGTTTGCTC
Organism: Ruminiclostridium sp.; assembly: GCA_045591405.1. Classification (GTDB taxonomy): domain Bacteria; phylum Bacillota; class Clostridia; order Oscillospirales; family Ruminococcaceae; genus Ruminiclostridium_E. Next base: position 20,892 of record JAZNST010000006.1, read on the forward strand.
TGGGCTTTGAAAGGGCGAAGGCGTTCGTTGAGGCTCAGGAGGGGTACGAAGCGATTTTTGTGCTTGAGTCGGGCGAGGTCAGAACCACAAGCGGCGCTCGTCTTTACGACTTTAGTGAAAATGGAGGAGCAAATTGAAAAAATCGGCAGTAGTGACTCTGATAATTCTTGGCGTTCTTATCGCTTCAAGCATAGCGGCAATTATAGCTTCGGGCGTGCCTTCTTCTCAAACGGTGCTCGTGTTTTCAGACGGAAAGTGTATAAAAAGGCTTGACCTTTCGCTTGTTACCGAGCCTTACGAGCTTCAGGTCAAATCAGCCGACGGCGGAACCAATACGCTTCTTATCGAAAACGGAAGAATTTGCGTAAAAAGTGCGGATTGCCCCGATAAAACCTGTGTAAATTCGGGTTGGCTCAACGGAAGCCTTCCTATAATCTGTATCCCTCATCGCCTCGAAATCCGCTTTGAAGGCTCAGGCGATTCAATGGACGGAGTTTCACGATGAAAATCAACACAAAACGCCTTTGTCTGCTGGGGCTTCTGACAGCGGCGGCGCTTATCGTCTTTATTATCGAAAACGCAATCCCTCCCATTCCCCTTTTCCCTTACATAAAGCTCGGACTTGCAAACACGGTTACGCTGTTCGTGCTCTTTCTCGAAAAAAAGGGGGGAATCGCCGACTGCGTTCTTATAAGCGTTGTGAGAATTATTCTCGGCTCGCTTGTCACAGGTCAGCCGATGACGATGGTTTTCAGCTTTGCGGGGGCTTTGCTCTCGCTCGTCGCCGTAATCGGCGGACGAAAAATCTTCAGCGGACGGCTCGTTCCCGTCGTGAGCGTTATGGGGGCGATTGCCCACAACGTCGGACAGCTTCTTGTCGCCGTTCTTATCTACGGCTCAATGAGCGTTATTTATTATCTTCCCGTGCTTATAATCGGAGGGACGGTCTGCGGCGCTGTTACAGGTGTTGCGGCAATGCTCCTGCTAAAATTTCACCCAAAATTCCTTGATTCAATCAGATACAAAAGGAGGTAAATATGGAAAAACACAAAATTGAAAGAATAAACTACCTTGCAAGAAAGTCAAAGGCAGAGGGGCTGACAGACGAAGAAAAGGCTGAACAGCAGACTCTTCGCGACGAATACCGTGCAGGCTTCGTCCAAAACCTAAAGGCACAGCTTGATAACACCTACGTCGTTGACCCCGACGGAAACAAAAGAAAGCTTACAAAGGAGTAAATTATGATTGCTGAATACAATTTCAAACCCATAGCCTCGTTTATTTGCTCGAACTATGAGAATTACGCTATCTGCGACGCACAGTTTGACGTTGAAGAAACAAGCGGCGCAGAGCTTTTTGAAGCCTTTATCAAAGAAAACGACAAGGAAAAGCTTTCAAAGCTTGAAAAGAAAACGGAGTATATCTTTACCTTAAACGATTGCTCATATATTGTGAGCGTGCTTCCTCACTATAAAACAAAAAGACTTATCGACGGCTTTATCCTTATGGCAGAGGCTACAAACGAGGAAGTTATGCTTCCGTTTGTAGGAAACGAAAAAGGCGTTCTGAGTAAGTCGTTGCACAAAACTCAGGAGTCGATAAATACAATCATAAAGATAAACTCCCGTCTGAGAGAGCTTAATCAGGAGCTTGCTTCAAATAAGCTTGCGATAGCGCTTCTTGAAAGCGACGCCGAGGCGACAAGAACGCATATCGAAATGCTCAATCTCTTTACGCTCTTTAACTCCTCGACAGCGTACGAGGACTTTGAAATCTCAAAGCTCTTTTCTGCTGTAAAGTCTGAATTTGTAAAGAAAATAGGCGTTGTAGGAAGAGACATCGACGTTTCGCTGACGCCCGAATACGCTTTTATAAGAGTTATCCCCGAACAGTTCGTGAGCGCTGTTGCAAACTCCATTCACTTCCTTTTCAAAACCTCTCCGAGAAGACACCATATCGAAGCGGAAATTCTCGCTGACGACAAGAGCTGTATCTTCAGATTCACCGCCAAGCGTTCCCCCTCGGCTAACGAATATGCAAGCTCAAATACTACCTTCCCTCTGCTTCTTGAAAAAACTATTGGAGGCGATTGCTTCGGTAAGCCCGAAGTTGAAGTGAAAAAATCAAAAACGATAATCACTCTGACTCTTCCAAGAATTTACAGACCGAGAAAAGAAAGCCTTGAAAGCAAAATCTACGATAAAATAAGCGAAAGCGGTTCTCTTGTGAATCTGCTTGCGGATTCGATACTGGACGATGAACAATAATCTTTCTATTTTTTACTTTTCTATCACATAATTTTCATAATCAGAGGTTATACTGATTACAGTCAAAAATGTTTTTTGACTATGATTAATTCGTTTTTGTGATTAATCATAATTTCCTCTCCCAACATTTCATTTTTTTATGTGATTTTTTTGTAAAACGTTCAGTACCATAATCGGGAGCTGAACGATTTTTTTTGGAAGGAAGTGCTGACAATGTATAAAATACTTATTGTTGACGACGAGCAGAAGATCAGAGAAGTTCTCAAGGAATACGCCGAATACGAGGGACATTCTGTGACGGAGGCAGTAGACGGAATGCAGGCGGTTGAGCTTGCAAAAAGCGAAGACTTTGACATAATAATTATGGACGTTATGATGCCCCGTCTTGACGGCTTTTCTGCGTGTAAGGAAATCCGTAAATTCAAGCAAGTGCCCGTTCTTATGCTTTCGGCAAGAGGCGAGGAATACGACAAGCTTTTCGGCTTTGAAATCGGAATTGACGATTACGTTGTGAAGCCCTTTTCGCCAAAGGAGGTCCTTGCTCGTATAAACGCTATCATAAAGCGTAATAAGCCCGTTGAGGCAACTGCAAAGACAGACGTTTTTGAGGGTCTTGAGATAAATTATACCGCAAGAACCGTCACCATTAACGGTCAGAAGGCAAATCTCACGCCAAAGGAATACGACCTTCTCTTTTATCTCGTAAGAAACAAGGGAATCGCCCTTTCAAGAGACAAGCTTCTTGAGGACGTGTGGGGCTATGACTTTTTCGGCGACGACAGAACGATAGATACTCACATAAAAATGCTCAGAAACAGCCTTGGAGAATACAGAAAGTTCATTGTCACCCTCAGAGGAATGGGCTATAAGTTCGAGGTGGAATAATGAGACGCTTTTTTTACAGCGTGAGATTCAGAATCTGGGGGGCGTTTGTTGCCTTTACAGCGCTTACGCTTGTGTTTCTTATGTGTGTTCAGAACTTCCTCACGCCTGCTGTTTACCGAATGCTCAAAACTCAGGAGTCGGTTGACGCTGTAAATATGATTGAAAACTGCTGGTATAAGGACAAATCCCGCCTCCCTGCAGTTGTAAACGAGCTTGCAGTGTCAAGACAGATGGATATACTTATAAATCTCACGAAGGAAAACGTGTTCTATCAGAAGGACGCTTCGGGAAGCGGTCAGCTCCTGCACTCACGAGTAGTCGCTCAGAATATTATTCAAAAGCTCAAGGACGCCAAGACGAATATGATTTTTCTTGACGATACGGACGAGCTTGCGGATTCAACCCTGCTTGCTTCTTATATAGGCGACCGTGAAAACCCCGACGTTTACGTTTTTATTTATAGCTATCTTGAGCCTATCGGAACGACGATGCAGATTATAAAGACAATTTTTCTGATTTCAGCGAACACGGTGCTTATTGTGGCGTGCGCTTTTGCAATCGTTCTTTCATCAAGAATAGCAAACCCGATAGTAAGAGTGTCAAAAAATGCCAAAAAGCTTATTACGGGGCAGTTCAATATGACGATAAGGCGAAACGACTATGAAGAAATAGCCGTTCTTACCCAGAATCTTAATCAGGCGTCAAAGGAAATAAGCAGAACCGACGAGCTGAGAAAGGATCTTATTGCAAACGTATCCCACGATTTAAGAACCCCTCTTACCATGATAAAGGCGTATGCGGAAATGATAAGGGATCTGTCGGGAGATAACCCCGAAAAAAGAAACGCTCACCTTGGGGTAATAATCGACGAAACCGACCGCCTCACCTCGCTTGTAAGCGACCTTCTGAGCCTTTCTAAAACTCAGAGCGGAACAGACCAGCTTTCGCTTGAAACAATTGACTTCTCAGCTCATATAAGAGAGCTTGTAAGCAGATTTAACCTCCTTGACGAAAAGAAGGACTACGAAGTAGAGCTTCAGCTTGAGGACGGAATTTTTATTAACGCCGACGTTCAGAAAATCGAACAGGTTGTATATAACCTTATAAACAACGCCATAAACTATATGGGCGAGGATAAAAAGGTTACGGTAAGGCTTTATAACGTCAATAAATCGGAGGCTCGGTTTGAGGTTGCCGACAGGGGCATAGGAATCCCCGAAGAGCAAATTCCTTACCTGTGGGACAGATACTATAAAATCGACCGTTCCGCTACGCATCAGAGACAGGTCAAGGGAACGGGACTGGGACTTTCAATCGTAAAGGGCGTGCTTGAAAATCACGGCTTTGGCTACGGCGTTGAAAGCAAGGTCGGTCACGGAAGCACCTTCTGGTTCTCCTTCCCGACGTCTTACCCGCTGATTGAGGCAGAAGAAATCGAATGAGAAAAATCACACAGACAATAGGAAGCGACTTTGACGGAAAACAGGCGCTTTGCTTGCTCAAGAGCTTAGGCTGTTCGGGCAGAATAATCACGGCAATAAAAAATAACGAAGGCTTACTTGTGAACGGTAAGCCTTTTCGTGTTACCTCAGTTCTAAAAAAGGGAGACGAGGTTTCGCTTATTTTTGCCGATAAATCCTCTGCACTCCCAAACCCTGAGCTTCCGGTTAAGACAGCTTATGAGGACGAGGACGTGATTGTGTTTGATAAGCCGCCCTTTATGCCTGTTCACGAGTCGCTCAACCACTTTGACGATACCCTTGCGAATTTCTTTGCGGCAAAGTGTCCCGACTCCTCCTTCAGAGCCATAAACCGTCTCGATAAGAATACCTCCGGGCTGTGCCTTGTTGCAAAAAATCAGCTTTCAGCCGCCAATCTCAGCGCCGCAAGAGGAAGCCTCCCCAAAAAGAAATATCTCGCCATAGCCTGCGGTGAAATCCTTGAAGACGGGGAGGTGATTGCCCCGATAGGACGCCCCGACCCCGACGAAATAAAGCGGGCAGTAACCCCCGACGGTCAGAACGCACACACGCTTTACCGTGTTATTTCGGGCGACGGCTCATATACCCTTTTAGAGCTTGAGCTTCTCACGGGACGGACTCACCAGATAAGAGTTCACCTTTCTCATATCGGTCATCCGCTTTTGGGCGACGAGACCTACGGAGCGCCCTCGGAGCTTATAAAGCGGCACGCGCTTCACTGCTCCGAGCTTTCGTTTATTCATCCGCTTTCAAAGAAAAAAATCACGCTTTGCTCAAGGCTTCCTGACGATATGAAAAAAATTACGGATTTATTTTAAGAAATGGGTTGACAATCCGATACTCCTGAGCTATAATGTTACAAGGTTACACAACTTAGTTATATTTTGGAGTACTAAAATGAAAACTGTAATTATTTATAGCTCAAGACATCATCAGAATACCTTTCAGCTCGTATCAGCGCTCAAAAGAGGCTTTGGCGTCGAGCTTGTGAACGCAGACAGGGACCCCGTCCCCGACCTTTATAAGTACGATTGCGTGGGCTTTGCTTCGGGTATCGAGCACGGAAAGCTCTACGACAGCGTGCAGAACGTGATTGATAAGAGCCTTCCTAAGAATAAGCGGATTTTTTTCGCTTATACCTGTGGCAGTAACGGCAAGAAATACCGTGAAATGCTGAGAAATACGGCTAAAGAATGTAACTGTGAGCTTCTTGGGATCTACTCGTGTAAGGGAATGAACACCTATGGTCCGATGAAGCTTGTGGGCGGAATAAATAAAAATCGCCCTGCTCTGAGCGATATTATCGCCTTTATCGGCTTTTATACCACAAATTGCCTTAAATAACACATTAACCTATTCTCCTATACCCCTTGAGAGCCGTCGGTTTTACGCTGACGGCTTTTCTTTTGAAATTTTTTTCGTTTTTCTCTTGACAAAGAAAAAATCCTGTGATAATATAGTGTTAGCAAAAGCTAACAGAAAACCTTGCGCTTTTGTCGGGATTGTAAATATTGCCAAAAAATCCCTTTTTCACACTGCCCTGTCAGCATAGATTTTACAAATCTGGTTTGATATTCTTATCATCTGTTGACAAGAGGGCTGCGGAGTTATATAATAAGTAGTGGTTAGCACAGTCTAACCTTTGATTTTGCAGTTGAGTTAGTATTTGCTAACTCTATGGAGGAAAAAATGATGCCACTTACTTTTGCAAATGAAGGCGAAATGAATATTATAAAAAAGGTCGGCGGATTGCCCGAAACAAGAAAGTTTCTTGAAGGTCTGGGCTTCGTTGCAGGAAGTCACGTGACGATAATAAGCCAGATAAGCGGAAATATTATCGTAAAAATAAAAGAATCACGAGTAGCCATTTCTAAAGAGATGGCAAGCAAAATAATGGTATAGGAGGAAATTATGGCAACTCTTAAAGATGTCAAGGTCGGTCAGACTGCCGTTGTGAAGAAGCTTAACGGCGAAGGCGCAATCAAGCGCAGAATTATGGACATGGGAATTACCAAGGGAACGGAAGTTTACGTCAGAAAGCTTGCTCCGTTGGGAGATCCTATTGAGCTTACCGTTAGAGGCTATGAGCTTTCAATCAGGAAAGCTGACGCTGAGCTTATTGAAATAGCGGATTGATTCCCGTTATTTTTTTGGGCAAGGGTTAGCTTAAACTAACAAGATAAGATTAAACTAAGAAAGGACATCATAGAATGAGCATCAAGATTGCGCTCGCAGGAAACCCCAACTGCGGCAAAACAACGCTTTTCAACGCCCTTACGGGCGCTAATCAGTTCGTAGGTAACTGGCCGGGCGTTACAGTAGAGAAAAAGGAAGGTAAACTTAAAAAACACGACGACGTAATCATCACTGACCTTCCCGGTATTTACTCGCTTTCGCCCTATACTCTTGAGGAGGTCGTTGCAAGAAACTATCTCATCGACGAACGCCCCGACGCTATCCTCAATATAATCGACGGAACAAACCTCGAAAGAAACCTCTACCTTACAACTCAGCTTACTGAGCTTGGTATTCCTGTCGTAATTGCCATCAACATGATGGACATCGTAAGAAAAAACGGCGACACCATAAATATCGACGAGCTTTCAAAGAGACTGGGCTGTAAGATAATTGAAATTTCCGCCCTCAAAAACGACGGTATTATGGTTGCGGCTGAGGCGGCAATTGAAGCGGCTAAAAAAGACAAGAAGGTTCCTACCCACAATTTCAGCGGAGTAGTTGAACACGCACTTGCTCACATAGAAGAAGCAGTCATTCACGGTATGCCCGAAGAACAGCAGCGCTGGTACGCAATCAAAATCTTTGAGCGTGACGAAAAGGTACTCGAAAAGCTTCAGATTCCTTCTGACACGCTCGCTCATATTGAAGAAGATATTGCATCGGCTGAAGCTGAGCTTGACGACGACTCTGAAAGCATTATCACAAACGAGCGTTATATCTACATAGCTGATCTTATAAAGGGCTGTTATAAGAAAAAAGGCGCAGGAAAGCTCACGATTTCAGATAAAATTGATAAGGTAGTTACAAACCGATTCCTTGCGCTCCCGATTTTCGCTGTAATTATGTTCCTTGTTTATTATATCTCCGTTACGACGGTGGGAACTTGGGTTACTGATTTTACAAACGACGGACTCTTTGGCGACGGCTGGCACCTGTTCGGTATGGGTGAAGCCGAATACGACGAGGCAATCACAGAATACGCTACTCAGAACGTATGGACAGACGGCGTTATCGCTACTGTAAATTCTGCCGCTGAAGCGGGAATCGTCGGCGCTGACGAAATCGCAGGAGCAATCGCAGACGGCGACTTCGGCGCATTTGACGAGGCTTACGGCTCTTACGGCGAAATGCTCGCTGAACACGGCTATGATATATCAGAGACCGTTGACGCTGCTCTTGAAGAAGCTCCCGATCCGAGCGAATACGGAACTTGGGTAAAGGGACTTCCTGTTCTTGCAGACGAAGCTCTTACTTCAATCAACTGCGCCGAATGGCTCCAGAGACTTGTCGTTGACGGAATTATCGGCGGCGTGGGCGCTGTTCTTGGCTTCGTTCCTCAGATGTTCGTGCTCTTTATCTTCCTTGCGTTCCTTGAAGCGTGCGGTTATATGTCAAGAATTGCGTTCGTTATGGACAGAATCTTCAGACGCTTCGGTCTTTCGGGTAAATCCTTCATTCCAATGCTTATCGGTACAGGTTGCGGCGTTCCGGGCGTTATGGCGTCAAGAACCATCGAAAACGAACGTGACCGTCGTATGACGATTATGACAACAACCTTTATCCCGTGCGGCGCTAAGCTCCCGATTATCGCTCTTATTTCCTCTGCGCTTTTCGGCGGCTCGCCCTGGATTGCAACCTCCGCTTACTTTGTCGGAGTTGCCGCAATCGTAATTTCGGGTATTATGCTTAAAAAGACAAAGCCCTTTGAAGGCGATCCTGCTCCGTTCGTTATGGAGCTTCCCGCATACCATCTGCCTACTGTTTCTAACATTCTTCGCTCAATGTGGGAGCGTGGCTGGTCGTTCATCAAGAAGGCGGGCACAATTATTCTCCTTTCTTCCGTTCTTATCTGGGCAGGTACAACGCTCGGCTTTATCGACGGTCAGTTTACCTTCAACCCCGATATGGAAATGGACAACAGTATTCTTGGCATTGCCATGAACGCTATCTGCGGAATCTTCGCTCCTCTTGGCTTCGGTTCGGGTAAGGCGGCTCTTGCTACCATCATGGGACTTGTTGCCAAGGAAGAGGTTGTCGGCGTATTCGGCGTTCTCGACTTTGAGGGAATGACTCAGCTTTCGGGCTATTCATTCATGCTCTTTAACCTTCTGTGTACTCCTTGCTTTGCGGCAGTCGGCGCAATCAGAAGAGAAATGAGAAGCGGAAAATGGACCGCATTTGCAATTGCATATCAGGCGCTCTTTGCATACGCAATTTCGCTTATGATATTCCAGTTCGGTATGCTCTTTACAGGCACTCCGAACATCGCAGGCTTAATCGTTGCCTTCCTTGTTCTTGCATTTATGCTCTTTATGCTTTTCAGACCCGCAGGAAAGAAGCAGAAGGCTCAGGGTTGATGAAATCGGAGGTTTGTTATGGCTGAGTTTATAACACAAAACATAGGAACAATCATAGTAGGTCTTTTGGTCATCGGGCTTCTGACTCTTGTTACTCTCAAGCTCGTCAAGGACAAGAAAAAAGGCGGCTGTGGTTGCGGATGTGAAAATTGCTCAATGAAAAACGCTTGCCACTCCAAAAAATAAGCGATACTGCGTGCGATAACAAAAAGAGAAAGCCTCTCGGAAAAATCCGAGGGGCTTTTGCTTTTAGAAAAAGCGTAAAAAAAATCAGCCGCTGTCAAAAGCGGCTGTCTTTATTTATTCGGCTGTTGTCTGTTTCTTTTTCTTTCTTGAATAGTCGTTGCTCAAGAAGCCCTTGAGAGCGTTTGAAAGAGGCTTATAAATCACGAAGGTTATAAGCGAAATTGCCACGCATTTGAGAATAGTAAAGGGCATATTGAACCAGGTAAGGCATCCGAAAAGGTCGATTGCAAAGGCAGGGTTTATTTCGTTATACGCACCCATAATTGCTTCAAGAGGGTAACCCATTGCGTTCATATAGAACGGATAAGTAATATAAAGGTTTACAGGAATGCTTATAAGACCTGTGATGAGCGAGGCTTCGATACAAGCGAGAAGTGCGATAACTCTCGTCTTTCTCAGCTTATAGATGTATCCTGCCGTAAGACAGAGCGAAGCCGAGAGAATAAAGTTAGCAAGCTCTCCTGCGCCTGCTGACATTGACGTTGCAATATGCACGACGTTTTTTATCAGACACACCATAACTCCCGAAATGGGCGACACGACAAACGAAGCAATCAGCCCTGGAAGGTCGGAAAAGTCCATTTTGATAAAGCTCGGAACGATAAATGGCATCGGGAACTCAAACAGCATAAGGATTGAGGCGACAGCTCCGAGCATTGCTGTGATGGCAAGGCGGCGTACGTTTGTGATTTTGTTGGTTTTCATTTTCTTATCCCTTTCCAATCTGTTCATAAATTTAGGGTAAAGAAAAAACCCGTGTAAAAAAACACGGGCGTATGATGCAATATTGTTCAACGCAATAAAACATCTGATTCTTTCATCCGGACTATACCGTCGGTTTCGGAATTTCACCGAATCAGCCGTAAGGCTCGTGGACTTTACCACCGGTGGAGAATTTCACTCCGCCCTGAAACAGATTACTTTATTATTATACGCTGATTTTTTTATTTGTCAATAGGTCTGAGAAAATAAGGTATGAATTTCCTCTTTTGTGGCGAGATTTGCCGAAAACGCACTGGCGCTTCCTGTGCAAACGCTGAAGCTGAGCGCCTTTTTATCGTCAAAGCCGTTAGCTCTTGCAAAAATAAACCCGGCAAGCATTGAGTCGCCTGCACCGACGGTATTTATCGGCGTTCCCTTGGGGGCTTGGGCAAACAGCGGCTCTTTTCCCTCGCAAACGAATACTCCGCCCTTTTTCCCTCTTGAAACAAGAACGCCTCTCGCACCTGAGCTTATAAGCTTTCTTGCCGCCGCAACAACCTCCTCGTCCGTTTCAGCCGGCATTCCCGTAAGCTCGGAAAGCTCGTAATTATTGGGCTTTATTACCTCAGGGCGAAGCTCAAGCGTTTTTTTCAAAAGCTCTCCCGTTGCGTCAACGAAAACCCTCGCCGCACCCGAACGCTTCATAATCCTTTCGTAAACGTCGCTTTCAAGCCCCAAGGGTTTACTTCCCGAAAGAACGAGCATATCTTCCCTTGTGAGCTGAGATAGCTTTTCGTAGAGCCTTTCAAGCTCGTTTTCCGTTACAGTCGGGCCAAGAGCGTTTATTTCGGTTTCGTCGCTACCTCTTAGCTTGACGTTTATTCTTGATTCGCCGCTTATTTCAACAAAATCGTGAGCTATCCCCTGTTTTGTCAGCATCTGTCTGAGCTTATCCCCGACAAAGCCTCCGATAAAGCCTGTTGCAATATTTTTTTCGCCGAGATTAGAGAGGATAACGCTTACGTTAATCCCCTTCCCTCCTGCAATAAACTGAGTACCCGTAGCCCTGTTGACCTGTGCGCTTCTTATATTCTCACAATCCATAACGTAATCAAGCGCAGGATTGAGCGTAACTGTGTAAATCAAAAAATCACCTCTGATTCATAGTATCACCTCTGAGCCGTGCTGTCAACCGATTTGTGAGAATAAAAGCGCAGATTGCCGTAAGAAAAATAAAGGCAAGAGTAGTTCTTGACGAGTAGATTCCCTCTAAAAAAAGAAGACCGAGCTGATAAAAAATAAAACAAAAGACATAGGCAAAGCCCGTGTGGTATATAAGCGCAAAGAGCGTCAGCCTGAAGGAGCCAAGCTCTTTATGAATTGTTGCGACAGCGGCGGCGCAGGGAACGCAAAGGAGGTTAAAAAACAAAAAGGAAAAGGCTGAGAGCGCGTCTGAAAACGCTCCGTCAAGTCCCACAACACCGAAAAAGCCGACAATCTGCTCCTTTGCGATATGACCAAGAAGCGTAGCGGCAACACATTTCCAGTTGCCTGTACCAAGCGGCTCGAAAAAGACCGAAAACGCTTCGGCACCGTAACGAAGAAGGCTCTCAGATATATCGGAGGTAGCTCCGTAAAGCCCGTAAGAGCATAAAAACCACAATACTCCGCCGCAAAGAGCAGTAACTAAAAGTGCTCGCGAAAGAAAGGAAAGGGTTCGTCTGATACCGATGAAAGTAAGCCTTGATAAATCAGGCAGCTCGTAGCGAGGAAGCTCGGAAAGAGAAAAATCACGCTTTGAAGCAAAGGGACGAAGCCTTGAAAGAAAAAGCGACGACAAAAGCGCAGAAAAAATCCCAACGGCGTAACAAAATGCCGCACAAAGCCACGCCGAGCCAAGACAATATCCGCCGATAAGAGAAATCACGGGGAGCTTCGCTCCGCAAGGCACAAAAGGGATTCCAACAATAGTAAGGCGACGCTTTTGAACGCATTTTTGACTCCGACACGACATTATTCCGCCACAAGAGCACCCACAGCCAAGAATAAACGACACAACAGCGGAGCCGTTGATTCCAAAGGGCGACATTGCCCTATCAAAGATAAAGGCAACCCTCGAAAGATAGCCACAGCCGTCAAGAAGCTCAATAAGAAAATAAAGTATAAAAAGCTGTGGCGTAAAATCAAGCACAGAGCAAATCGCAGGCACAATTCCGTCACAAAGAAGACATACGAAAAAATTCTCCGTGTTCAAATATAAAAACACGGTTCTTACTGCGGCAGGGACACGGGAAGTAAAAAACTCGTCGCCGAAAATAAGCGACGGAAGGCTGAACGAAAGAAAAAACACCGTGCACATTATAACGATAAAGACAGGGATTGAGAAAAAGCGGCTCGTCAGAAGCTTATCGGCGGTAATTGTGGCTGAATAGGTATCGGGAACGGTGAAATAAAGCTCCGTAAGCTCCTGTGCCGTAAGAGAACAGGGCTTTGACGGCAAGGCGGTTTTGAGCTTTGAGATAATTTCTTCCGACGGCGTTTTATCCTTTGCCGAAAAAAAGGCAACAGGTATCCCAAGAGCCTTTTTGAGACCTTGTGCGTCAGCCCTTGCACCGAATTTATCGAGAAGGTCGCTCTTATTGAGCAGTAAGAGCGTAGGAAGCCCAAGCTCAAGCACCTCTGAGAGAAGGCTGAGGCTTCTGAAGGGGCTTACGGCGTCTGCAACAAAAATAACGGCGTCGGGAGGCGTTGAGCTGAGATATTCGACCGTGCATTTCTCGTCGGGAGAAAAAGCCGAGAGCGAAAAAATCCCCGGAAGGTCAACTATCGTAGTTCCGTCCAAAAGCCGCTTCTTTACCGATTCTACGGTTACGGACGACCTGTTGCCCACACGCTCGGCTGAACGGGTAAGCTTATTAAAAACGGACGTCTTGCCGCTGTTTGTGTTTCCTATAAGTGCAATTTCCACAAAACTACCTCCACTGCTTGTCTAAATCTATGCGGCGGGGTTGATTTTTATGATTGAATGTGCTATACTTGTGAAGTTAATTTAACAGGTGTTCTTGATAACCACCTAAAAAACAAGGAGAATTGAATATGAAAAAAACTAACGTGCTAAGATTAGTCAGGATTGCGGCGGTAGCTTCAATCTATTTTGTCCTTACGGTTGCAATTGCACCGATTTCTTACGGCGAAATTCAGATGAGAGTTTCTGAAATCCTTCTTTTCCTCTGCTTTTACAACAAGGATTACTGTATATCTCTGACTGTGGGCTGTGCTCTTGCGAATCTTTTCAGCCCGTTTGCGCTGATTGACGTTCCCATAGGCTCGGCGGCGACGCTGATTGCGGTGATTCTTATGAGCTTTAGCCCGAATATCTTTGTGAGCGCAGTTTTCCCTGTGATTACGAACGGCGTTCTTGTCGGTCTTAGCCTTACGCTTGTTTATTCGCTTGCCTTTCCGATTGCGGCGGCGAGCGTTGCGATAGGAGAGCTGGCGGTTTGTGTGGCGGGGGCGCTTCTTTTCAGATTCATTCTTGAAAAACAGCCTCATTTTATGAAGCTTATCGCTAATAAAAGACAGCTGAAAAAACAGTAAAATATAAGAGCAATAGCAGACGGACCTGACAGGAGCAGACTTGTCCGAGCTGTTGCTCTTTTTTTGTTTATCCGTTTTTGCACGCACACGGGCGCAGCCCGCCGCAGGCGTAGCCTGCGGCGGGCAGCGGGGGCCACCCCCGCCCTTG
>JAZNST010000007.1:0-24588 GCA_045591405.1 Ruminiclostridium sp.
ACCTGCACTGCCTGCACCTGCGCTGGATGCGCTAAGGGAACCATCCAACAACTTCATGGTATTAAATTCTGTATCAGAAGCAATTCTGTCTAATTCTTCCTGTAACTGTTCGATTTCGTCCTGGATGTTGCCACGGTCGTCATCAGTTTCGGTACCGTTGGCTGCCTGAACTGCCAGCTCTCTCATTCTCTGGAGAATGGAGTGAGTTTCGTTAAGACCGCCTTCAGCTGTCTGAATAAGGGAGATACCGTCGTTAGCGTTCTTTGTAGCCTGAGAAAGACCACGGATCTGAGAACGCATCTTTTCGGAAATAGCGAGACCTGCAGCGTTATCGCCTGCGCGGTTGATCTGGTAGCCGGAAGAAAGCTTTTCAGTAGACTTGCTAAGACCAGCTACGTTCATTGTCATCTTGTTGTTAGCGTTGATGGACGCTAAGTTGTGTTGTACTACCATTGCCATAATATTTTCCTCCTTGATTTGTTTATCACCGAATTCCTTTCGGTGATTGTTCGTTTTTTCCGAGGCAGGTTTGCCCTCGGAGATGTTTTTTAGTTTTGCAAAACCACAAGGCGTTTAACCTTTCAAATATATTATCGGTTCGCCCGAAAGAAAACTTTAGCTTTTTTTGAAAAAATTTTTTCTTTTTTTCGGCAACAGAAAAACCGCCTGTAAAAAGGCGGCTTTGCGCTATTTAATATACCCTTATTTAAGAGCGAGAAGCGCGTCTGACAGCTTAGTGATATACGCCTTGCCTACGTTTTGCGATACGCTTCCCACGCATAAAAGCCTTGAAGCAACAGACGCCGCAAGCGCAATATCTTCGTCTTTATAATCCTCAGGGACTAAGGTTGGGAGTAAAAGGCGTGAAACGCAATAAAACACCAGAAGCTCCACAAAGCTTCCCCAGACGCCATGTGACAGGTCGAGGTGGAAAAGCTCGTTGACCAGAAGATTTTCGATAAAATAAGCCTTCTCGTCTTCGATTGCACGGTATTTTTCGATAATTGACTTATAGCTGTTGTTGTCACATTCGATTGCGTCGCCCTCTGTTTTTAGCGAGAGTGCGGTCTTTGTCTTTGCAAAAAGCTCTGCGCTAAAGGGCTGAATCTTTTCATACTCCTGCTCAATCCTACTAAGAAGCAGGATATTGATCCCCGCCGCTTGCCTTTCGTTTACGCTCTCGTTCATCTTCTGAGCCAAGCTCTCGCAAAGCGACCTGTCAGCCATTGAAGCTGTAAGAGACGGAAGCTTTTCGGGCGAGGCTTCAAGATATTCGTCAGCCTTATTGGAATAAAAGCCGAGGATAAATAAGCGCTGGGAGAGAGTGAAGCTTCTGTCCTGAAGAATATTTATCATCGCCGTTATCATATCCCAATAATAAGGGTATGCCTTCCACCCCTTTGATACAACCTGAGTAAAGGCTCCTGCGTTTATAAATTTATTGTTCCCGTCGTACTCGTCTTCGATAAGCTCAAGTCCGCCCGTTTCTTTCATAAGAAGCTCGTTTACGGCAGGGCAACCGGAAACGCAGGTCATAGCTACCGCCTCGTCTCCTACCTTTGTATACTGTCTCGGATAAATCTTACACGTGAGACTGATTGCGCCTTCGCCAAGCTCCTTTTGAATAGAGCAAAGCCCATTTTCATCAAGCATAGGACAATATCCGTTTTGGTCAAAGACTATCTTTGCGTACTTTGTGTGGTCGGTTAAGCCTGTGAGGGTAATGCCGCCGTCAAGCTTTTTACGAAGCTCATGGCTACACTTACAGCTTTTATAAAGCTCATATTCATTTTCAAATAAAAATATGTTCCAATGCTTACAGCACGTGTTCTTACATTCAGAGCCTGTGCAGAAAAACTTATCGACGTAGCCGAATTTAAGCGCCTGCATATTTCACCTCCAAGATTATTTGCTAGCCTTATTTTATACTTAATATATACGTTTGTCAATACACCATCTGAGCCTCGTGTGCATAAAATGCTATATAAAAAGAAAGGGTTGATTTTATGAAAAGCTTCTTGTTTTTGGGCGGAGATTTGCGTATGCTTTTCGCCGCACGCTACTTAAATAGATACCATAGCTGTTTTGTAAAGGGATTTGAAAATGCGCCCTCACGGTTTGATTTTCTGCCCGTTGCCCCGGAGGGAATGAAATTTGACTGTATCGTGTTGCCTCTGCCTGCTTCGACTGACGGTGAAACAATCGTTTCTCCTTTTTCCGCCGAGCCTCTCCCCTTTTCTGAGATAGCTCGCCTTGCACAAATGGGAGGTCGTATTTATACTTCAAAGTTCTTCCCTCGCCTTGATAGCGTTTGCGGCGACTGCTCGCTTTCTCAGCTCAACTATTTTACAAGAGAAGAGCTTCAGGTTATGAACGCCATTCCTACTGCTGAGGGGGCAATTCATATCGCAATATCTGAGCTTGAAGAAACGATTTTCGGCTCAAATATTCTCGTCACGGGGCTCGGAAGAATAGGAAAGGCTCTCTCAAGGCTTCTGACAGGAATGGGAGCTAAGGTGACGGTTGCCGTAAGAAAGCCCTCCGACTGCGCTTACGCTTCTCAGCTTGGCTGTTGTGGGGTGATGCTCGGTTCTGACGAATTTATCCGTGCGGTGCGCTCTTGTTGCCTTAGCTTCAACACCGTCCCCGTTCAGATTTACAGCGACGAGCTTCTCCATGAGTTCAAAAGAGACGCTGTGCTTATTGACCTTGCGTCGTCGCCGTGTGCGCCCGAAAAATCCGACGGCGTAAAAATTATAAGAGCGTTATCGCTTCCCGGGAAATATTCTCCCAAATCCGCAGGACAGATTATAGGTCAAACGCTTGAAAATATGCTTTTGGAGGAAAAGCTATGAAACTTGAAAAAATCCGTGTGGGAGTTGCAATGTGCGGCTCTTTTTGCACGTTTGAAAAATGCTTTACAGTGATTGACGAGCTTATTTCCGAGGGAGCTGAGGTGACGCCTGTGATGAGCTTTAACGCCGCAAGCACAGATACTCGCTTTGGAAAAGCGCACGAGCATATAAAAAGACTTGAAACGCTTACGGGAAAAAAGGTCATAAAAACCATTGAACAAGCCGAGCCTCTTGGCCCGAAAAATATGCTTGACGTTCTTCTCGTTGCTAATTGCACGGGTAATACTCTCGCAAAGCTTTCCGCAAGTATCACGGATACGCCCGTCACAATGGCTGTGAAAAGTCATCTGAGGGCGGTGAAGCCTGTCGTTTTGTGCGTTGCAACCAACGACGCGCTCGCAGGAACAGCTAAAAATATCGGGCAGCTTATGAACTATAAAAATTATTTCTTCGTGCCTCTCAGACAGGACGATTTTATCAGTAAGCCCTCGTCAATCGTCGCCGATTTCTCTCTTTCAGTAAAAACCCTGGAGCTTGCCCTCGACGGAAAACAGCTCCAGCCCATCATCACCCGATAATAACAGAGACTTTTGGAAGATTACAGGCGTATCTTTTAGTACAAAGGCCCACCCCACAGGACGAAACCCTGTGAGGCGGGCTTTTGAATTAAAAGTCTTTGAAGGGGAGTTTGAGAGGAACCTTTCTTCAGAAAGGTTCCCTTCAATAAGCACTGCTGATCTTCCAAAAATTCTCTGTTATTATCAGTCACGGCAGTAGGTTTTTGCGAGTTCTGCGAGCATATTGGCGTTTCTTGTATTAAGCGCGCCGTTTTTGATTCGCCACGTCCAGTTTCCGCCGAGCGTTGACGGGACGTTCATTCTTGCCTTTGCGCCAAGACCGAGGACGTCCTGTGCGGGGATAATTGCGAGTCCTGCGCTGCTTGAATAAACGCTTCTTATCATAGCCTTATTGATTTTTTCAAAATAATTCGGGCGAGTGTAACGCTTTGCCATTGAAGCGCTTGCGGCGTCGGCTTCCTTATACCACTGAGCTGAGGTTGCGTTATCGTGAGTACCTGTGTACGCAACGCAGTTAGGCGGATAACGGTGAGGCAGATGGTCGTTGTCTTCATTTTTGGCGTTAAAGCCGAACTGAAGAACTCTCATTCCGGGGAAGCCTGTGCTTTTAAGAAGCTCACGGACGCTGTCAAACATTTCGCCGAGATCTTCTGCAATAATATTAACCTCGCCAAGCTGAGCCTTAACCTCTGTCCAAAAATCCATTCCCGGACCTTCAAGCCATTTTCCGTTCACGGCGTTTGAATCGCCTGCGGGGATTGAGCAATAAGTATCAAAGGCTCTGAAATGGTCTATTCTGAGGTAATCGTAAAGCGAAAGTCCCTTTTTGATTCGGTTAATCCACCAGATATACTTTTCCGATTTCATCTTCTTCCAGTCATAAAGCGGATTTCCCCAAAGCTGACCTGTTGCGCTGAAATAATCGGGCGGAACTCCTGCGACAGCCGTCGGGTTTCCCTGAGGGTCAAGCTGGAACAAGTCGGGATTTGCCCAAACGTCGGAGCTATCAAGGGCAACGTAAAACGGAATATCGCCGATTATCTGAACGTCGTTTCTGTTTGCGTAACGGCGAAGCTTTGTCCATTGACGGTAGAAGGTATACTGCACGAACTTCCAGAAGCTGATTCTCTCGTGCATATCGTCGGTCGCTTTTTTTATAGCCTCGTGGCTTCTCATTTTAAGCGCCTCGTCCCAAGTCCACCAAGGTCTCATTCCGACGCTTTCCTTTATTGCCATAAATAGCGCATAGTCTTCAAGCCAAGCCGCTTCCTCCTGTAAAAAGGCGAGGTAGCCTACGTCCTCGGTGAAGTGCTTGTGAGCTTCGTCAAGGATAGCCATTTTTGTTCTATAAACCTTGTCGTAATCTACAAATTCGGGGTCAGCGCCATAATCCGCCTCCTGACAGGTTTCACGCCTTATAAGTCCCATTGCCGCCAAGTCGTCAAGGTCAATAAGCATCGGGTTGCCCGCAAAGGTCGAAAACGACTGATACGGCGAATCGCCATAGCCCGTAGGACCAAGCGGAAGGACCTGCCAGAAGCTTTGCTTTGCTTCTCTGAGCCAATCGACGAAATCCTCCGCCGCCTGACCGAACGTACCTATTCCGTAAGGCGAGGGCAAGCTTGTTATATGCATTAATACACCGCAGCTTCTCATCTTTTTTCCTTTCTGTGTGTCGAAATATGTATAATTTACTGAAATTATACCCGAATTTAACCAAATTGTCAACGAAACAAACGAAACTTGACGATAAAAAATAAGCCAACGCTTGCCCAAGCATTTTCTCGCGGAAAATTACGGGAAAGCTATTGCATAATTCCATATTTTATAGTATAATATTTGAGATAATGCGTTAGAACAATCTCGTCTCTTGCGCGCACAAAACACGAAAGAAGGAAAAAGCTATGGCAAAAATGGACGCTTCAACTCTTTCTCACCTTTGCGAGCTTTCAAAGCTTAACTTCTCTGACGAAGAAAAAGACAGGGTAATGACAGAAATGGGCGATATAATCGAGCTTATGGACACGATCCAGAATTTCGACATAGTATACGACGATACAAAGGATAAAAACGAAATCACCTTTGACGAGGTGAGAAAGGACGAGGCGGGAGCTTCGTTCCCAACAGAAAAACTGCTCTCAAATACTGAGGCTGTCGAAAATTGCTATTCGCTGCCCAAAATGATGGAATAAGAAAGGGACTGAAATGGATTTAACCAAAGCTACACTTTCGTCGCTGCGTGAAATGCTTGACAAGAAGGAAATAAGCGCTGTCGAGCTTGCGGACGAATACTTTTCCAATATAGAAAAAAACGACGGTGAGATAAATTCCTTTATAACCGTTTCTAAAGAATATGCACATAATGCCGCAAAAAAGGCGCAGGAGCAAATCAACGAAGGTAAGGCGACTGCCCTTACGGGAATTCCTCTTGCAGTAAAGGACAATATCTGCACCGAGGGCGTGAAGACAACCTGCTCGTCAAAGATGCTCGGTGACTTCGTTCCGCCTTATGACGCAACCGTTATCGAACGCCTCAAGGCTCAGAACGCCGTCATTCTCGGTAAAACGAGCCTCGACGAGTTTGCAATGGGCGGCTCTAACCAGACGAGCGCATTTGCAAAAACAAAGAACCCATTCGATAAATCGTGCGTTCCGGGAGGCTCTTCGGGCGGTTCTGCCGCCGCTGTAAGCGCTTCGTTTGCACCTGCGGCGCTCGGCTCTGATACAGGCGGCTCGATTAGACAGCCCGCAAGCTTCTGCGGCGTTACGGGACTTAAACCTACCTACGGCCGTGTGAGCCGCTACGGTCTTGTTGCATTTGCAAGCTCGCTTGACCAGATAGGCCCTATCGGAACCAACGCAAGAGACTGCGGTACGGTTCTTAACGCTATCGCAGGGATTGACGCTCACGACGCTACTTCAAAAAACGTTCCCGTTACCGACTTTAACGAAAAAATCGGTCAATCGGTAAAGGGACTCAAAATCGCTCTGCCCAAGGAATTTTTCGGCGACGCAATCGACGACGAGGTTAAGACCTCCGTTATGAATGCGGCTAAGGAATATGAAAAGCAGGGGGCAATCCTTCTTGATTGCGAAATGCCGTCGCTTAAATACGCCGTTCCCGCTTACTACCTCATTGCGTGCGCTGAGGCGGCTTCAAACCTCTCACGCTTCGACGGAATCAAGTACGGTCTCAGAGGCGAGGGAAAAAATTACGAGGAAATGATAAGAGACAGTAGAAGCAAGGGCTTCGGCGAAGAAGTAAAGCGCAGAATCCTCCTTGGAAACTACGCTCTTTCAAGCGGATATTTCGACGCTTATTACAGAAAAGCCTGTGCGCTTCGTCAGCAGATTGTGGCTGAATATAACGCAATTTTTGATAAGTCGGATATTATCCTCACGCCTACAACGCCTGCAGTTGCATATAAAATCGGCTCTCAGGACAACGATCCCGTTAAAATGTATACAGCCGACATCTGCACCGTAACGGTAAATATCGCAGGTCTTCCCGCACTCAACACAACCTGCGGATATAACGATAACGGTATGCCTATCGGCTTCTCGCTCATTGGAAGAAAGTTTGACGAGGCTTCGCTCATTCAGGTTGCCGACGCATTCGAACAGGGCTTCGAACGACGCACTCCGACTCTTTGAGCAAATAATATTCCGCATTTTAACAGAAAGGATAAAATCCAATGAAACTCTATCCTACAATAGGTCTTGAAATACACGCCGAGCTTCTTACAAAGTCAAAAATCTTCTGCACTTGCTCGGCTGAATTCGGCGGCGAGCCCAACAGCCGTTGCTGTCCCGTTTGTTCGGGGCTTCCGGGAACGCTCCCCGTACTCAATCATACTGCGGTTGAATATATCGTAAAAGCAGGTATGGTTATGAACTGCGACATAAGCCGCTTCACAAAATGGGACAGAAAGAATTATTTTTACCCCGACCTTCCCAAGGCTTATCAGATAAGCCAGATGCCAAGACCTGTGTGCCTTAACGGATACGTTGATATCGTGTCCGAGGGCGTTGAAAAAAGAATAAGAATCAACAGAATCCATCTTGAAGAAGACGCAGGAAAGCTCGTTCACGATGATAATACAAGACAGACGCTTGCCGACTATAACCGCTGCGGTATTCCGCTTATCGAAATCGTAACCGAGCCTGATTTTCACAGTGCAGCAGACGTTACCGCCTTTGTTGAAAAGATAAGACTTCTTCTTCAGTACGCAGGAGTTTGCGACGGAAAAATGGAGCAAGGCTCGCTTCGATGCGACGTAAATATTTCTCTTGCGCCAAAGGACGCTGACGAGCTTGGAACAAGAGCTGAAATCAAGAACATCAACTCCGTGCGTTCAATCGGAAGAGCTATTGAATATGAAATCTACCGCCAGACTGAGCTTATCGAAAACGGCGAAAAGGTAATTCAGCAGACAAGGCGCTTCGTTGACAGTACGGGCGAGACGATTGCAATGCGCTCTAAGGAAGACGCACAGGACTACCGCTATTTCCCCGACCCTGATATTCCTCCGATTATCTTCACCGAACAAGAGCTTGAAGAAATCAGAAACAGTATCGACGAAATGCCTGAGCAGAGAATCGAAAGATATATAAACAGCTATAAGATTGCCAAGAACGAAGCAGACACTATTATTAATAACAGAACCGTCTGCCTTTTCTTTGAAGAAGCAATCAAGCACTATGATAATCCTAAGTCAATTTCTAACTTTATGCTCACTGAGCTTATGAGAAGAATAAACTCAGGTGAAGCTGATATGTCAAATCTCCCGTTTGTGCCTGAGGACTTTGCTGAGCTTGTTAAAATCGGCGACAGCGACAAGATAAATAAGGACCACAGAAAAGATATTCTGAGAATAATGCTTGAAACAGGTAAAAAGCCTGCTCAGGTGTGCGATGAAAACGACCTGTGGATTAAAGAAGACCTTGGCGCCGCAGAGGCTGAAATAGATAAAATCCTTGCCGCTAACCCTGCCGCAGTTGAGCAGTACAGAAACGGCGAAACAAAGGTGTTCGGCTTCCTTATGGGACAGGCTAATAAAGCCCTCAAGGGACAGGCTACTCCAAAGGCAATAAAAGACCTGCTTGAAAAGAAACTGCAGGGTTAAGAAAGGATAAAGACAATGATAAGAGCAAACCAATATCGTGACCATACAACAGTCGAGGTTGCACAGGCAAAGCTCGGCGAAACAGTAAGAGTCAGCGGCTGGGTTGAAAATATCCGTGACCACGGCGGAATTATGTTTATCGACCTTCGCGACCACTATGGCGTAGTTCAGATTACAATGCAGCAGAACGAGGAGCTTCTTGAGGGAATCCATAAGGAATTCGTAGTCAGCGTTACAGGAAAGGTAGTAGGCAGAGACCCCGAAACCTATAACGAAAAGATTGCAACGGGAACAGTCGAAATCGTGGCTGAATCCCTTGACGTTCTCGGAAAGGTAAGCGAACCCCTTCCCTTCGAGGTTTCAAGCTCAAAGGAAAGCGGCGAGGATATAAGACTGCGTTACCGCTTCCTTGATATGAGAAACAGAAAGGTTCACGACAATATCGTATTCCGTTCAAACGTAATGTCCTTTATGCGTCAGAAGATGGAGGAGGAGGGCTTCCTTGAGCTTCAGACTCCTATTCTTTCAACATCGTCTCCCGAAGGCGCTCGCGACTATCTTATTCCAAGTAGAAAGCATCACGGAAAATTCTACGCTCTGCCTCAGGCACCGCAGATTTTCAAGCAGCTTTATATGGTATCGGGCTTTGACAGATACTTCCAGCTTGCGCCCTGCTTCCGTGACGAAGACGCAAGAGCCGACAGAACCCCCGGCGAATTCTATCAGCTTGATATGGAAATGGCTTTTGCTACTCAGGAGGACGTTTTTGCAGTTGCAGAAAGCGTATTCCCCGCAATCCTTGAAAAATTCGGCAAGAAAGAATACACTCACGCTCCTTTCCCAAGACTTACTTTTGAAGAAGCAATGCTCAGATACGGTACAGATAAGCCTGACCTTAGAAACCCACTTGAAATTATTGATATTTCAGACCTCTTTGTTGACAGCGGCTTTAAGCCCTTTGCCAATAAGACGGTAAGAGCAATCAACGTTCCCGGTATGGCTAGTCAGTCCAAGTCGTTCTTTGAAAAAATGGAACAGTATGCGCTTTCTATCGGAATGAAGGGACTTGGCTATGTAAAGGTTGACGAAAACTTCAACTATCTCGGACCTATCGACAAATTCCTCAACGACGAACAGCGTAAGGAGCTTAAAGAAAGAGCAAAGCTCAATGTGGGCGACGTGCTTTACTTTATCGCTGACAATAAGAAGAACGCTCCTAAGTTTGCAGGTCAGATAAGAACTGAGGTTGCTACCCGTCTTGGTATAATCGACGAAAGTAAGTTCGCAATCTGCTGGATCGTTGACTTCCCTATGTACGAGGAAGACGAGGAAACAGGAAAGCCCGCCTTTACTCATAACCCCTTCTCAATGCCTCAGGGCGAGCTTGAAGCGCTCAACACAAAGGACCCTTGCGATGTTCTTGCTTATCAGTACGACGTTGTATGTAACGGCGTTGAGCTTGCTTCGGGTGCAGTAAGAAACCACAATATCGACGTTATGGTTAAGGCGTTTGATATTGCGGGATATACAGAAGAAGATGTAAAGGAAAAATTCGGCGCTCTTTATAACGCTTTCCGCTACGGCGCACCTCCTCACGCAGGTATGGCGTTTGGTATTGACAGAATGATTATGCTTCTTCTTGACGAGGAAAGTATAAGAGAGGTTATTGCCTTCCCGCTTAACTCTAACGCTCAGGACCTTCTCCTTGGCGCTCCTACGGTAGTAACCGAGCAGCAGCTCCGTGACGTCCATATAAAGGTAAGACAAAGACCTCAGGACGCTGTTAAGACAACAGAATAAAAACGAAATCCCGCTTTTGCTTTTGCACTTGCGGGATTTTATAAATCAACCGAAAAATCTCTGACGACTTACCAAAGGAAAAAGTAAAAATGAAGATTGAACTAAACGCAAAGAAGATTTCAACGAATGAAAACGAACGCTATTTCGGGCTGGGAATGATAAGCGCAAACAATTCGTCAAGACTTCTTCTTGACTATAAATATAAAAGCCCCGAAGCTTATAAAAAAATACTGGAGCTTTGCTTTTCAGAGAAGGGGCTTGGCTTTTCTCACCTTAAAATTGAGCTTGGCTCTGACGTAAACTCGTCGTCGGGAACTGAGCCTTCGACTAAGCGCTATGAGGACGAAAAGGCTGACGTGAGGCGAGGGGCGGGCTTCGTGCTTGCCCGTGACGCAAAGAAAATCAACCCCGATCTTACGCTTGAATTTCTCCGTTGGAGCGAGCCGTCGTGGGTGACAAATTCAGACGATGTCTTTGCCGCAAGGTATAAATGGTATAAAGAAACGCTCGACAGCGCTTATAACGAGTTTGGGCTTATTTTTGACTATATCGGGGCAAACAGAAACGAGCGCGAGGTTGAGCCTGAGTGGATAAAATATCTCTCAAAAAGGCTCAAATCTGAAAAAAACGCTCCCTACGACTATGGGAAAATAAAGCTCGTGGCGTCAGACGAGGAGGGGCGTTGGGCAACGGGCGACCTTATGCTCTCAGATAGCGAGCTTCTTGAAGCGGTTGACGTAATCGGCTCTCACTATACTGATTTTTCGACCGAAAATATAAAAGCCCTCTCCCAAAAATACGGAAAAGCCGTGTGGTTCAGCGAGGGAAGCCCGCCCATGAGCTACGCAAGGGCAGCTGAAAAATACGGCGGCTTTGGCTCATCTCTCACGGGGATAAACGGCGTTCTTGATATTTCAAACAGAATCGTCGCAATGTATCCGTGCGGAAAAATGACGATGTACGAGTTTCAGCCTGCAGTTGCGGCTTATTACGACGGCGTTACCTTCTGCCATAAATCGCTTATTACAGCCTGTTCCCCTTGGGACGGAAGCTTTTCACTTGAGGACGGCTTCTTTGCCACGCTTCATTTCTCACGCTGTTTCAAAAAGGGCTGGAAATTTATCGAGAGTGCCTGTGCTTGCGACGGGAAGCCCGGCGGCGACGGCCACGCTATCGTAGACGCTCATAGCTCCTATCTTTCTATGTGTAGCCCCGACCTTAAAGATTTAAGCGTTCTTATCGTTAACTCTACGGCTCAGGCAATGGATTACGAGCTTGAGCTGTGCGGCTTTGAGGCCCAAAAGCTGTCGTGCTTTGAAACCGAGGGGGAAAAGAGATTCAAAAGGCTCAGCGATATAAGCGTTACAAACGGCGTGACAACTCTCAGCGTAAAACCTTTTTCAATAATTTCCGTCTCAACTCTTGACATCGACGATTTTTCGTGCTATCATTCCTCGTGCAATGAGATTTTGCCGCTTCCGTTCAGCCCAATTGTGAACTTTAGCGACTCTGAGCTTAAAGAAAGGGGCGGCGCTCCTTACCTTACAACCGACGAGGGCGGCGCTTTTGAAATCGAAAGGCTGAATAAAAGGCTCGTAATTACTCAGAAAATAACCGAAAAGCTTCGGGCACAGGAATGGGGCTTTACCCCTGAGCCTGTTTCTAATTTCGGAGACGACCGATGGTTTAATTATACCGTTGAGGCTGAGGTTGAGATTCCTGACGAAAAAAACGCCTACGCAGGAGCAGGTCTCAGATATAATCTCGCCGATAGCGGTCAATCGGGGATTTACGCTCTCTTATACTCCGACGGAAGCTGGAAGCTTTGCTATAACAAAAAAGAGCTTTCAAGCGGAATGCTCAAAAATTTCAGCGTAAGCTCCCCTCATAAAATTTCAGTTACTGCTAAAAACGAGCAAGTCACGCTCTTTATCGACTCTGAGCTTATAAAAGAGGAAAACCTACTCTGCGCTTCGGGAAGGGCGGCGATTTTTAGCTCGTATCATAACTGCCGCTTTTTGAGCGTAAGCGTAAGCTCAGACGAAAACGCTTATTTTGTGGAGCGATTTGACGACTCAGACGATTGCTTTTCCTATCATGGCGAGGTAGAACACACCACGATGGGCACGTTTAAGCTTTATAAAAGGACAGGCTCTGTTGCAAAAAGAGGGGCGGAGGTTGCCCTTGAATTTAATGGGACAGGCTTTATCTTGACAGGCGAAACAAAGCCGTGTCGGGTACTGTTAAAAATAGACAAAGAAAAAGAAAGAGAGATTATTATTTCCGAAAAAGGTCACAGGGAGGCTGTCTTCTCTGTGTTCGGGCTTAAAAAAGCTCGTCACACCGCTGTTTTCACCGTTCTTGACGGAGAGCTTTCAGTAGACTCAGCGGAAATAACAAACTAACATGGGAAAATCATTTACTACCAATATGACAACAGGAAGCAGCTTCAGACACATTGTGCGCTTTACGCTTCCTATGCTTCTTGGCGCTGTGCTTCAACAGATGTATAGCCTTGCCGACACGGCAATCGTCGGAAAGCATCTTGGCGACGAGACGCTTGCCGCCGTAGGCTCGACGGGTTCAATCACTTATTTCTTCTATACTATCTGTCTTGGGCTTGCAACAGGCGCAGGCGTAATTATCGCTCAGCATTTCGGCGCAGACCGTCACTCAGAAGTAAAATCCGCTATTTATAATTCGGCGCTGATAACGATCGTTTTCGGCGTAGTTATAAGCATTGTTTCAACGCTTCTCGCCGAGCCGCTGTTGATTTTTCTCGAAACGCCGAAAAATCTTCTTCCCACAGCTGTAAGCTACATGAGAATTTCCTGTGGGGGAACGATTCTCGTTGCGCTCTATAACTGGATTACGTCCGTTATGCGCTCGCTTGGCGACTCAAAAACGCCGCTTATCTTCCTTTTCATAGCGAGCGTGCTTAACGTAGGGCTTGACCTTCTGTTCGTTATCGTCTTTGACTGGAAGGCGGAGGGTGCGGCTATTGCAACCATAATCGCTCAGGGCGTAGCCGCCGCAGGAAGTCTTATTTTCGGCTTTGTGAAAAATCCTCATATAAAGCTTTCAAGGGACGATATGCGTTTTGACAGGGCAATGACGAAAAGGTGTGTTTTTACAGGCATTCCTATCGCCGTTCAGAACTGCGTAATCTCCGTGTCGATGATTGCGCTTCAAAAGGTAACAAATAGCTTCGGCGACGTCGTGATGGCGGCTTATACAGCTACAATGAGAATTGAAAACCTCGTTCAGCAACCATTTGCTTCTGTGAGTGCGGCTGTGTCAACCTTTACAGGGCAAAATATCGGCGCAGGAAAAATCGACCGTGCCAAACAAAGCTTCAAGCACGGAATTGCCCTTTCAACAGGCTTTTCGCTTCTCGTGCTGGCTGTGTTCTATATTTTCGGCGCACCTATCGTCTCGCTGTTCGTTTCGTCGCCCGAAACGGTCGAAATCGGTGCAAATGCCCTCAGAATAACCTCAAGCTGTTATATCTTCCTTGGGCTGATTCATATCTCAAGAGGCTTCCTCAACGGCGCAGGCGACGTAGGCTACGCAATGATGAACGGCTTCGTGGAGGTTGCTTGTAGAATCACCCTGCCGCTTTTTATAACTCAGATCGCTTCAATCGGCTTCTGGGGAATCTGGATTACTACCGCCTTTACCTGGGTTGCAACAGGCATCTTCGGTCTTATCCGTTATAAGCGTGAAAAGTGGAAAAAGAAGCTCCAACCCTCCTCGTGATAAAAACAGGCTCAAGAAAACAGAGTTGCAGGGGGTTTTACAGGTTTTTATTGAGACTCCTTTCTGAAAACTTTTAGTACAAAAGCCCGCCCCACAGGGTGAAACCCTGTGAGGTGGGCTTTTGAATTAAAAGTCTTTGAAGGGGAGTTTGAGGGGAAACTTTCTTCAGAAAGTTTCCCCTCAATAAAAACCTGTAAAGCCCTACAACTCTGTTTTCTTACTGCTTTTCTCAAACGGGCATTACTTTATTGAGTTTATCGGCGTGGACGTTATCAATTCCGTTCTGCTTATCTCTACGCTTTTCGAAGAACTTTTCAGCTACCTGACCGAACATTGCGTAGCTGAGGACGTCCTCTTCCTGCTGAGTCCACTGAGCCGCCTCTGCCTTGAGCTTATCAAGCTCAGGAGCGAGAAGGTCAGCCGGGCGGCAATCAATCGGAGTGTCGTCGCCGATAATCTTCTTTCTGAATTCGGGGTTAATTTCAACGGGAGTTTTTCCGTATTCGCCTCTTACAAGGCCCTTAAATTCCTTTGTAACGGTCTTATATCTCTCACCCATAATTACGTTGAACACAGCCTGAGTTCCGACGATCTGAGAGGTAGGAGTAACAAGCGGTGGGAAGCCTGCGTCCTCACGAACTCTCGGAACTTCCTTGAGTACCTCGTCGAGCTTATCGGACTTTCCTGCCTGTTTAAGCTGAGAAACGAGGTTAGAAAGCATACCGCCGGGTACCTGATAAAGAAGCGTATTAGCGTCAACGCCCATAACCTTGGGGTCAAGCTGAGTGCTCTTGAGATATTTTGTACGAAGCGTCTGGAAGTAATCACGAACCTCGTTGAGCTTTCCAAGGTCAAGACCTGTATCGTAGGGAGTTCCCTGAAGTGCTGCAACCATAGACTCAGTTGCAGGGTGAGACGTTCCCATCGAAAGCGGCGAAATAGCGGTATCAATTACGTCTGCGCCTGCTTCGATTCCCTTGAGAAGCGACATTGACGCAAGGCCTGACGTATAGTGCGAGTGGAGCTGAATAGGAATTTTTACAGCTTCCTTGAGCGCCTTTACAAGCTCATAGGTTGTATAGGGCTTGAGAAGACCTGCCATATCCTTAATGCAGATACTGTCTGCGCCTTCGTTTTCAAGCTGTTTTGCAAGCTCGACGAACTTTTCGTTTGTATGAACAGGCGAGAGAGTATAGCTTATGCAAGCCTGGAAATGAGCGCCTTCCTTCTTGGTTGCCTTGATAGCAGTTTTCATATTTCTCACGTCGTTAAGGGCGTCGAAAATTCTTATAATGTCGATACCGTTTGCAACGCACTTTTGAACGAAATATTCAAGAACGTCGTCTGCATAGTGGCGATAGCCGAGCATATTCTGCCCTCTGAAAAGCATCTGAAGCTTTGTATTGGGCATTTCACGACGAAGCGTTCTGAGTCTGTCCCATGGGTCTTCGTCAAGGAAGCGAAGACAAGAGTCAAAGGTTGCGCCTCCCCAGCATTCAAGCGAGTGGTAGCCGATTTTATCAAGCGTTCCGAGAATAGGGAGCATTTCGTCCATTGTCATTCTCGTTGCGATAAGGGACTGGTGAGCGTCACGAAGGACGGTTTCGGTAATTTTAACAGCCATTTTTACAGTCCTTTCAATAAATTAAGCGTTGATAGTTGCAATAACAGCGTCGGTTTCAACGGAATCGCCCTTATTTACGTTTACAGAAGCGATAACGCCGTCCTTACCTGCTACGATGTCGTTTTCCATTTTAAGAGCCTCGATAACTGCAACAACAGTATTTGCTGTAACAGTGTCGCCGGGTTTAATCTTTACTGCAACAACGGTTCCGGGCATAGGAGCGGTAACCTTAACGCTACCCTGTGCGCCTGTGGGAGCCTTGGGAGCCGCTGCCTTAGGAGCAGCCTTAGGAGCAACGGGAGCCGCTACGGGAGCTGCACCTGCTTCAACTTCTTCAACAGCTACGTCATAAGCTGTTCCATTTACAGTGATATTATATCTTTTCATCTCATTTTTCCTTTCGGTTGATTATTTTTATCAGAATACGAAGTTAATATGTTTTCTTGCAGGTGCGCAAACTCTCTTACCTGAAAGCATTTCGAGCGATTCGTCGATTACGCCTGCTGTCTGTTCGGGAGCGATTATTCTGTCAACAAGTCCGAGTCCTGCCGCTGTGTAAGCACAAGCGTCGTTATCCATATAATCCTTTGTCGCTTTTTCAAGCTGAGCGTTGGCATTTTCGCCTGTAAGCTTGTCTGCGTAAAGGAAAATAGCCGCCGCCTTTGGAGTTGTGGGAGCGATAACCGCATTTTCAAATGCAAGAGTAAAGTCAGCGTTCTTAGCGCACATAGCTGTAAAGATTCCGCCGATAGCGTTTCCTGTAATAACTGAGAGCTTTACTGTTGTTGCGCTTGCGTAGCTCTGAGTGAGCTTAGCGCAATCTCTTACGCTTCCTGAAAGCTCAGCTACCGAAGAAGCCTCAAAGCCTTCGCTATCAACGAACGTAACAACGGGGATTGAGAAAGCGTCGCACATTGTAACAAAACGGGCAATCTTAGCCGCATCGCCCTTTGTGAGCTTATCAGAGGTCTTATTTGTGCAAACGAAGCCAACCGTCTTCCAGTTTACGCTTGCTATTGCAACGTAAGAAGCCTTACCAAAGTCAGCATAAAGCTCAATCACGCTATCCTTATCAGCAACAGCCTCAACCATTGCCCCGCCCTTCATATCAGCAGAGGGAATCTTATCGGTAACAGCAAAATAGTCGTTTCCGCCGACCTCAAGGTTATTGCAGGGCAGAACCGATACGAGCTGTCTTGCCTTTTTAATAGCCTCAGCCGTATCAGAAGCAACAAGCGCCGCAACGCCCGAAAGCGCGGCATTTTTAGCCGTACCTGCGCCGTCAACCTTATCCTGTGCGTTAAAGGGCGCTGTCATAAACAGCTCAGCCTTCTGAGTCATAATAACTATATCAGCCATACAAGCGAGAGTAGAAGCCGTACCGCCGCAAACGCCTGTTACAACTGCAATCTGTGGAACTACGCCCGAAACCGACGCGCTGGCTGCCGCAATATCGCCGTAAGCCTCAAGAAGCTCTACGCCCTCGGCAATATCTCCGCCCTTGGAATCATAGATTGCAACAACGGGGCAACCGTTCTTAGCCGCAAGCTCGTAAATTTTCTTGATTTTGAGCGCCGCCTTCTTACAAACCGCACCGCTTTTTACCGAAACGTCCTGGATAAAAGCGAAAGCCTGCTGACTGTCTATTCTTCCATAGCCGCCCACAACGCTCGTCTGTTCGCCCTGAGCTGAAACAAACCTTGCGATCTCTACAAAGGTATCCTCATCAAAAAGCTTGGAGAGTGTTAATGACGCTTCGCCGACAGCCATTTCCTCCAGCTGTGCCAATGTCTTTTTTTCTGCCACTTGGAAAATCCTCCGTTCTGTATTTGTTATCAGGCAACATCACACAAAAAGCGCATAACAAGTCAAAAGCCCTATTCTGAGGCGCTTGCTGTGCGTCGTTGCCTTTAATATTTTTCCACTGTATATTATACTATATTCTTTACCGTTTTTCAAGCGATTTTGTTATTTTTTTCTCAAAATCCTCCATCATTTTTCAGCCGTCTCGTACGAAGAATTTTGTCCGCAGAAAAAAGCGGCTGAAAAAAATAAAAAAGCCCGCCATCAATGACAAGCTTTTTACTCTATTTTTCAGCAAGCACAACGCCTTACGAAACGGTATCAGAACATCCCGAACCGCACTCCGAGCAATTACCCGTGCAATGCTTGTTTGCAAAGAAGCCGCTTATCGAAGGAACGACGGGCGGAAGCTTATTTTCACAAAGAAGCTCGAAAAGCTCTCTGTCGCTTACGGCGTCCTTTGCACCGTGAATTTCGCCCGAATTGAGCAATGCCCTGAACATTCCGTCAAAAAGGCTTTCGTCGCCTGTAAAAAATTCTACTCTGAGCGTTTGTCCGTCTATTCGTCCGCTTATTACCGCAACCACTCCCTCAGAGCTTGTTGCCTCATAAACGATATCCTCAGCGTCTACCTTTCGCTTTATTTCTATCATTTGTTTTCCTTCCGTTTCTCTGCGTATTTTCGCTTACGCCGATTGCACGACGAAGCATCTGCATCTCTTCTTTTGTAAGGTCAGCGTATTCTCCCGGCTTTAACATTCCGAGCTTTATGCAATCAATAGCCGTTCTTCTGAGGCGGCTGACTTCAAGTCCGACGGCGCTGCACATTTTTCTTATCTGGCGGTTTTTGCCCTCTTTTATAATAAACTCAAGAACCGTTCTCTCGCTTCCTTCAACAAGAACGTTCACCGTACAGGGCAACGTGACCACTCCCTCGTCGATTTCAACGCCACTCATAAGCTTATCGAGCTGTTCCTCGTTCACCGACGACGGAACGGTTACACGGTAGGTTTTAGAAACGTGCTTTTTCGGGTGCATTATGTCGTTTGCGAAGTTTCCGTCATTTGTGAGGATAAGAAGTCCCTCTGAATTTTTATCCAGTCGCCCAACGGGATAAACTCGTTCGGGAATATCCCCAAGAAGCTCTGTTACAAGCTTCTTTGCGTGAGCGTCCTCCATTGAGGTAAGGTAGCCTCTTGGCTTATAAAGCTTTATATATCTGAGCTTTTTTGCGGTTGTGTCGATTTTTTCGCCGTTGATTGTGATGAGGTCTTTTCCCGGCAACGCCTTGTCGCCAAGCTTACAGGGGTGTCCGTTGACCTTGACTGCGCCCTCGTCGATAAGCGCTTCGGCTTTTCTTCTTGAGCAATACCCGCTATCCGCAATTATTTTCTGTATTCTTATTTCGTTCATTTTCTGCTCTTTTCTTTTACAATATGTAATTTCTTTTCATTTTATACAATCAGTTGAAGAATTGCGCCAAAAACTGACAAAAACCTTCCCAGAAATTAAGGCTCTGCTCTTGCCTTGGGACGTCCTCTTGAAGCAACAAGTCAACCGTCGCCAAGGCAACTCCGCCGCAATGAAGGGTTGCCGTTCCTACCTTTTCGCCTGCGCTTGCGCCGCTATAAACAAAGGAAACCAGCCTTACGTCAACTGAAACCTCCGAGCTTTGAGCCTCTGTCACGCCGACAAAAAGCCTGTCGCTCGGAATTACCCGTGCTTTTTGTAAGGGCGCTCCGACTACGTCAACAAAAAGTCCGCTTAAATCAGGCTCAACGCATTGAAGAAGCCTAAAGCCGTAATCAAGAAGCTTTGTGTGGTCGTTCCAATCGTCGGGAGCGTTAAGAGTAACGCAAATAAGCCTTTCTCCGTCACGCTCAGCCGAGGACACAAGACAGCGCCTTGCGTTATCGGTAAAGCCTGTTTTGACGCCCGTTGCCCCGTCATAACGCCACAGCATTTTATTCGAGTTATAAAGCGTGCGCTCGTAGGGCGGATTACCGAAGCTGACCTTTGCCTGAGAAAGAGCGCAGATTTCAGCGAAAATCTCGTTCTCAAGGGCGTACCTCGTCAAAAGCGCCATATCGTAGGCTGTCGAATAATGCCCCTGTGCGTCAAGTCCCGACGGCGTAACGAAGTTGCTTTCGTTCATACCGATGGCTTTTGCGAACGAGTTCATTTTTTCGGCAAAAGCCTCCGTCGAGCCGCTTATGCTGACTGCCGCCGCATTCGCCGCGTCGTTGCCCGAAGGGAGCAACATTCCGTACAAAGGCGCTCGCCTTGTTACAATGTCGCCCTCACGAAGCCCCATTGAAGTCCCCTCGACTCTGATTGCACAGCTATCAACGGTAAAGCTTTTATCAAGCTCGCCCGAAAGAATAGTCAAAAGCGCCGTCAGAATTTTGGTCGTGCTTGCAATAGCTCGCTTTTCGTGAGCGTTTTTTTCGTATAAAATCTCGCCCGTGTCCGCATTCATAAGGATAGCACTCACGGCAGAAACACTCGGCTCTGCGTGAACGGCGTTTGCCATTATAAAAACACAGGACATTGCTGTTATGAGAGAAATCAGCCTTTTCATTGTCCCACCTCCGCTTTATTTCTATGCAACGAGTGAAAACAATATACAGGCTGTATTCTTTCGACAATTTTCTACGCAGAGTCTTACTTTTCTTCTTCCTGTTCTGCTTCTTCTTGTTCGTCCTTGTTCTTTCCGAACATTTCCTTAACCTTAGCGATAAGGTCGGGCGCTCCTGCAACAAGTCCCTCAAGCGGGCTGTCCTTAGCGCCAAGCTCAAGAAGCTTTACGTTTCCGTCACGCTTAACGACAATGAACGCCTGGGGCTTGATTGTGATTCCTGCGCCTGCGCCGCCGGCAAAAACTTCCTTTGGAGCAGTAGAGGGAATATCCGAGCCTCCCGATACGAAGCCGAACGTTACCTTTGAAACAGGAATGATAATTGTTCCGTCGGGAGAGGAGATGGGATCGCCGATGATTGTGTTTACGTCAACAAGCTCACGGATTTTCTCCATTGATGTTCCCATAAGACCTTCAAGATGCTGTGCCATAATTTTATTTTCCTTTCGTCTGAGGATTGCCTGCGTGCAGGGCAGTGGGAGCTTTACTCTTGTTCATTTCTGACAGCACGGCGAAAAATCCCCATATTGCGCTGTGCAAAAGCGTCGAGAGTCTGAGCTTTACGACCGCGTGCGCGAAGCAATCACATTTTTCTTTATCAAAATCGGCTTCTATAACGACTTCCTTGACCTCAAGCTTTATCATTGCGTCGAGAATCGTGAGTCCGCCGTTAACAAAAGCGTTCAATTTTCCGTAATTAAGGGCAACCTTTGCCGAATCTTCTCCGCCGGCAACCATATCGATATAAACGTCATAAACTCTTATTTTTTTGAAGAGACGCTTTATATGTGGGCTTGCCCGACGGTAAAGCCGCTGAATAAGGTCAAGGTCGAACTTAAACTTTTTCTTTTCCTTTTTGGGAGGCTCCTGTTCGGGCTTTTCGCTTTTTTCAGCCGTTACCTCGCCTTGCTCGCTTTTTACGGGAGGGTTCTTCTTTTGCTCCCTCAGGCGTTTTTTCTCCGCTTTTTTCCGCTTTTTTTCTTCCTTGCGTTTTTTTCGTGCAGCTTTTTTCTTTTTCTTTTTTCTCCGCCTTGGAGAATCGGGGTTCATCAGTATCGTAACGAACGCATATTTAATCTTAAAGCTCAGATCCCCGTTCTCATAATCAAGCTCAACCGTAAGGGACAAAGCCAGAAGAATTATAATCAGCAGTAAGATACTGCCGCAAATTATAAGCGCAATCATAGCCTGTCCTTCCGTAATCAGTCTTCGTAGGAGAAATGCTCCTTATCAATTTCGCCAAGGCCGAGCCTTTCGATTTCCTCCTCGCTCGGCTCAGGCTCAGGCACAGGCTCTCGCTCGTGCTTTTCGTCAAGCTCGCGCTCGGTAAGCTCGTCAAGGCTAACCTGTCCCTCCTGATTTGGAAGCGGAGGCAGCTCGTGGATTGAAGAAATCCCGAAGCATCGCAAAAATACGTCCGTCGTCCTATAAGACACGGGGCGACCGGGCAGGTCAAGTCTTCCTGCTTCTTCAAGAAGCCCTCTTTCAACAAGGGTATTGACAACGCTTGCGCTGTCAACGCCTCTGACCTGTTCAACGAAAGCCTTTGTAACAGGCTGATTATACGCTACAATCGACAGACATTCCATTGCCGCCTGAGACAAGGGAGCCTGTTTTCTGATTTCAAGCGCCGCCTTTATATAAGGGGCGTATTCTTGCCTTGCGGCAATCTGATAAGCGCCGTTGAGCCTTATAATATTAAGTCCGCTTTCATTCACATTGTATCGGCGCTCAAGCTGATCAACGAGCTTTGCGGTTGTTTCGGCGTCGATTCCCGAAGCCTCGGAAAGCTTATCTACCGTAATAGGCTCGCCGTGAGCGAACATAATGGCTTCTATTATTGCAAGTCCTTCTTGTAAATTCATAAGCAAATCCTTTTCTTATCAGGCGTTCTGCGCCTTTTTGCCGACAAATTCGAGATATTCGTTATCATCGGAGAAGCTCACGTGCCCGTATTTTGACAGCTCTAAAAGCGCAAGGAAGGTTGCGACCTGCTCTGAACGGGTCTGACCTTGATAAAGCTTCTTTACTGCCATTCTGCCGCCATACTGTATTCTTCTGAGCACGTAGACAATCTTGGTAAAAACGCTCACGAAGCTTTTTGCGACGATAGGCTTGAGCTGAAGGGGCGGCTGCTCCTTTTTTGCCTTTGCCTTGGCAGAAAGAGCGCTATAATAATCAAACAGCTCGTAAATATCGTGAGTGAGGCGGTAGGTGCTGTCAACGGGAATATCCATCGGCTCACGCACAAACACGTCATCTCCGCAGTAGTGGCGTCTGAGTCGTTCGCACACCGCCTTACAAAGAGCGTATTCGATAAGCGTTCCCTCAAGCTCCTTTTTAAGCTCCTCGACCTCGTGCTTAGGCAAAAGCGCCGCAGATTTTATATAGATAAGGCGAGCCGCCATTTCCATAAATTCTCCTGCAATTTCTATATCCGCCTCGCGCATTTTGTCAAGATAAATCAGAAATTGCTCAAGAAGAACGGAGATTTCTATATCCTCAATGTTGAGCTTATGCTTTGCAATCAGCGACAACATAAGGTCAAGCGGCCCCTCAAACACCTCTAGCTTAAAGCTCAGTTCTTCTGCCATTACATCACCGCCGCCATAATCATATCGACAAAGCCCGTGCATAAATTAAGGCCATTATAAACGAGATTCGTGAGGAAATTCAGAGGAATGGAGAGAATACCCGTCCACAGAACCACAAGCACGCCGAGCATTATAAAACGCTCGTACTTCATTATCTTGAAATAATATTTTGTCGGGAGGAAAGCGAAAAAGAGCCTTGAGCCGTCAAAGGGAGGGATGGGGATGAGGTTGAAAACGGCGAGATAAAGGTTTATCGTTACTACCTCGTTCAAGGCGTAAAAAACGTAAGCACCCGTCTGAGTTGTAAGCCCGACCGAGTAGAACACGATTTTCATAATTATCATAAAGACAAACGACAAAAGCACGTTTGAAAGAGGCCCTGCCGCCGCAACGAGCGCCATTGCCGCTTTTTTGCTCTTGACCTTACGGCAGTTATTGACGTTCACGGGAATAGGCTTTGCCCAGCCGATTCCGAACAGGAGAAGACCTATTGCACCGAAAAAGTCGATATGAGAAAAAGGGTTAAGCGAGAGTCTTCCGCTAAGCTCGCCTGTTCTGTCGCCGAGCCACTTTGCCACCACAGCGTGGGCGCATTCGTGGAACGGAAACGCAATCAGAAGAATAACGAGAAGCGCAAACAGCTCAATTACGATTGTAGCGGTATCGTACGCCCCATGCATCAGAAGATTAAACATATTGCACCGTCCTTTTTATGATTATGGGCAATTTTCCCTCATTTATCAGAATATACAGGTTAATTATACTATATTTTTTCCTTTTTTGCAATAGCCACCCGACTCCCGACACAAAAAAAGAACACCCCGAAGGGTGTCCTTTTATTAAGTATGTTCAAGCGTTAGCTTAAATTACTTTCTCTTTCTGGAAACTACGAGAGCAGCACCAGCAACGATAGCAGGAACAACTGCGAGAACTACGCCTGTTTCTGTGTTGTCGCCCTTACCGTCTTCGCCTTCACCAGCGTCAGCGCCTGTGTCGCCTTCTGCTGTTGTGTCGTCAGGAGTAGGAGCAGCCTTTTCTTCAGGGAGTGTTAATGTGTACTGTGTACCTGTGTAAGAATCCCAGCTAAGTGTGTAGAATTCAACCTTAGCGCCGTTTTCAACAGGGATAGCGAGTTCAACTGCGAGGTCAGCTACTGTGCCGAGCCATGTATCAGTGCCTGCGCCTGCAAGGGTATCATCAACTTTATCTCCGTCAGCGTCCCAGCCCCAAGATACAGAAGCGCCGCCGTACTGGTAGTACTTCTTTGTGCCGTCAGCAAGTGTAACTGCAACACCGTATCCGCACCAATCATTGAATGCGAAAGCGTCGCCGTCAGCTTCAGCAAACTTAACAGAAACGTCAAGTGTGTCGATATCTTCGTTTACATTGTAAGTAAAGCTTGGTGTTGTACCATCTGTGTATGCACAGTCAACAGAGATGAAGCCTTCAGGAACTGTTGTGTCGTCAGGAGCTGTTGTGTCTTCTGTTACGTCTGATTCGTCAGGAGCTGTTGTGTCTTCTGTTACGTCTGTTTCTTCAGCTTCAGCACCGAAGATTGTGTAAGATGCGGACTTGATAAGCTTCTGAACGTCGTTTGTGTTGTCAATAACAACGTTGTGTACGTAAGCGTCGTCAAATTCAACATCAATTACTTCTGTAGCTGTAAGAGCAATTGTAGCTGTTGTTTCGCCCTTAGCGATTGTTACTTCCTTATCAGCAATGGCACCCCAGTCAGCATCCTGGAGGAGAACCTTGATCTTAAGACCTTCTTCAGCTTCTACAGCCTTCTTGAGTTCGATAACGATCTCAGC
>JAZNST010000008.1:0-12782 GCA_045591405.1 Ruminiclostridium sp.
CCTTTCAAAAGCAGAGCCGCCCTCGTACTATCCTCATGGTATTCTCCGTCGCCTTTTATACTCCCCGTATTAACCTAGCGAGTCTCCTCCCCAAGCACAACCCCCCCTCACGTCGCATTACTCCTAGTATAAACAAGCCTAAATATTACAAAAAGACGGCTGTGAATCTCCACAGCCGTGTCTTTTTACTTCATGAGCGCTATAAACGCCTTTGCCTTTGAGACTATGAGCTTGTCGTTTTCATAGGTCAAAGCGCTCATCGCCTGACCGATTTCTACCCAACGAAGCTCGGAAATCTCTTCCTTTTGAGGAACCAGGTCGTGATTTATTGCAAGGCCGACAAAGTAAACAACCGTTTTCGAGGTGTCACGCCTTGGCGAAAATGTAACGGTTTCTCTGAACCCCGTGTCGATAAGTACGTCAACGCCCGTTTCTTCCTTGATTTCTCTTTTTGCAGTCTCAGCTTCGGTTTCTCCCGGCTCAACGTGGCCCTTAGGGAACGACCAATAGCCCGATTTTATATGACGAATCAGCAAAATCTCGGTATTGCCGTGAAATTTCCTGTAAACGATAGCGCCACAGGACTTTTCATAATTCAATTCTATCACCCTTTCTGAAGAATAAATACGTATCGTAAATATTATAGCACACTTTTTTCGTCTTGTCACTAATTTTTTTCTAAGTTGAGATCTGCCGCCGTGAGATTTTTTTGCAATGCCTGACTCGTACCCTTTAAGAATTTGGGCAAAAACAAAACGCACCCTTTTCAGAGTGCGTTTTTAGCTTAAAGCTCAATTTTTCCGTAAAGTGTTGCCGTCTTTTCAGTGTCAACCGTTTCCTGTGAATATTCAACAGGCTCGCTCGGTCTTCTCTTGTATTCACGCTCAAAGGAGGTAGAGAAGCCGCTTGACTGCTTGTAATTTCTACCCGAAGGCGATCCCTGACGGTTATTTCTGCGGTTGTTGTCACGACGACGGTCGAAGTCGGGGCGTGG
Organism: Ruminiclostridium sp.; assembly: GCA_045591405.1. Lineage (GTDB taxonomy): Bacteria > Bacillota > Clostridia > Oscillospirales > Ruminococcaceae > Ruminiclostridium_E. The sequence continues at coordinate 995 of JAZNST010000008.1, forward strand.
GTTGTTGGAAGAAATAACAACCTTTCTGTAAGGCTCTTCGCCTGTGGAACGGCTTGAAACGCCTTCGATCTCGCTTACCTTGCTATGAATGATACGTCTTTCATAAGGATTCATAGGCTCAAGGGAGAAGCGTCTGCCTGTTTTGAGGACCTTGTGAGCTGTCTTTTCAGCAAGCGACTCAAGAGCCTCCTTACGTTTTTCTCTGTAACCACAGCAATCAACGCTTATTCTGCAATAGCTTTCCTCGCCCTTATTGCTGGCAAGGATAGTAAGGTACTGGAGAGCGTCGAGGGTTTCGCCTCTGCGACCGATTACAACGCCAAGGTCGTCTCCTGTAACGTTGAGAACAACCAGCTCGTCCTTGTTTTCGGGGACGATGTCAAAATTTTCAACGCCAAGTGCGCTTATAAGTTTTTTGAGATAAGCGGTTGCACGCTGAACCTTGTCGCTTTCAAGAGCGTCAACAACAGGCTTTGAAGCCTTCGGAGCAGTATCCTCAGCGCTCTTTTCAACGGGAGTCTCCTCCTTTACGGGAGCATTCCAGATTGCCTTTACTCTGTATTCGCCCTTTGTGCCAAAGAGTTTTTTTACGGGCTGTTCAAGGATTTCAAATTCAATTTCGTCAGCAACGGCACCCATTGCCTTAAATTCTGCGATAGCAAGCTCTTTTGCGTCTTCAAGCTGCTTTGCGCTAAACTCTTTTTCCATATTTATATCCTTTCGGGTTATTCTTCGTTTATAGTTTCATCGTCTGACGACTCAACGCTTTCAGGCTCGACGTCAATCACCGTCTTCTCCTCCTCAAGAGGCGGAAGGTCGGGAATATCGTCGTCGCCGTATCTTTCACGATCAGCCGCGCGCGCTTCTTCAATCTTTTTACGCTGATATTCGCGAATTTCCTTCTGAGACATTTCAGAAAGCTTCTTTACCGTCTTGACCTCGTTACCGTTTTCGTCGGTTGTTACGTCTACTACCGTTGCAGTAACGTTCACGTTTCCGTACTTAGCGTCAAGCTCAGCCTGAGCCATATTTCTGAGCTTTTCAGGCGGCCAGATTTTATAGGTAATAAGCGTCTGTGCGATTGTAAACAGGTAGCTTACTGCCCAGTAGAAACCAACGCCGGCAGGAACGATAAAGGAGATATAAAGCGAGAACAGCGGCATAATGTAGATAAAGAGCTTCATTCCGCCGCCCATCTGAGCCATCTGAGGATTGTTCTTCTTTTGAACGTACTGAGAGATAAACGTCTGAGCAAGAGAAAGAACAAAAGAAAGAATAGGAATAAGAATAAGAATGTCAAATGTGAACGAGGGCTTGAGACCGAGGTTAATGCCCATGAAGTTCATATTATTAGCGAGGTTATCAAGCTTTTTGAGAGTCTGTTCGCCAAGACCGATACCCTTGAAGCCTTCGGGGTGATCTGTGTAAACCTTGATTGCGGCAAGCTCTCTGTAAAGTGTGCTTGCAAATTCGCCTCTTGCTGAGCTGAGCTGATTTTTAAGGTCAGTTGTGAGTCTTGACTTACTGATAAAGGTTTCGATATTTTCAGCAGTAAGAAGCTTATCAAGCTTAGCGAAATCTTCAGAAGAAATTTCAGCCTCGTCAATCTTAGTGAAGTCAACAGGCTCAGAAAGAACTATCTGATTTGATTCGTTAACGTCGGTAGTTTCGGGATTGTCGTTTACGAGATAAATGGTTGCGTTGTCCTTTTCAAACTCAAGGATAGCCTTATAGTCTTCGGGACTTGCAGTGATAATTGCTGTATATTTTGTCTTGAGCGCCTGATTTACAACCGTGTCGATTGTTCCCGCACGGTCCCAGTCAAGGTGCTCCATGTGTGTCATCGGCTTATATACTACGTCGATAACGCCGAAAAGAAGAAGCATTGTAAGAAGCATTGTTCCACAGCCGCCCATAGGCTTGTAGCCCTGCTGCTGAAGCTTTGCAAGCTCCTCTTGCATCTTCATCTGATTATTACGGTATTTTGTCTGAATTTCCTTTACCTTAGGGGCAAAGAGTTGAGTCTTGGCCTGGTTCTTCTGCTGCTTGAGGTTAAGGGGGAAAGTAGCAGCCTTTACGATAAGAGTAAAGATAATGATTGCAAAGCCAAAGTTGTTTACAAGTAAATAGCAAAGCCACATTATGTAGCCAAGCGGAGTACCGATTATCGAGTATAAGAAGTCGATAGTAATCACACCTTTCCGTTTTTGTCTTTATTTTTCTTAAATATCTTCTTTTTCACAAAAGCGACAAAAGAATCATAGAATGAATATTCCCAAGGCACAGGATCATATCCGCCCTCAGAAAACGGGTTGCATCTTGCGATGCGCATTAATGTCAAAATGCCGCCCTTGACCGCACCGAAGCGACTGATTGCAGTAATCCCATACTGCGAGCAGCTCGGTGTAAAACGGCAGCTTGGCGGCAAAATTTTTGATAGGGTTATCCTATATAATTTTATGATGAGTATAAAAATATATTTCATAACAACAGTATAATTTTCAGCGCCGCCCCGATTAGGCGTCAGTTGACATTCTTTGTGCTTTCAGATATACCGATAGAGCCAAGGAGCTTTTTCTTCATAAGCTCGCACAGCTTGTCCGATTTTATAAAGGGAGTTTTGCCTCTTGCGACAATGATGAAATCATATCGCTGGTCTGTCATTGAACGAAGCACAGGTTCAATCTGTCTGAACGCCTCACGAATAACCCGTCTTGAACGGCTGCGATTCACAGCGTTTCCGATTTTTTTACTGGTAACTATGCCAAGACGGTTTACCCGGCGTTTATTTTTTAGATAGTAACAGACGAAGGCGTTAGTAACAACTGATGTTCCCTTTTTGAACAAAAACTGAAACTCTCGGTTTTTCTTAACGCTTACATACTTTTTTGAGAAGCCACTCTCAGTGGCCTTAGATTGCATTTCAGAAATTAGCGGCTGAGGACTTTTCTGCCCTTTGCACGTCTTCTCTGGAGAACCTTACGTCCGTTTCTTGTGGACATTCTCTTTCTGAATCCATGTTCCATCTTTCTCTGACGCTTCTTAGGCTGATATGTTCTTTTCATAATTATCGTTTCCTTTCAGGTTATTTTTGCCCTCAAAAAGAACAGACCGAGTGTCTGCTTATGGGCTAGCCTTTATATTATATATTAAATGTTGCCCAGTGTCAAGCATTTTTTTATTTTTTTGGTTTTTTTGGTATTTTCGCACTTAAACCAAAGAAATCACGGCTGTTTTTTTACTTTTTCGTATCAATAAAATGTCTGTACTGCCAAAGATAGTGTGCTCCGCTGATAACCGTGAGGGCAGTTGCAAGATACATCAGCACGTCAGTTACGACAGTAACAGGAAACTCGCTTCCCGTGAGTGCAACAGGAGCCGCCATATCGTAAATAACGCCAAACTGAATAAGAATGTGCATTATAAGGATTGCGACGATTGCAACCATAGTAACGGCGGTCTTGAGCTTTCCCCAGATTGAAGCGGCGATAACGAGATTTTTGTCGCTTCCTGCGGCAAGGAGTCTGATTCCCGATACCATAAATTCTCTTGCAATAATAAGCGCCACGCACCAAGAGGTAGCCCAGCCAAGCTCAATCATACACACAAAGGCTGAAATCACGAGAATTTTATCCGCAAGAGGATCAAGAAACTTTCCGAAATTTGTCACGAGGTTACGCTTTCTTGCGATTTTTCCGTCGAAAAAGTCGGTTATCGAAGCCGCCGCAAAGAGAATCAGCGCCCACAGATAGTTATAAGGAATATCCGACAGAAGCAGAGTTATTACAAAAAGCGGAGCTATTATCACTCTGGCAAGAGTAAGTTTATTTGCTAAATTCATACTATCTCTCCTATCAGATTATTGTCAACGCAATCAGTTATCTTCACTGTCACGAACTGGCTCATCTGCAAGCCCTTCTTACCCGAAAAATAAATCATTCCGTCAATTTCGGGCGCATACATATAACTTCTTCCGAAGTACATTTCAAAATAGCGGTCATAGCCCTCGATTACGACCTCAAATTCACGTCCGACAAGGCTTTCGTTAAAGTCTCCCATGCGAACGTCCTGCTGTTCCATAATGATTTCCGAACGATGCTCACGCTCGGATTGGTCAACCTGATAGGGCATTTCAGCCGCAGGCGTATCCTCCTCAGGCGAATACGCAAAGCAACCAAGGCGCTCAAACTTCACGTTGTTCACAAACTCGGCAAGCTCTGTGAACTGAGCCTCCGTCTCACCGGGGAAGCCCGTAATAAGCGTTGTTCTGAGAACTATTCCGGGGATTTCGTTTCTGAGCTTTGCAAAAAGATTCCACAGCTCTCTTTCGTCGCCGCTTCTGTTCATTGCCTTGAGGATTTCTCCGTTACAGTGCTGAATCGGCACGTCTATGTAGTTAAGCACCTTGTCCTGAGTCTTTATCGTCTGAATAAGCTCATCGGTTATTCTTTCGGGGTAGCAATAGAGCAATCTTATCCACTTGATTTTCTCAATCTTACAAAGCTCGTTGAGAAGCTCAGGTAAAGCGAGCCTTCCGTAAAGGTCAAGTCCGTATCTCGTCGTGTCCTGAGCGACGATTATAACTTCCCTTACCCCCTGCTTTACAAGCCACTTGGCTTCCTTTATAATATCCTCCATCTTGCGGCTTCTGAAGCCCCCTCTTATAAGAGGAATTGCACAATAAGAGCAACGGTTGTCACAGCCGTCGGCTATTCTCAGATAAGCGTAATGAGGAAGCGTTGTAAGAAAGCGCTCGCCCTCCATATTGAGTCCCTCGTTGCTTTCGCCTGCAACCACTCGCTTATCAAGTAAAACGCTGTTGATTGCCTCAACGATATCGTCGTTTTTGTCAAGCCCCAGAACGCCGTCAACCTCAGGGAACTCCTCGTCCATCTGCTTCATATAGCGCTGAGCAAGACAGCCCGTAACGATAATTTTCTTGTTGATTCCGTCGTTTTTACGGTTGATGGCTTCCATAATTTCTTCGATGGCTTCTTCCTTTGCGCTCTGGATAAAGCCACAGGTGTTTATCACGACAACGTCAGCAAGCCCTGCTTCAGGGACAAGCTTGAAGCCTGCCTTCTTGATTTTATTCATCATAAGCTCTGCGTCGCACTGGTTCTTTGGGCAACCAAGCGACACCATGCCTACTTTTATCGGTTCTGACATTGCGTGTTTCTCCTTTATACTATTAATGTTGCTTATTCCTCATAGGAAAGCTCGTCAAGGGCGCTCTGTTCTACTGCCCTTATAGCTTTTTTTATTTCGTCAAAGGAATACCCCCGCCTTGCAAGAGCATTCATCACCTTTTTTACGCTCAGAGGGTCTGAAAGCTTATCCGAATATTTTTTTCTTATAAGCTCCTCAAGCACGTCTAGGTAGTCGTCAGTCTCGTATTCTTCAAGAGCGCTGTCAACAAGAGCCTTTGGTATTCCCTTTTTCTGCATTTCAAAGCGAACCTTATAAACCCCGTGCTTTTTTCTTCTGATAAGATATTCGGCGTATTTTTGAGCGTATCTTTCGTCGTCAAGATAGCCGTATTCAATCATATCCGAAATTACCTTTTCACAGGTTTGGTCGCTGTAATTTTTTCTGAGCTTTTCACGAAGCTCGCCCGAACAGTAATCCTTGTCGCCCAGAAGGTACATTGCACGCTTTCTGGCACGGCGGTATTCGCTTTCGTTTTCTTCCTCGTCAAAAAGGCTCACTTACTTCCTCCGTTTCAGCTGTCGATTTCGTCAATCGAAAACTCCTCAAAATCGTCCTCGGCTTCGACTACTACGCTTTTCTTACCGCTTTTTTTCGCAGGCTGTTCGTCCTTTGGCTCAGAGGGTGCAGAGCTTTGAGGAGTAACTCCCTCGCTGTCTGAAACCTCGCCCATTGCCGCCGCAAGAACAGCGTCGGCGTGTTCTCTTACCTTAGCTTCGATTTCGTCCATAATGTCGGGGTTGTCAAGGAGGAACTTCTTTGCGTTTTCTCTACCCTGACCTATTCTCATATCGTTATAGCTGAACCATGCGCCCGACTTTTTAATGATGTTGATTTCTGTTGCAAAATCGACGATTTCGCCGACCTTAGAAATGCCCTGACCGTAGAGCATATCAAATTCGCACGACTTAAAGGGAGGAGCAACCTTATTCTTTACAACCTTACACTTGGTGCGGTTGCCGATAACCTCGTCCCCGTCCTTAATCTGCTCGCCTCGTCTTACTTCGATTCTCACCGACGAATAGAATTTAAGCGCACGGCCGCCGGGGGTTGTTTCGGGGTTTCCGAACATAACGCCGATTTTTTCACGAATCTGGTTGATGAAGATTGCAACTGTGTTCGACTTTGAAATAACCGCCGTGAGCTTTCTCATTGCAGCAGACATAAGCCTTGCCTGAACGCCCACGAAGCTGTCTCCCATATCGCCTTCGATTTCAGCTCTTGTTACCATTGCCGCAACAGAGTCAAGAACGACAATATCAAGCGCTCCCGAACGAACGAGCGCCTCGATAATTTCGAGCGCCTGCTCTCCCGTGTCGGGCTGAGATACGATGAGCTGGTCGATGTCAACGCCGAGCTGTTTTGCGTAAACAGGGTCAAGAGCGTGCTCTACGTCGATAAATGCGGCAATTCCGCCCTGCTTTTGAACCTGAGCTATTGCCTGAAGCGAAACGGTAGTTTTACCGCCCGATTCGGGACCGTAGATTTCAATGATTCTTCCCTTGGGAAGACCGCCGATTCCAAGCGCAAGGTCAAGACCGAGCGAGCCTGTGGAAACGGATTCGACGTTAAGCTTTGATTTTTCGCCGCCCATAATCATAACCGAGCCTGCGCCGAACTGCTTTTCAATAAGCGCAATAGCGGCGTCGAGAGCCTTTTTCTTTTCTTCGGGTGTTGTTGCAACCGTGAGAGTCTTTTTCGATGTAGCGGATTTAGCCATAATTATACCTTCCTATATTATAATTTTTCTCTATTTTAACCTATACAGGTCCGATTTAGTGGGTAATTCATCGGACATCACTTTATAAAATACACAACTCTTGCAATTCCGTTGAGGTCGTGGATAAAGCGGGGCGTAAAGCCCTCCTTTTCAACCAGCTCAGCGACTTCTTTTTCCTGTCCGTCACCGATTTCGACTGCAAACACGCCGCCCTTTTTCAGCTTATTTTTCCATCGTGGGAAAAGCTCACGATAAAAATACAGCCCGTCGCTTCCGCCGTAAAGGGCGGTTTCAGGCTCGTATCTTACCTCACGCTGAAGCCTGTCCATCTCGCTATCGGTAAGATAGGGCGGATTTGAGGTTATAATATCAAACTCATAATCTGAGATTTCGTCTGTTTCAAGCAATGCGTCAGCTTGAACGGGGGTAACCGAAGCATTATTTCTTTTTATATTTTTTTCAAGATAAGAAAATGCCTCGTCATAAAGCTCAACGGCGAACGCCTTACAGCCTGCCGTTTTTGTTATTGCAACAGGAATCGCACCCGTTCCGCTGCAAAGGTCAAGCACAAGGCTTTCCTTCGTCGCATATTTAACCGCAAGGTCAACGAGAAGCTCGGTTTCGGGCCTTGGAATAAGCACGCCCTTTCCCACGAAAAAAGGAAATCCGTAAAATTCCCACTCGCCAAAAAGGTATTGGAGAGGGATTCCCGTCGCTCTTTTTTTTGCAAGCGACAGCATCTTTTCATATTCGCCGTCGCTTATTTCGTCGCTTGGAAAATGAAGCTTATCTCGTCCGAGAATCTGCTTTATGATTTCGCTTGCTTCAAATCTTTCGTCAAAAACGTCCGCTTTTTCAAGGATTTTTTCAACCTCCTTACGGCACTCGAAAATTACCATCTGTCGTCCTCGCCCTCTCTTGGAAGAACGGGAGTAAGCGCCGCTATTGCACATTCAATCTGACTGTCGTCAGGCTCTTTTGTGGTGAGTCTTTGAACAGCAAGTCCCGGAGCTGAGATAATTCTTGTGATGATATTGTCATATCGTCCCGCAAGGCGAATAATTTCGTAGCTTATTCCTATCGTAACAGGTAAGAGCAAGAGCTTGAAGCCTACTCTTATAAGGTCGGCTACAAAGCTTGTTACGCCGAAATTAAGCATAAAGAACTCGCTGTTGATTGGCACGAGCGAATATACGAGGATACTGATTGCAAGAACGAGGAAGATAAAGCTCGTTCCGCAACGGGGGTGAAAGCGTCTGTGCTTTCTCACGTTTTCAACCGTAAGCTCCTCGCCCGCCTCATAGCAGGCTATGGTCTTATGCTCGCCACCGTGATATTCATAGGTTCGTCTTATATCCTTCATAAGCGAGGTGAGCGCCATATAAGAAATAAAAATAGCGATTTTCAAAATACCCTCAAAGAGCGAACGGAACATTGAGATATCAGTTGTCGGGAAAAGCGCCTGAATCCCTGTATAAATCCACGTCGGAACGAACAGGAAAAGAACCACCGCCGCTGCTATGCCGATGACTGTTCCTATTGCCATACAGAAGTTGGCAAATGCCTTAGAGTCCTTTTTCTCAGCCTTGTTCTCGTTATCCGAGGGCTTTTCCTCCTCATCAAGATAGCCTGAAATCTCCATTGACTTTTGCATATATTTCATCGCGCCCGTAAGCTGACCTACGAAGTTAAAGATTCCTCTTATGAACGGGGCTTTATTATACCACTTCTTTTTCTTGAGCTCCCACTCCTCAAGGTAAATCGTGCCGTCCTTTTTTCTGACTGCCATTGCGCCTCTGTCAGCGCCTTGCATCATTATTCCTTCAATAAGCGCCTGTCCGCCGATTTTCGTCTTATGAAGCGCCTTTTCTCTTTTACTCAAGCTCGTTATCCTTTCTCTGTTCAGGCTCGTCCGCCTTCTTCTGAAGAATCGGGAGCACTATCGTTACAGCAGTTCCTTTTCCCTGAACGCTTGAAATGTCAATGCGTCCCTCGTGCATTCTTATAATTTCATCTGCAACAGCAAGACCTATTCCTGAGCCTCTTACCGTGTTGTTGGCTTTATAAAAGCGCGTTTTTATCTTCGGGAGGTCCTCGGCGGAAATTCCTACGCCGCTGTCTTCGATTGTAATCGTGATTTTTCCGTCGGAAAGCTCGGTGTCGATTTCAATGCTTCCCTGTGCCTTACTGTACTTGATTGCATTATCAATTATATTTATAAAAACCTGTCGTATCCTGTTTTTATCGCCATAAATCATCGCAACGGCGTCAGGTTCATCGTAGCGTATTTCAATGCCGTTTTGCCTTGCCCTTTCGCCATAGATAAGTATAGCGTCCGCAAGCTCGGCAAGAACGTCCATATTTGCCTTTTGAAGCATAAGACTGTTATTTTGTATGCGTGAAAAGTCAAGCAGCTCCTCAACCATTTCCGAAAGGCGCTCGGTTTCCTCGCTTATAACTCTCATTCCCTTTGAAATCGTTTCGTCGTCACGAAGCTCGACTATCGTTTCCGCCCAGCCCTTTATTGCAGTAAGCGGAGTTCTCAGCTCGTGAGAAACGGAGGAAATAAACTCGTTCTTGATAGTTTCCGAGTTTTCAAGCTCGTCAGCCATATAGTTAAAAACCCGACACAGCTCGCCGATTTCGTCCTCGGTTTTAGGAGTAATTCTTGACGAAAAATCGCCCTTTGCAAGACTTCGTGCGGAATCTGCGATCTGACGGATAGGCTGAACGATTGATTTTATAAAATAAACCCCCATCAGAAGAAGCAAAAGGATAATCCCCACGCTGAAAACGCCGCCGAAAAAGGCGATATTAAAAACCTGCCGATCGATTTTTTCAAGGGAGGTTACCATTCTTATTGCGCTGTATCCTGAGCTTGTCTTATTAAGCATAACGCAGGCGGCAAGGCATTTCTCACTGCTTGAGCCTCGGTTTAGGCTCAGCTGGGTGATAGCTTCGCCGTTTTTCGACGCCCTTGCAAGCTCATAGTCGGGCATCTCGTCAACCGCTTCCGCCGCAAAGCCGCTGCTTGAAATATCGACTCTGCCGTACTTATCAACCGCCATAAGCTCGATTATTTCTTTCTTGTCAAACTCCTCAACCGCAGTCTTAACAGCAAGGTCATAGCTTGCCTCCGAGCTTTCATAAAGCTGATTCAAAACGCCCGACACGATATTTGCCTGAGCTGAAAGATATTGAGAGGCGGCGCTGTAATAATAGCTTTTAGCGAAAAAATAAACGCCCACGTCAATTATTGCAAGAAGAATAACGACAACACTGAGGCTATTTATAAACCAGCGTGTTGAGATGCTTCTTGCGCCGATTCTCAGTCGTCCCATTTATAGCCGTATCCCCAAATTGTTTGAATATAACGAGGAGCAGAAGGATCGTCCTCGATTTTCATTCTGAGTCGTCTTATATTTACGTCAACTATCTTGTCGTCGCCGTAGTAATTTTCGCCCCATATTTTATGAAGAAGCGTTTTTCGGTCAAGGGCTGTCCCGATATTTTTAAGAAAAAACTCTAAAAGCTGATATTCAACCTGAGTAAGCTCGATGGGCGTTGCGTTCTTTGTGACGATTCGGCTTCTGAAATCAACCGAAAACGGCCCTGCGCTGACTACCGTCTGCTCTTGTCCCTTTGCCTTTGCTTTGGGCATTGCGCTGACTCTCCTGTAAATAGCGTCAACTCTTGCCACAAGCTCAGAAGGAGAAAACGGCTTTGTAACGTAGTCGTCAGCCCCCGTCATAAGCCCTGTTACCTTGTCCATCTCCTGACTTTTTGCGCTGAGCATAATTATCCCAAGAAAAGGCGAGCTTTCACGAAGTTTTTTACAGACCTCAATTCCGTCGATTCCCGGCATCATTATGTCAAGAAGTGCCACGTCAAAATCGCCGCCGCACTGCTCGAAAGCCTCTATTGCCTTTTCGCCGCTGTTCACGTCAACAACCTGATACCCTGCTCTGCGCAGATTTATTACGACAAAATCTCTTATTGCGTCCTCGTCCTCACAGACGAGTATTCTCTTTTCCGCCATAATTTTTCCTTTCACCCGACTCAGAAGAAGCCGATTAAATCCTGAAGCTCGTCGTCTGTGAGCGCAAGTCTGCTCTGAGTCTGAGGACGTTTTATATAATAGCTGTATTTTTCGTCCGAGGCTCCGTCAAGAAGCTCCCAACCCTGCGGTGCGGGTTTTGTCTTTTCTACCGCCTTTATGGCAAGAAGCTCGTTTCCTTCGTTGGTGTATTCTGAAAAAATAACCTCTCCTGCGTCAACGGAGGCTGTGACGAAGCCTTGCCATCTTGCAGGAATTTTAACGTAATAATCAAGCCTTGGGCTAACGTAGGTTCTGAGCTTTTCGACTGCCTTTCCCTGACTTAAATTATACCACACGACCATACGGAGCTGTTCGTCTGAGGGAGCGTTTTCATAGCCGATAAAGACCTCGGTTCCGGGGATTTCAACAACCCCGTCCTTATCAATATCAATCGCCGTTACGTCGGCCGTCAGCGAATTTGTGCGGCGCTCAAAGCTTTTCGTGACCTCATCCGAAGCGAGCGTGAGCTTACTGTTATAGCAATAAAGCGCCTGAGTTCCCGAAAGCTCGTCTGAGATTTTATAATCAAGAAGAATCGCCGTCTCGCCGTCTTGCGTCTGAGTCACAGAGCAACCCGTAAACGCCGTTGCCTCAGCGTCAAGGGGAACGCTGCTCTTATCACGGAAGCTCTTTTCGTCCCAACCCACGATATAAGCGACGGGCGACTCGATTGTACTATCGTATTTTATGAGAAGAAGCTCGCTTTTTCCGTCCTTTCCGACAGGCACGAGATTCTTATAGGTGTAGGTGTTCTTATAGAT
>JAZNST010000009.1:0-10309 GCA_045591405.1 Ruminiclostridium sp.
CCTTGGGCAAAGCTCAGGGGGCTGCGCCCTGCCTCTGAAGGTGCCTTGCCTCTAAAAAGCACGGGCGCCCTCGGAATCTCAGTATCCCCTGCGCCGAAAAATCTCCTTTTTACAAAAAAACAGAGCCTTTCGGCTCTGCTTGAGATATTCTTTTACCAGTTCGTTCCCGTCTTGCACTCGACGTCGCCCGAATCCATATTTCTGAGGTAAGTGCAGTTTCCAAATTCTCCTGACACGTCGTAAACGGAGGTAAAAATCTTTACGGTAACTCCAGGGAAAACCTTTCCTCTTACGTAAAGCTTGAGCGTTTTGAAGCGTTCGATCATAACCGCTTCCTTGTCGATTTCTCCCTGCTTTGCGACGATTTTCGGCTTTTCGCTTAGCGTGTAGCGCAGAGCCTGAGCGTTTATTTTCTGCTGCTCCTCGGTCAGCGGCTGAACCTTTTTCAAGGCGTTGAGCTGCTCTATGAGCTTTGTCATCTTGTCAAAGTTTTCCCTCTGCTTTGCAAAGGCTTCCTTCTTCTCGTTATGCTGCTTCATAAAGTTTATGGTATCGCCGAGGTTTATGATAGTCTTGGTGTAGTTTTCAGAGCCAACCTGAGTTGCAGAGACGTTTCCGTAGCAGGTAGTCTCTCCTCCCACGATAACACCCTTGCCTCCGCTGACGTTGATTTCTCCTCTTGCGAAGCTCTTACAGCTTACGAGGGATTTTGCTTGAATGTCGTTGCCTGCGCTGAGTGTTGCGTTTTCGGCAAAGTTAATCTTTATGTCGTGCGCCGCTTCGATCGTTGTGAATATTGCGCCTGAGCGAACCTCTACGTCGCCTGTTGCGATAATGGTTGCTCCTGTTGCATTCTGAGATACGCTTACGTTTCTGCCCTTTACGACAAAGCCCTCGGCAATGCCTCCGCTTATTCTTACGTCGCCCAGAAAGTCAATGTTACCTGTTGAAACGTCAACGTCGCCGTGTATGCTTACAACCTCGTCTACTACAAATCTGTCCTTGTCCCAACGAAGATTTCCGTCTACTGCCGAATAGAGCTTCGTTTTATCTGCGCTGAGAATCGTTCCCACGCCGATAATAAGCTTGGGGTCCTTTCCGGGATAAGGCGCAATTGCGTTTCCTCTGAGGTCTTTTCCCGGCTCGCCTTGTGTTGCGTATTTGATTTCAGCGATGATTTCGCCCTTTTGGATATTCTTTATTCTTCCAAGCTCCTTAAAGTCAACAACGCCTGTTTCCTCGTCAAGCTTGGGCTTATACTCAGAGACGCGGGGGAACTTATAGTCGATTTCCCCGTTTTCGCCGTCCTTGGAAGGAGTGCCCTTTGCAACAACAAGATTCGTCACGGGCTGACCGCTTTTGAGATATTCTCTGATAAGCTCCCAATCGATGTTTATAAAAACCGAGTTTTCGTTGAGGGCTTTTTTTACCTGAGCTTCACTCACGTGTCCCGAGCCGTCGTCGGCAGGGAAAAGTGCTATTTTTGCCTCAAGATATTGGCTGTCAACAGATACGCTTACACTTGCTTGTTCTTTTTCCGCCATAGTTCAGGACTCCTTCTTGTTTTATATTTCCTCCGCATATTCGTCATGAGCGAGATATGCGTTTGTTCCGTTCTTCTTTTCTCTTCTGCATTTCCTAAGGGCTTGCTTTGCGTTGTTATAGTCAATCTCAAACTCGTCTTCTTCGGTCTGGAAGGCGTAGCCTGCGGTTATGCAGATATTGATAAGTCTTCCGTCGATTTTTCTTGGATCGTTGAACTCTTCAAAGACAGATTTTATGAGCTTTTCGGGAGACGCCTCTGCCTCATCCGCTTCAAGCATCAGAACAACGAACTCATCGTTCTTTATTCTTCCCACAAGGCATTTTTCAAGCTGACGTTCCCAGAGCTTCATTACAACAAGGCGAAGAATCTTATTTCCGAACTCAAAGCCGTACTGCTGATTGAGCTGTCTGAAGTTGTCAATATCAAACACGATAACAGCTTTTCTCTTTCCGTAACGGGCAACAAAGCTGTTATATTCTTCAAGAAGCGACGACCATTGAAGCGCTCCTGTGAGGCTGTCGTTGTTGGTGCTGTAAAGCTCCTTGAGCTCCTCACGCTTTTTCTCGGTGATATTATAAATACAACCTACTACCTTTTTTACGCAGTCTCCGTCCGACTTTACCGCACGAACGCTGTGGCGCACCCAGATCCAGTCGTTATTTTTCGTCTTTATCTGATATTCATAGCTCAGAGTCTGTTCAGGCAGGACGAGAAGGTGATCATAGGTAATAAATCTGTCGATAAAGCCCTCAAGATAATCGGGGTGAATTAACGACCAGTAGCCCATTCTCTCTTTTTCATAATCTGTAAAGCTTGAAAGATCAAAGAGCGCTGTTTCGGGACTTTTATTGAGAATAGTCATCTTGTTGGTCGTAATATCAACCTCGTAGAAGGTTCTGTCCTGAGTATTGAGAAGAATATAGTCCTTTTCTCTTCTTCCTTCTTCAAAAGCCTCTCTGAGACTGCTTATCTGTTCGACGTCTCTGATAACGCCAAGAAGAATTACCTCGCCAAAAGCAACAGCCGACGTTCCCACGACTCTTACTCTTATATGCTTTGTTTTTCCTATTCTTATAGTTGCGTCAAAGGCAAAATGCTTTCCGACAATTTTCTTGGCGTCTGACACACACTGACGGAATTTTTCCTGTGCTCCCCCTTCAAGAAGCTCGTCGATTGAAGTAAGCTCAAAGAGCCTGTTTTCGCCGTAGGTGTTTTCCCAATAGTCGCCGTAATTCAGCGAATTTCCGAGAAAACCGTATTCCCAGAAGATTTCGTGAGAAAACGAGGCGAGAGCGCCCGTTGTCGTTGCCGCAAAATGCGCTCTGTCAGATTGAATCTGACGGTAAGAAAACCACTCAAGCGCCTTTTGGAGAAGAATCGTATCGTCTCCGCACGCAACCTCCTCAAGCGCAGAGCGCTCCGAAACAGGGAAGGTTTCCATAATATTGTCAACGGAAATGAAGATTTTTTTCATAAGCTTTTCATAAACAGCGTATGTAAAAACCTCCACGCCGATTATAAGTAAAAGTCCCACGATAAAGAGCGCAGTAATCCACTGGAAGCCGTTTATATTTGATTCTTTATAAAGAACGTATGCGCCAAGAGTCCACACGCCCATAAACAGTAAGATAAGAATCAGCGTTACAAAGGTAAGCAGGAATTTATATCGGTAGTTGATTTTTTTGTTGTTCATATTCTCCGCCTCCTTTCGTGCAGACCTATTCTATTATATTATATCTGTGTTAGTAAAACTTGTCAAGAAATCGACAGCTCGGTATAACAAATTTGTGAACAATCACATCTTTTTGCGTCTGTATTTGTGAAAAAAGCAGAGCAACGGCTCGTTTCTGCGCTGAGGCTCGTAAGGCTTTGTTGAAAAAAGACGAGCCGCTGCCAAAAAATAAGCGGCACGCCTTTTTCGGTGTGCCGCAATAATTATTCAACAGATTTCAGCGCCTCAATCATATCAATGCGCTTTAGGTGCCTGTGCATATAAAGGGTAACGAGAACCGCAAACGCAAGCGTTACCACTGCCGCAAGAACGTAGCTGAGAATCGAGATCTCACGCCCGAACATTACAAGGTCGATTTCTGCGGTCTGAATTATGAAGTTTGCAAGGAAATAGCCGCCAAAAAGACCTACCGCCGTTCCCATAAGCGTCAGAATCATATTTTCTCTGAACACGTAGCCGTCAACCTCGCCGTCGTAAAAGCCGAGAACCTTGAGCGTTGCAATTTCTCTTATTCTTTCGTTTATGTTGATGTTGGTGAGGTTATAAAGAACCACGAACGCAAGCGCCCCTGCGCTTATGATGATAATCACGATTACCATATCGAGCGCCTGAAGCATTGTGCTGAAGGTATTTGAAATAGCGTCGTTATAGCTTGCGCCCAAAACGCCCTCAGTTCTTAAAAGCCTTGCTGTGAAGTCGTCCTGCGCTTTTTTATCCGAAAGTCCCTCTCTTATAAAAGCAAAGGTGTTATACTGCGGGGCTTTTCCGAATTTTTCGCTATAAAGCTCCGGCGTCATATAAACGTAGTGGTTGGGGTAGTTTTCGATGATTGCTGAAATCTTCACGCTGAATCTTTCGGTGTCGCTTACTGAAACCGTGATTTCGTCGCCTACCTTTACCCCCAAGAGCAACGACATTTTCTCGTCAATAAAAACTCCGCTGTCGTCGAGGGTGTATTTTTCGTGGGTGATTCTGTCTCTGTGCGTGAAAAATTCGCTTATATCCTCTGTCTTTTGTGCAACAAAAACGTACGCTTCACAAGAGCTTTCGTCTGAGCTTACGGAATAATTCTTCTGAGAATATTTGAGCGCTTTTCCGCCGTCCTCCTCAAGAATCGAAAGGATTTCGTCAGCGTCAGCCGTTTCAGGCTCAAACTGCATAATTCCGTCGTAAAGGTCAAGCTCGCCGAACTGCTTTGAAACTATACCATTAATACTGTCACGAAGCGCAAAGCCCGTGAGCGTGAGCGCCGTACAGCCGGCAATTCCCACAATCGTCATAAACATTCTTCGCTTATAGCGGAAGATGTTTCTTGCTACGACCTTTGTGTTGAAGCTTGATTTTTCCCAGAACGGGAGATATTCAAGGAATATTTTTCTTCCGAGCTTCGGAGCCTTTGGACGCATCAATTGAGCAGGTCTTTCTCTGAGCGCGCTCTTACACGAAGCGTAGACTGTGAGAGAAACCGCCCCTGCGCTTACGAGAGCTGTTAATGCAATAAGCACCCAATCGACAGGAATAAGCATCGTCGGAATAGAATAAAGCATTCCGTAAGCGAAGATTATCGCCGCAGGGAAAAGCTTTTGCCCAAACACGCCGCCGACGATTGCCCCAAGGGTAGTCGCCACAAGAGCGTACAGCATATATTTGAACACGATACTTGCGTTCCCGTAGCCAAGCGCCTTGAGCGTTCCTATCTGAACTCTCTGCTCGTCAACCATTCTCGTCATTGTAGTAAGGCACACAAGCGCCGCAACAAGAACGAAGAAAACAGGGAAAATACTTGCTATATTGTTAATTCTGTCGGCGTTACTTCCGTATTCGGTAAAGCCTGTGTTTGAATTTCTGTCAAAAACGTACCAAGTCGGGTTTTCAAGGTCAGAAAGCTCGTTTTCCGCTTTTTTGATTTCCTTTTCAGCGTCAGAAAGCTCAGCGAGCGCCTCTGCCTTTTTCTCCTCATATTCGGCAAGCCCCTCGCTGTATTTGTCCTTTCCTTTTTCAAGGTCAGAAACGCCCTTTGCGTAGTCCTGCTCGCCCTGCTTATAGTCGATTACGCCCTGCTCGTAGGAGGCTTCGGCGTCAGAGAGCTTTTGTCCCTCGCTGTCAAGGAGCTTCTTTGTTTCTTCAGTCGTTTTTTCAAGCTCAAGCCGTCCCGCTTCAAGCGCCTCATAAGCGGCGTCAAGCTCTTTTTTTCCTGCGTCGAGCTGTTCTTGAGCTAAGTTTATCTGAGTCTGAGTCTCAGAAAGAACAAGCCCCGTCTGGTCGAGGGTGAGCTTTGTCTTTGAAAGCTCCTCACCAAGAGCTGCCGTTTGCTCCTGAGTTAAAAGCTCAGGCTGTGGCATCGGCTCGTCCGTCTGGTTTTCGTCAGACGGAGGGCTAAGCGCCGTAAGCCCCTCAATAAGCTCCTGAACCGTTATTTTTCCCGAATAAAAGTCAGAATAAAGCGTATAAAGAGCCATTCCCGCTTCATACTGCGCCAAGCCCTCCTCGTACTGAGAAATTGCCGCTTCAAGCTGAGCCTTTCCTTCGAGAAATTCTTTGAGCGAAGCGTCGTACTCCGCCTTTTTTTCGTCAAGAAGCTGAGCGTTTGAGTTCAGCTCAACCTCTGCCTTTGAAATTGAATCGTAAAATTCACGTTTTGCCTTTTCGTACTGAACCCAGGCGTCGTCGAGCTGTTTTCTGCTGTCGGCGATTTCTTCCTTTGCCTTGTCAAGCTCGGCTCTTGCGTCAGAAAGCTCCTTTTCTCCGTCCGTAAGCTCAGTAAGAGCGTCTGAAAGCTCTTTTTCCGCCTTATCAAATTCAGCGAAGGCGTCGCTTCTCGCTTCTTCAAGCTCAGCTCTTGCGTCGTCGATTTTTGCGGTTGCCTCGGAAATAATCTCGTCGTAGCGCTCGGTCTCACGGATTTTTCCCGTCGCCTCAAGGCGTGACATTATTTCCTCTGAGAGCTTTTCGTATTCTTCTGAATAAGTGTTAATTCCGCGAAGCTCGTCTGCAGTTATATAAACCTGGGTGTAAACCTCGGTCTTGAAATTTTCCTCAGGAACGTAAAACACGGATTTGACGCTTCCGTTTCCGACGGTTGTGTTTCCTCTTGAGGATTTATCTATATACATCGGGGAATCAAAGGTTCCAACGACAGTGTATTCCGTTCTTTCAAGCGTATCTGAAATCTCTGAATCGTCGCCTGAATAAAAGGTTATTTTTTCGCCTATTGCAGTAGCGGTAAGAAGACTTCCGCCGTCGGCGAGACATTCGTCGGGGCTTGTCGGGAAGCGCCCCTCTTTAAGCACAAGGGCGTTGACCTCGTTATTTTCGCCGTAGCTGTCAAGAGAAAGGATTCTGACGGTTGATTCACCCGTTTCCTCCTTAACG
The DNA here is from genome assembly GCA_045591405.1 of Ruminiclostridium sp. GTDB lineage: Bacteria > Bacillota > Clostridia > Oscillospirales > Ruminococcaceae > Ruminiclostridium_E. Next base: position 6,651 of record JAZNST010000009.1, read on the forward strand.
AGAGCGTCTAAAAAATAAGAGGGGTAGACGTTTATTCCCTCAAGCTCCTCAAGGGCTTTTATATCGCTCTGACTGTAACCGAGAGTAGACACAAGGCGAAAATCCGAAAGGTTGCAGTCGTTGTAATAAGAATCCGCGCTCAGTCTCATATCGGGGGCGGCGTTTTTTACGCCCGCGAAAAAGCTTACGCCTATTGCAACTATTCCGAAAATAGACAGGAAACGGCTTTTCGTTTTGGTAATTTCAAGAAAAGCATTTTTCCTGAGCATACTTTTTTTCAAAAATCCGCCTCCTTTCAAGGCTTTACTCAGCCGCTTTTTATTTTATTTCGCTGAACTGGTCGAGGAATCTAAGGCTGTTGAAATAAACCATATTGAGCGCGCCCGAATCTATCTTGCAGCGCTCTGCGTAGTATTCAACCCTGTCCCAGTTTGCTCTTTCATAGTTATGGGAAAGATAGAAAATATCGCTGAAAAGTCCGCCTCCGCCCATAAGTCCCGTTTTGATTTCCTGCGAAACGGGAAGCTCCGAAAGCTCCTTTGCAAGCTGCTTGCCCGACGTTCCCGTGATAATCGAGATAAGTCCCATCAGGTAAAGCTCCTTTGCTCTGACGCCGGTTCCCGGAATAACTCGTCCGAGGTTTTCGCAGAAGCTTGCTCTAAAAAGGGCAAGGCGTAAAAGCTCAGTCGGAGCGTCACGGTTAAGGCGCTGAAGTCCCACGAGATAAATCCACTCCTTGAGCTTTTCAAGACCAAGAAGAACGAGCGCCTGATGCACTGTCGAAACGGTGTTTCCCGTGTCGGCGCAAAGCTGATTTATAAATCTCAGAAGCCTTATCGTAAGAACGGGGTCGGTTGAAATAATAGCCGCTATCTGCTCAATGTCGGGGTTTTTGCTGTAAAGCATAGCGATAATCTGAAGGAAGGTTTTTATCATAGGTCTTCCCGAACGCTTTGTTTCTATGACGGGCTTTGCGAAGAAATAACCGCTTATATAATCAACGCCCATCTGCTTTGCGTACTCAAGGTCGTCGTCGGTTTCAATATCTTCAATGATACATTCCTTGTTATATTCTCTGCATTTTTCGACAGTTGTTGCAATCATATCCTTGTCTGACTCAATGGAAAAACGCACTATGTTTACGAACTTAAAAAGCTCCTTGTGCTCCTCGTGGTATAAGAAGGGGGTCATTGCAATCGTATAGCCGAGCTTTTTAAGGAGCTGAATTTTAGAAAACGCCTCCTTATCAAGCAAAAGCTCAGGCGTGATTTCAACTATGAGGCTGTCCTTATTGAAAATATCGGCAATATTATTTTTAAGAAGCTCAGGGGTAAGTCTTATGTAGGTTCTTCCCTTTTTGAAAAGCTCTCTTGCGTTATCTCTGAAAAATCTTTCTTCGTCTGCGTTTGCGGCGGCAATAAGATTCTCGTCGGGCTTTCCCTCCCTGTTAGTAACAGGCAGGTTGTCCTTATAAAGTATCTCGTTTGCCCACGTTGCACCGCTTGGCGTGAAAATAGACTTTTTTGTTAAATATACTCCCATGTTTTCACCCTTACCATTCTATACTGTCTACGCTGACGGGGTTTTCGTTTTTTTCTATGTCGCAGACCATACTGTTTTTAAGGCGGATAACTCTGTCGGCTATGGGGGCAATGGCAGAGTTATGAGTTACAATCACAACCGTCATTCCGTGAACACGGCAGGTTTCCTGTAAAAGCTTGAGAATAAGCTTTCCCGTGTTATAGTCAAGCGCACCCGTCGGCTCGTCGCAAAGCAGAAGCTTAGGTTTTTTCGCAAGCGCTCTTGCAATAGCCACACGCTGCTGCTCGCCGCCCGAAAGCTGAGAGGGGAAGTTATTGAATCTTCCTTCAAGTCCCACTTGCTTCAGAATTTCTTCAGCGGGGATAAAATCGTTACAAATCTGACTTGCAAGCTCGACGTTTTCCTTTGCCGTAAGATTTTGGATAAGATTATAAAACTGGAAAACAAAGCCGATTTCCGTTCTTCTGTAAGAAATAAGCTCTTTTCTCGAATAATGGGCAATATCGTTTCCGTCAACGATAATCTTTCCGTCGCTTACGCTGTCCATTCCTCCAAGAAGGTTAAGAACGGTTGTCTTTCCTGAGCCAGACGGCCCCAGAATAATCACAAGCTCTCCCTTTTCAACTGAAAATGACACATCCTGTGCGGCGCTTATTGAAATTTCGCCCATCTTATATCTCTTACAAACGCCCTCAAGCTTAACGTAGCTCATTGCCGTGTCCTCCTCCCCAGAGTGTTAGTACTATATTATAGCATTAATTTCGCCTTATTGCAACAAATAACTTGTATATTTGAAAAAAGTGTGCTATAATTCATATAGTCTAAAATACATATCAGAAAGGCAATTTTTATGGATAATTTTCACGAACAGCTTGTAAAAAAATACCCCGGCGCAAAGGATAACGCTCTCAAGCTCCTGATTATTTTTGTGAGCGTGGCGATTTTTGTGCTTTCAGTTACGGGAATCGTGCTTTTTGGCTTCGTTCCCCTTATTGTTATCGGCGGCGTAGGTCTTTATGCGGGTTATTTTATGCTCGGCTTTACCGTTACTGAGTATGAATACGCTATTACAAATAACGACGTTGATATTGATAAGATAACAGGAAAACGCTCAAGAAAACGCCTCGTTTCCTTTAAGCTTTCTTCCGTTACCGATTGGGGCGAATATAACGAAAACGCAGGAAGCGATGTGGACGCTACCGTTCTCGCTTCTGACAACAGCGGCTATAACCTTTGGTACGTTGTTGCAAACACAGAACGAAACGGAAAGGTTATGCTCCTCTTTACCCCCGACCGTGATACGCTTGAGACAATGAACGCTTCCGTCCCCTATCAGCTTAGAAAAAAGTTTCCCGAAAAGACGGCTGAAAAAGAGGAAGAAAACGGCGCTTCTGACGACAATAACGAATAAATCAACTAATCCCACGGCGCACAAAAATGCCGTGGGATTTTGACAACCCGATAAGGAGGGAAAAATGACGCTAAGACCGCTGAGGCACGACGACGAGCTTCTTGAAAAGGCAAAGCGATTTTGCAGAGATAACTGGAGCGCAGGTTACGTCGAGTTTTCCTATACCGCCTCACGAAGCTTGAACGCAAAAGGGTTGCCTATGACGTGGCTTCTGATAACTGACGGTGAAAATCCCGAAATCGTCGGGTTTTATCAGCTTACCGACGACGTTTCCCTTGAGTATGCAAAAAAGCTCTCGCCCTTTCTTTCATCAATCTTTATCGCTAAACCCCTCCGAGGTAAAAATCTCGGTAAAACGCTTATCGCCCACGCAAGAAAATGCGCTCAGGAGCTGGGTTACGATAGCCTCTACCTGTGCACAAACCTCGTAGGTTATTTCGAAAAACACGGATTTTACCGCTATACAGTAGATAACGCACGTGGAAAACCCATAAAAATCCTCTCCGTCAGCTCAGGCGACTAGCCCCCCATAAGTGTAACAGCTGTTCCTAAGAAGCACTTGCTGAAGAAAACCCTTTTGAAAAAGGGTTTTCCTCAGACTCCTTTCCGAAAACTTTTAGTACAAAAGCCCGCCCCACAGGGTGAAACCCTGTGAGGTGGGCTTTTGAATTAAAAGTCTTTGAAGGGGAGTTTGAGGGGAAACTTT
>JAZNST010000010.1:0-6483 GCA_045591405.1 Ruminiclostridium sp.
TAGCACAAAAGCCCGTCCCACAGGGTGAAACCCTGTGAGGCGGGCTTTTGAATTAAAAGTCTTTGAAGGGGAGCTTGAGGGGAAAGCTTTCTTCAGAAAGTTTCCCCTCAATAGCCTGTGCTATTGGTTATCGCAGAAGTCGAAGAAGTCGCTGAGAGCCTTATAATAATTATCGGGGGAGTTGAACGAGCACTGTGCGTGTCCTGCTTCATCGTCGAGATAGGCTTTTTTAGGTGCGGCGCATTTAGAAAAGTTTATTTCGAGCGACTGCGGCGGTGCGACCTTGTCGTTTCCTCCGTGAATGAACAGGACGGGAATAGTCTTATTTTCTGTCAGAGCCTCATCGACGGCGTACTCCTTAAAATTCCAACCGTAAAAGAGTCTGCACATCAGCCTTGCCGCATAAAAAAGCGGAAAGAGAGGAATATTGAAGAGCGTTTTACAGCAACGTTTTATCGTGTCGTTTGCGTTCGTGAAAACCGAGTCGGCAACGATCCCCTTTATTCCCTCAGGAAGCGTTGAAGCCGCGCCGAGAACTGACGCTCCTCCCATAGAAACGCCCATAAGGTAAATATCTCTGTCGGGGAATTTTTCCTGTGCAAGCTCAACCCAAGGCTTTATATCCTTACGCTCAAGGGTACCCATTGTCGTAATTTTTCCCTCGGAGCGACCGTGCGCTCTCATATCGGGAAGAAGAACGTCAAAGCCCTTTTCGTGAAAGAACCTCACCATGTGCCCAAATTCGTAAAGACCTGTTGCTGTGTAGCCGTGAAAGCAGATTATAAGGCGGTTATTGCACTTATCAGAGGGGAGAAAAAGCCCGTTAAGACTAAGTCCGTCAAAGCTTTTTACGCTCATTTCCTCTGACTTTCCCGCTTCGAGCCGCTTAAAAAGCCAAACGATATTGTCTCTGCTTTCGTTTGTGTTGGCGGGGTTGAGCATAAGGTCGGTCATAGTGCGTCTGTCTCTGTCCTCGTGGTAGAAAAAAGCCGTCCTTATAAGCAAATATGCCCCTAAAAAAGTAATAGCGGCTGTTAAAACCGCTATCACAGATATTACTATTATAACATTCATTACTTCTTAGCTGCTGTCTTTGTTGTCTTAGCTGCTGTCTTAGTTGTTGTCTTAGCTGCTGTTGCCTTAGCCTCAGCCTTGGGAGCCTCAGCCTTAGGAGCTTCAGCCTTAGGAGCTTCAGCCTTAGCTGCTGTCTTTGTTGTTGCCTTCTTAGCAGTTGTTGTCTTCTTAGCCGCAGTCTTCTTAGCAGGAGCCTTCTTAGCTGCCGCCTTCTTAGCGGGCTTAGCAACAAGGAACATAAGCTGCTTTGCAAGCTCGTTGTTTCCGTCAACGAAGAGCTTTCCTTCGTTCATAGCGGTAGCAGGCTCTGTCTTTCCTTCTGCAACAGCGATGAGCGTCTTTGCGTCAGCTGTGAAGATTACGTCTCTGTCGAGGTAATCGTAAGGCTCGATTGAAAGAGTGCCGTTCTTGAATTCAACGTAGAAAATGCCTTCGCCTTCGCCTGTGATGTTGAACTGGAAAGCGAAATCGGATGTAAATGTCTTTGCGTCTGCCTTTGCAAAAGCCTTTTTAACGGTTGCGAAAATCTTTTCGTAAGTCATGGTATTTACTCCTTTTTATTAGATTTGTGGATAATGCCAAAATTATACCTTTTTTCTTGTGCATAGTATAGCATAAAAAATTCCTTATTGCAAGTAAATTCACAATTTTTACGCTCAAAATTGAAAAAACGGCATTTTTGATAAAACGAATAAAAACGGAGCTTGACTTTTGTGCAAAAAGTAGAAAGGCAATTTGTGTTAAAAATTTTACCAAAGTGTTACCAAAGTGTGACCGACGGATAATATAATGAATAAAACACGAAAAGTAAATTCGCACATGGGAGAATGTATATGTTACAGAATCTAATGTTAAAGACAAAGGCTATAAAGGCCGTTTCGCTTGCTGTTGCAGGCGCTATGACTCTCTCGGCAATGGCTGTCGGAGCTTTTGCACAGAATAGCTGGTGCTCCACTTCAATCGCTTATGAAATGAGAGATCTCCTTGATTACGGAATCGTTGCTGACGCTATTTATCTTAATAGCCACTCTGAAACAAACTGGGCAGGTAACGAGGTTTACTTTAACCAGACTTCAGGCGTTTCCGCAAACGTTGAGGATACTGAATACGAAAGAAGACTCTTTGAGCTTAGCGTAAGCTCTAACGCAAAGAAGGCAACACACTATTATAATGTGTGCGTTAAATCGGACGACGGATATGACGTTATCAGCACAATTGAAATTGAGGTTGATAAGAACGCAACTGTCACAAAGACGTACGAGATTAACGAAAAGTACCGTAACGAGGTTATCTACATCGTTGAAGTAGATAAGGACGGAAAGCCTGTTGCAGAGGTTGACGCTCTCGTGCTCGAAGCTCCTGTTCCCAATACCTATAACACAATGTACGCAGGAAAGCTCATTGCTTCTGCTCCTGTTACTATGCTTAACAGATTCGGAAGCGAAAAGATCATCATCGGCGATATGTCCAATATCTCCTTTGAGTGCAACAGCAACCAGGTTCTTATCGGCGACGTTGCGGTTGAGCTTGACAGAAGATGCATTGAGCAGGGTGAAATTGATCCTTCCGTTGACGAAATGCTCAAGAAGGCGGCTGACCTTTCAGCTCAGCTTTCTCACGTAGTTGCAAGTGCAAACGACCTTATGGTTCTTAACTTCACAGGTGGAGTTGAAGCAGGTCAGTTCAATATCGACACCTTCAGAAACCAGAAGGAATACAGTCACCTCCTTATTAATGTAGACGCAGCAGGAAACGACGAAGTAAGCATCTACATGGACGGTTGGAGAGACGATTACGAAGAATCTTCAAAGATTATCTGGAATATCTACGACTCTACAAAGGCAGACGATTGCTTTGAGGGTAAGGTTTATATCGGTAAGAGTGCAGAAGGAACATTCCTTGCTCCTAAGGCTGAGCTTGTGAACTTCTCTACTTACACAGGTGCGGCTTATGCAAAGACTTGCATCGTTCTTGGCGGCGAGCTTCATAAGGCAACCTTCAGATGTGGCTTCTTCCAGCAGAATAACATCAAGTATGATGAGGACGAGGACGAAACTACACCTCCCGAAACAACAACACCCGTAGTTGAGACTACACCTCCCGAAACTACAACTCCCGTAGTTGAGACTACACCTCCCGAAACAACAACTCCTGTAGTTGAAACTACACCTCCCGAAACAACAACACCTGTAGTTGAAACTACACCTCCCGAAACAACAACACCCGTAGTTGAAACTACACCTCCCGAAACAACAACACCTGTAGTTGAAACTACACCTCCTGAAACAACAACTCCTGTTGAGGAAACAACACCTGTTGAGGAAACAACACCTATTGAGGAAACAACTCCTATCGAGGAGACAACTCCTGTTGAGGAGACAACACCTGTTGAAACAACAACACCTTCCGAAGAACCTCCTGTTGAGGAGCTTCCTCCGCTGATTGAGATTGACGAAGGCGACGTTCCTCTCGCACCTTACACAGGTGTTCACAGCTCGATCTTCGTATTTATCGGAGTTGGCGCTGTCGCACTTATTGTATGCCTTGGTATAACAGCATTTGAAATCTACAAGACAAATTACAAAAAGGCGTCCAACAAGTAATTTATAACGCAACTGAAGTCGCACGGCGTTAAGTCGTGCGGCTTTTTTTACCATTTGACATTTTTAAGACAAAGTATTATAATGAAATCTTGAAAGGATGTGTAGAACATGAAAAAAATAATTTCTGCATTTTGCGCCTTCGCATTAATTCTTTCGCTAGGCGCTTGCAGTAATAACACAGAAAAAGAAGAACAGACAACAACTGAGGCAGTAGCTGACGCTACAACAACGGCAAACGAAGAAGCAACAACAGAAGCTCCCTCCGAGCCTGTCGTAGAAATCAACATCGCAGTACTTTCAGGACCTACGGGCGTTGGCGCTTCAAAGCTTATGAACGATAACGCTGAAGGAAAAAATCAGAACAAGTATAATTTTACAGTTGAAACGGAAAATACCAACGTAACATCGGGACTTATGTCGGGCGATTACGATATTGCTATGGTTGCAACAAACGTAGCCGCAAATCTTTATAATAAATCACAGTCTATTCAGATTGCCGCTATCAACACCCTTGGCGTACTGAGCATTATCAACTGCACAGACGAAGAAATCGCAACCGTAGAAGACCTCAAGGGAAAGACAATCTACTCTCCCGGTAAGGGCGCAAACCCCGAATATGTAATCAACCATATTCTTAAGAGTAACGGTCTTACCGTTGGCACAGACGTATTCGTTGAGTTCGCTGCCGCTGACGAAATTATCGCAAAGATGGTTTCTGAGGGCGGAATCTGTATGCTCCCTCAGCCTGCTGCTACAACCCTTCTCACAAAGGCTGAAAATGCAAAGGAAGCTATCGTGATTTCAGACGAGTGGGATAAGCTCGACAACGGCTCAAGACTTTCTATGGGCTGTGTTGTAGTAAGAAAAGAATTTGCACAGGCTCACCCCGAAGCAGTTGAAAAGTTCCTTACTGAATACGCTGCGTCCATTGAGTTTGTAAACGAAAATCCTGCCGAGGCTTCAGCGATGATCGTTGAACAGGGAATTATCGGCAATGCAAAAATCGCAGAAAAGGCTATTCCCAAATGCAACCTCGTTTGCATAACAGGAGAAGAAATCAAGCCTGCAATCGAAAATTACTACCAGGTGCTCTTTGACGCCAACCCCGACTCAATCGGCGGCGCAGTACCTGCTGACGAGTTCTATTATGTGGGATAAAATTCGGAAAAACCGAATATTGAAGCTTGTCGTACCGTTAGCGTTCTGGCTGACGGTGTGGCAACTTGCGGCACTGGGCGTAGGAAAAGAGCTGTTGCTCCCTGCGCCTTTGTCGGTATGCGAGGAGCTTGTTTCGCTTGGGGCAACGGCTGACTTCTGGCTCTCGGCGGGAACGACTCTGCTTCGTATCTTCGCCGGTGCGGCTATCGGAACGCTGATTGGCGTCGTGCTTGCAATTCTCACACGCTTTACGCTTGGTGATTGGATTTTGTCTCCGCTTGTAAAAATTATAAGGGCAACGCCTGTTGCGTCGTTTATTATAATAGTCTTTTTGTGGCTGACTCGTTCGATTATTCCGGGCTTTATAAGCGCGCTTATGGTTATTCCTGTTATCTGGGGCAACGTCACCAAGGGAATTTCACAGACGGACAGGCTTCTTCTTGAGGCGGCTGACGCTTATCGCTTCAGCTTTATCAAGAAAATAAGACTTGTTTACGTTCCGTCCGTGCGCCCTCATTTTTCCTCTGCTCTCAACACGTCGTTGGGACTTGCGTGGAAGGCGGGAGTTGCCGCCGAGGTTCTGACGGTTCCTCGTCACTCAGTGGGAACGGAGCTTTATGACGCAAAGCTTTATCTTGAAACACCGTCGCTCTTTGCGTGGACAGTCGTCGTGGTAGCGCTCAGCTTCTTACTTGAATATATTGTGAAGCTTCTTTTCAGAATCGGGCAAAGGAGGCATCAGAATGAGGGTTGAAATTAAAAATTTAAGCGTTGAAAAGGGCGAGAAGAAAATTATTGACAACCTTTCCCTCGACCTTGATCTGACGGGAATAACCGCTATTTCGGGGCCGTCGGGCTGTGGTAAAACGACCTTGCTTCGTGCAATGTGTGGCCTTGAAAAAAAGTACACGGGAACAATTGAAGGGATAAACCCTTTGAAAACGGGCTTCTTGTTCCAGGAAAACAGGCTCTTTCCTTGGCGGACGGCGCTTGAGCATATAACGGACGTGTTGCCCAAGCCAAGACGGACGCAGGCGGATAAATTCCTTCGGATTTGCGAGCTTGAAAACGAGAAGGACTCGTTCCCGAAAAGTCTTTCGGGCGGTATGGCGAGACGGCTTGCGCTTGCGAGAGTGCTTGCGCTTGAGGCGGAGCTTTTGGTTCTCGACGAGCCTTTTGCGGCAATCGACGACGCTTGCACGCTCAGAATCATTGAGAGAATAAGGGAGCTTGGCGTTCCCACAATCGTGGTGAGTCACCGTGAAACCGTCTGCGCTCAGGCGGACAGGCAGCTTCGTTTTTCGGGAATCCCTCTTATACTATTATAATGCAGTGCCTGATTCTGTTTTTGCAGTTTCAGGCATTTTTTCTCAAAAAAACTTGAAAAAAGTTTGAAAAAGGGGTTGACAACTCCGATTTGAGATGATATAATAATCAAGCACTCTCCGAAAAGGGAGTGAGAAAATCACAGCGGGAAGAAAAAAGAGAAAAATTTTTCAAAAAAATCCCGAAAAAGACTTGACAAGCCTTGATAACTGTGATATACTATTAAAGCTGTCACGAAATGACAGCGATGAAGCTCTTTGAAAATTGAACAGCAAAAAGAATTAACAAACCCTTGAAATTTTAATTAATAATTCTGGATGAA
>JAZNST010000011.1:0-15844 GCA_045591405.1 Ruminiclostridium sp.
CGCCCCGTGCGCCTGTAAATATGCTGTCGCATATAAAAAGGAGAGCTACAAGGCTCCCTCTGAAGCCCGTGCGCCCCCTGATAAAAAGCCGTCACCGTGCCGTGTGCTGAGTGCGGCTACCGATGACGGCTGTTATTCACATAAGCCTTGAGTTGTTTATTACAAGCTCAAATCTCACCCCAAGAGCCTCCGCCGCCCTTCTGCACAGCACCATTCTCTCCGTAAAAATCTCAAAATACTCCATAATGGAGCTTATCTGCGTGTCAATAACGAGGTTGAGAGTGAGAATAGCCTTATCTTCCGAAAAATAAACCTCCGAGCTTTTGCAGGCGTAGTTCACCCTGTCGTGAATATCTCCTGCATCAAACTCTCCGCCTGTTTTTGGGGCTCTTACTCTTGAGCGTCTCACGTCCGTCTTATCGCTTATAATCAGCGCCGCCGCAATCGGATTAACCGGGGCGGCAGTTTTTTCGTCGTGGTTTCCTATCGCCGAAATAATAAGGGCAATTTCCTCAGTTGGCATATCAAGCTTATCAAGTAATCTGAACGCCATTATCGCACCGCTTTGAGCGTGGTCGGTACGGTTGACTACGTTTCCGATGTCGTGCATATAAGCCGCAATCTGTGCAAGCTCACATTCTCTTTCAGAATAGCCGAGCGTACTGAGTATGAGCTTAGCTGTCGCCGCCGCACGTTCAACGTGAGCGTTTGAGTGCTCAGTGTAGCCAATTGAGCTTAAAGCGGCGTCAGCGTGATTTATATAGGTCTGTATATCCTTATTCTGCTTTATGTATTCATAGGTCAGAAGACTGCTCATAAATATAACCCCTTCAATTTTGGTTTTTCTTAATTATATCACAACGAATAAATTTTTCAATACCCTGCTTAAAGCTGTTTTCACGCTTGCAAACAAGACTTATATGTGCTATAATAATTATTGTATATTTATTTTTACACGGGAGTGCGAGATGAAATTCAAGAATATTTCGAGAGCTTGTCTTATCCATTATTTTTTATGCATTGTGGCACTTGCAACATATATCTTCGTAAAAAATGATTTCACGGCGCTTATGCCGCTGGGAATCACCAGTCTTGTACTCTTTGCCACCTTTGTCACCTTCGCTTCGCTCAAGCCCACGAGAAGATATATCCCATACACCTATTCGGCTATCTTTGTTGCCAACTGCTTTGTTGCGGCGTTAGGTACTCCCGTTGGCTCACACCTTCCGATAGTTTTCATAACCGCTTCCATAATTATCGGTTTTTTTACAAAGCCTCAGTCAAACCTCTTTTTCCTTGCGCTGAGCGACATTGCAATATTAACTCTCATTTTCCTTGATAACGCTTCGGCAATTATCGTACCCCTGCCGACGTTTATCGCCTTTTTTGTCATCTATAATATTGCGATAATTTGTCTTGTGATTCTTACGTTTAATTTCAAGCGTACTCTTAATGCAACCAGAATAAATATATCTCGCCTTTCAAAAATCGTACACCGTCAGGATCTCTTTATTTCGGGAGTAGCGCAGAACGTAAACGACTCGCTGAAAAAATCCGACGATCTTTGCAGTGAAACTCTCAGAATCTCCTCTGACGAATCTCAGAAGGAAACCGTTTCACAAATCAAAAATATAAATAAACAGATTCACTCCGTTATGACGAGTACGGACGACTATGTGAATCTTGAGCGCAGAAAACTCAGAATCGAAAAAGAAATATATACCTTCAGCTCCTTCCTTAACGACCTTGTGAGCCTGTGCGCCGCTAAGATAGATAATACCAAAACCGTTGATTTTCTTGTCAACGTAGACGAAAAAATACCGAGCGCACTTGTGGGAGATTACCGAAAGATTACTCAGGCTGTGCTTAACGTCTTTGCAAACGCCGCACAGTACACAAGATTCGGTTCAATTACCCTTTCGATAGGCACGAGGAAAACCGATTACGGCGTAAATCTCAATATCGAGGTTTCCGACACGGGCGTTGGAATAAAGCCGCATATTGCAGATAAAATATTTACCGCCTATACCGACTCCAAAAACGCAATACATCTCGGTCTTGGAATTTCAAAGCAGCTCGTTTCCCTTATGGGCGGCTTTATCTCGCTTTCAACCGAGCAAAACGCAGGTACGACTATAAAAATGTCGATTCCTCAGGGCGTGAATAATGCGGAGCCTTTTGTCTATATCAATACAAAAAAAGTGACTGTTCTTATGCTTATCGAGGGAAAGCATCTTAAAAATTATATGGATAAGCTTTTCACACAGGCAGGAACAGAGCTTGTATTCTGTGAAAATAACGCTGAATTTATGGTTGAAAAGGAGCGTAAGAGCATAACCCACGTCATCACCGACTACGGAAGCTATATTTATCACAAGCCCTATTTCGACCTTTTGTCTCAGCGTGCTTCGCTTTACGTAATCAAGGAACCGAATAGGAAGGAAGACTCCTTGCCACGAGAGGTAAAGAGGCTTTATTATCCGCTTCACCTGTTTTCGCTGTGTCTGATGCTCGGAACAAAGCCCCGTAAGCCCGTAAAGTATCACTTTACCGCCCCCGAAGCAAAGGTTCTCGTAGTAGACGATAACCCCCTTAACGTAAGACTTGTAAGCTCGTTCCTTTCAGCGTATAAGCTCAGGCTTTCAAGCGCCGCAAACGGCTATGAGGCTATCGAAACGGCAAAGAGCGAGCATTTTGACCTCATAATCCTTGACCATCTTATGCCCGGAATGAAAGGAACTCAGGCGGCAGAAATGATAAGAAAGGACGGACTTTGCACTCAGACTCCGATCCTTGCGTTTACAGTTGACGTCGGCGAGCCGACTGATACCGAGCTTATGGCGGCGGGAATAAACGATATGCTCTCAAAGCCGCCCGAACCGGCGCAGATTGACGAGCTGCTTCAGAAGTGGCTTCCCCCAAGACTTATAAAGCACGACAGACAAGCCCCTGCAAGCATCACGGATAGCTATCTTGACGTTTCAGAAGGCTTAAAAGGCTTCCCTGACCAGAAATCCTATCTCAATGCGCTTGAGTCGTTCTATAACAATATGAAATCCGTTGAATCAGCGCTCCTCAAATCTCTTTACGAGAACGACTCAAAGGGTTATTCTCAAATCTGCTCGTCAATAAGAGAATCTGCTGAAAAAATCTGCGCTCAGTCAATAGCCGAACAAACACGACTTCTTGAGTTTACCGCAACAGGCACCAGCAGCAGCTCGCTTGAAGAACAGCACAAGCTTCTCATCACCCTTTACTCTAAGACCAACGCTTGCATAGAAGACTATTTCAACGAAAAAAACGTCGTGCTTCACAGGCTCATAAGCCTTTCCGACGCTTTGCCCGGAATAATACAGGCGATAAACAGGAAGGACGCTCAGACCTCTTACGAGCTTATAAGACAGCTTCTCGGCTATTCGCTTGCGCCGTCTGTCAGAGGGCTTCTTGAAAAGGCAATCGACGCCATCGACGGCTTTGAATTTGAGCTTGCTTACAACGTCATAAGCGAATTAAAAAACGTCTCTGACGAAAACGGAAAAGGAGCGTGACTGTATGACTAAGGTTGTAATTACCGCTGACGCGGCGTGCGATTTGCCGCTGACGATACTTAAAAAATATAACGTCGAGACGCTCAAATGCACCATAAGAACAAGAACAGGCGACTTTCTCGAAAACGGCGAGGTAACGGCTGAAAATCTTCTTGAATACATAAAAAAATATAAAGAGCCGCCAAAGCTCCTTCCCGTTACGGTTGAGGAATATCGTAGCTTCTTTGAAAAAAAGCTCCGTGAAGCGAACTCAGTGTGCCATATAAGCGCAGGCTCAAAGGTGACTCCGTTTGCCTACGCCAACGCCCTCGAAGCGTCAAAGTCTCTCAAAAACGTCTACGTAATAGACTCAAAGCAAATTTCTGCGGGTATGGCTTTTGCAATAATAGAAGCGTCACGGCTTGCCTCCGACGGCTTTGACGCCCCGTTTATCTTCTCAAGCCTTGAAAACCTCGGAAATAAGGTTCACACCTGCTTTTCAGCGAAAAGCTTTGAGTTCGTAAAGCTCGTAAACGCTCTGAGTACGCCTGTGTGCGACTTTTTCGACCTGCTTTCGCTCTCTCCGTTTTTCTACGTGGCAAACAGCGCCGTCAAGCGTACGGTTCTGTTCCCGAAAACCAAGGGGTATATCGAACGAATGATAAAAAAAGAGCTTAGCGTCGATGGAATCGACACAAAGCTCCTGTTTGTAAGCTGCCTTAACCCAATGGGAGACGACGCTGATATGATACGCGCCGAGATTGAGAAATACGCTCGCTTTGAAGAAATAATCTTCTGCCGTCCGCCGATAAAAACGGTCGGAACACTCGGCGACACAACTGTGGGTATCCACTATATTATGCTTTAGGCTCGGCTTTTTCTTCTTTTTTCTTTCTGAAAACGAAAAGCTTACTGAAAATATAATTGAGAACAAGCACAAATACGCTCGAAACGCACTTTGCGAAAAATTCGTAAAACGGATTTGAAATCTTCGTCAGGTCAACCATAAGGAACATTATCAGAATGTCCACAAAGAGCGTCAGAACTCTCGAAGCCGCAAAGCTCAGAATTTCAAGAATAATCCTTGCGCCCTTTGCCTTGCTTTCAAAAACCCAGATTCTGTTCGTGATATAAGCGAAGGTTACAGCGCAGATCCACGAAAGAAAATTCGGAAGCACAGTGTTGCTTTCAGTTCCAAAGACGGCAGTAAGGTTAAAAACCCACTTGAAAGCGTCGGGTACGCTCTGCTCGTTTGGGAAGATAAAGCGGAAAAGGAAAAAGGTTGCAAAGGACACAATCGTTGTTCCTACCCCGAAAATAATATAATTCACGATTTCTCTGTGAGTTTTATAAAGCGTTTTCCAATTTTTCGGATTCAAAGCCATTTTAATAAGTTCTGTCTTTTTCATAAGCTCTCCTTTTATGTCACTGACAGACATTATAATACTTTTTTTCATTAATTTCAACACCTGAAAGGAATTTTTATGCTTACTCTGGTCATTATTGTCATCTTAGTTATTCTCTCCGCCTTCTTTTCTGCAACGGAAACAGCCTTTACAAGCGTAAACCGCATAAGGCTGAAGGACCTTGCCGAAGACGGCTCAAAACGAGCAAAGACTGCACTTAAAATAATTGACAAATACGACAAATGCCTCACGACAATCCTTGTGGGAAACAATATCGTCAACATTCTTATGTCGTCTCTTGCAACCGTATTTTGTATTGAGCAGATAAGCCAAGCAAACGGCACGGCTATCGCAACGGCAGCGACTACTCTTATAGTTCTCATTTTTGGCGAAATAACTCCGAAATCCATTGCAAAAAATCACGCCGAGAGCTTCTGTCTTGCGATTGCAACCATTCTTTCGGGACTTATGTTTATCTTTACGCCTGTTACCGTAATTTTCCTTCTTATCCAGAAGCTTGCGGGCAAGCTTTTCAGAAAAAAAGGAAACGAAGTCAGCGTTACTGAAAAAGAGCTTATGCACATCATCGACGAAATCGAAGACGAGGGCGTTCTTGAAAAGCAGGAAAGCGAGCTTGTAAGAAGTGCGCTTGAGTTTGACGAAACGACGGTTGAAGAAATCCTTACTCCGAGAGTTAACGTCGTTGCAATAGATATTCACAGCTCTGTTGACGAGCTTGAACAGCTTTTTATCGAAGAAGAATACACAAGACTCCCCGTTTACGAAAAGTCCGTTGACCATATCGTTGGTGTTGTGAGCTATAAGAGCTTCCAAAAACGCATTGCTTCGGGAAGGGATTTTCTTATTGGTGATATCGTAAAGCCCACGCTCTACGTTCCGGGGCTTATGAAAATTTCTGAGGTTCTTCGTCAGATGCAACGAGGAAAAAATCACCTTGCGGTTGTCGTTGACCAATACGGCGGAACCGAGGGCATTGTAACGCTTGAAGATATAATTGAGGAGCTTGTCGGCGAAATCTGGGACGAAAGCGACGTAATCACGCTTCCTCTCAAGGATATGGGCAACAACACCTATGAATTAAGCGGCTCGCTCTCAAAATCCGACCTCAACCACTATTTTGAAGAACACGATATTGCTTTTACTCTTGAGGGCGATTTTAACACAGTCGGCGGCTGGGCGTTCGAGCTATTCGAGCGAATCCCCGACGAGGGTGAAAGCGTGCGTGGCGACGGCTTTGAGCTTAAAGTTACCGCAAGAAGCGGCAGAAGAATCGGAAAGCTTCAGCTCAGACTTATTGAAAAAGAAAAAGAAGAATGAATATTTTTTACCTCGTCCTGATTGTTTTTTCAGCTGTTGCAATAACAGTTGACCTTATTCTCAGGTTTACGCTTAAAATAAAGAGATTCGGGCTTGAAGCCGAGTTTCTGAGCTTCAAGGGGAAAACTATTCCCGTTGAAGACTTTATACCTCATACTCTGACGATGCTTGAAATTTTTGTTTTCAGCTTTTCGGTAAGCGGTCAGCTCTATTTCAGCGTCATAAATACAGGTCATATCGCCTCTGTCGTGCTTGCAATCTGCACCGCCTTATCCGTAAACTTCATAATAGCTCACTTTGTCGTTCCTACTTATAACAGGGCGAGAAAAAACGTCGTGAGAGAGCTTAAGCCCGACGATAAAGCGATTTGCGCCGAGAGAATATCGGGCGACGGCTACGGCGCAATTGCAGTAGAAAAAAACGGAAAGACATTCACCTTCCCCGCCGTTTCCGCTAACGATACGGATATTGAGGAAGGGACGGAGATAACCGTGATTGTCGTTCAGGACGGCGTATACGTTGTTCAGCCTGAGTCTGAAATCCATAACGTCACAAACGAAGACACAGTTGAAAGAAACGACGAAAAGCGTGACTTTACAATTAACGAAAACTAAAAGGGGAGGCTTTACGGTTGCTCCCTTTTTTTATAAAGCAGTTTTGAAACCGCCGCACAGACAAAGTGTTAAATGGCATTTGTTTATTGTGCGGCGGAACTGCCAAAGGCGGCTCGCCTTGGTGCGTCCGCCATATAAAAGTTTTTAACCCCGCCGTTTTGCAACTGCGGGGTTAGCTGTTTCTTATAAAAGGCGGGAACTGCCCAAAGGGGCTCCCTTTAGCGAGGGTGTCATAAAGCAGTTTTGAAACCGCCGCATAGACAAAGTGTTAAATGGCATTTGTTTATTGTGCGGCGGAACTGCCAAAGGCGGCTCGCCTTACGGTTGCTCCCTTTTTTTATAAAGCAGTTTTGAAACCGCCGCACAGACAAAGTGTTAAATGGCATTTGTTTATTGTGCGGCGGAACTGCCAAAGGCGGCTCGCCTTGGTTTTTCCTTATAAAAAATCCGAAGAAGAATTGATTTTCCTCCTCGGATTTTTCTTTTTATAAAAGTAACGCTATATTAAGTGCAATATAGAGCTTTCCTAAATCGTGGTTAGCGCCGTGAAGCCCTTCGACGTCATAACCGCTTGACTCCAGCACGTCGCCTGCTTCAAGAAAATTATAAAGCTCTAGGCCGTAAAAATCACAAAGAGCCTGAACGCCTGCCAATTCCATCTCAACTGCAATACAGCCTTCCTCTTTTCGCTTTTGGACAAGCCCTTTTGTTTCTCTGAGCATAGAATCCGTTGTCCACACCTTGCCCGACACGTATGGCACGCTTAACTTATCAAATATAGCGCAGAGCTTCTTGCTGTTTTTTATTTCAATATAGTCAGACGGCTCAGCGTAGTAATAAGAGCAGCCCTCTCCGCGATAGCTTTGCGTGGGAACGATAAATCTGCCTTCGGTTTTTTCTCTGTCAAGGCTTCCGCACGAGCCGAACATAATAAAGCTTTTAGCTCCCGTCTGCCAATAGGCTTCATAGCAAAAAGCTGAAGCCAGCGCCGAGCCTATTCCCGTTAAATAAAAGGCGACGTCCTTGCCCTTATAGTTCATTTTATAGATAGTGATATCTCCGTTGCAAGAAGCAAGAAGCCCTATTTTTTCACATTCGTAGCTTTCGAGTAAGTGATTGTGTATATCTACGGAAAAGATAATCAGACATATATCCGCAATATGCCTTGGCTCTCCGTAAAAATCCTTGAGATCAACGACAGGCTCGGTTTTATCATCGTAGCAATCTGTAATCATAATATCTCCTCACAATTTTTTCTTTGAGTCGATTACGAAAAAGCGTAAAGAAAGCAATTTTTCTCAGACCGCCTCGTGCTCGTCAAGAGCAAAGTCTATAAGCCCAAGTCCCACGTTTACAGCCGCAAGAGTAACCTTTACCTTGTCGCCGATAGTGTAGGCTTTATTTGAGAGAGTTTCAACAAGCGCAATATTATCTCTTTCCTCATAAACGCCTGAGGGAAGCGTTGCAGTATCAACTCTGCCTTCGACCGTGTTTGGAAGCTCGACGAAAAAGCCTGAGCCAAGAACGCCCGAAATTACGCCTTCGAACTGCTCGCCGATATGAGATTTCATATATTCGGCGGCATAGAACTTTTCGCAGTCACGCTCAGCGTTAACGGCACGGATTTCCGTGTTGCTCGCCTTGATTGAGTTTTCACGGGCAAATTTCTCAAAACGGGCAAGCTTTCCCTTATCTCCCGTCACAAATTCCGTCAGGATTCTATGCACCGATAAGTCCGCAAGTCGTCTGATTGGCGAAGTGAAATGTGCGTATTCCTTCATCACAAGTCCGTAGTGACCAAGAGGCTGCTCGCTGTATTTCGCCTTCATCATCGTTCTCAGAGTAAGGCGGTTTATTATCATTGCACGAGGAGTATCGTTGGCTCTTTTAAGCACAGCCGCAAGGTCAGCCGCCGTTGATTTATCGTTTATTCCCTTGTTGTCAACGCCAAGCTTAACGAGCGTATCCGCAAGCGTCATAAGCTTTTCTTCAGCAGGAGCCTCGTGTATTCTGTAAACGAAGGGGATTTCGTTATCCATTCCGACCTTGGCGGCGCAATTGTTGGCAACGAGCATAAATTCCTCAATAATTTCCTCGCTCACGCCTCTGTCTCTTGCCCTTATGTCAACGCAAACGCCGTTTTCGTCACAAATAATCTTACTTTCAACGCTTTGAATCTCAGGCGCTCCACGCTTTTCACGGTTTTTCTTGAGAATAGCCGCAAGCTCGTTCATAACTGGGAGCTGATTGATTACCTCGGCATATTTTTCCTTTATTTTTTCGTCGGCAGTAGAATCAAGAATTTTATTGACTTCACTGTAAACGCCCTGAACACGGGAGCGTATAACGGTTTTTGAGAAGCGGAACGACTTTATCATACCGCCGTTATCAAGCGTTATAAGACACGAAAAGGCAAGCCTTTCTTCGTTGGGATTGAGCGAGCAGATTCCGTTACTAAGCTCTTTTGGGAGCATGGGGATAACTCTGTCGGCGATGTAAACCGACGTTCCTCGCTCATTTGCCTCCTTATCAATAGCAGTCCCTTTTCTCACATAATGAGACACGTCCGCAATATGCACCCCAAGAATAAAGCCGTGTTCAGTTCTTTCGATACTGATTGCGTCGTCGATGTCCTTGGTGTCAGCGCCGTCAATCGTAAAAATCGGAACGCCTCTGAGGTCTTCTCTCGTTTCAATTTCCGCCTGAGAGATTCCCTTATTTTCAATCGTCTTAGCCTCGTCGATTACTGCCTGAGGAAATTCGTGAGGGATTCCCTTTTCTTCAACGTAAGCGTCAACGCCCGATTTTGCAAGCTCAGAGCTTCCATAAACGCCCGTGATTGAAACGATGTGCTCAGAGTGGCTGTCGCCGCGACGCTTGAGGACAAAGCTTACCCTATCGTTTTCCTTTACCTCAAAGCCGCCGAAGCCGACAATAATAAGCGGATCGGGCGACGAAAAAGTAGTAGGCACAACCCTCAGCTCTCCGTCGTGATTTATAACTATTCCTGACATCTGAATATCGCCCGTTTGAGTTACTGCAATAATAACGGCAGTTCTTGAGCGATTTTCTTCGTCCTTATCAGCGATTATCTTCACAAAAACCTTATCGGTAGGGATTGCCCCTTGCATATCCCTTCCTCTTATAAAGGCTTCCTCGTCAGTTCCGTCAAGAAGCACGAAGCCGTGAGTTCTTGCCGACTTCGTAATTTCACCGAAATAATATTTGTCACGGTTTCTCAGATAATGGCGTCCCTTACTGTTTCCAACGTGACCGTAGCGTTTAAGCTCGTCAAGAACCTTACGCACCTTTTTGTTTTCCTTTTTTCCCCGTCCAAGTGCGGAAAAAAGAGCCGAGTCCGAAAGCCCGTCCTTTCCCGCCTCATATAGCGTGAGTAAAAGCTCTTGTCTTATATCAAGTCTCATATTTTCCTCCAAAGAAAAAAGAGCGATTTCTCGCTCTCTTCGTCTGATTATTCAGCAGCTGTTGTGTCTGCCGCCGAGGTTTCTGCCGACGCTTCGGGGGCTGTTGTTGCCTCAGGGTCAGCAGCGTCAGTAGCAGCAGTAGTAACTGAAGGTGTAGCCGTTCCTGTTCCTGTTGTTCCCGACGTCTTATCAGAAACGACAGAAGCTACGTTTACCACAATTGCAACTATGAAAAAGAGAATAGCAGCGAACTTTGTAATTCTATTAAGCTTTGCTTCCTTACTTCTTCCTGAATTTTTCTGGTAATAGTTGTCAGCGCTTGCGCCCGAAATTGCCTGAGAGGAACCCTGCTTTGACTCCTGCATAAGAACTATCAGGACAATAATCACGCATGAAATTATAAGTAAAACTGCGCTTACGATTTCAAAAACTCCCATTTTATTATGACCTCCGATTTATATTTATGTCGTTTTTTCCGACAATTCAGTCTGACACGCTAAATATTATACCACGCTTTTGCAATTAATGCAATACCTTTTTGAAAAAATTTCAAATCAGCCTTCAAGAGCGCGTCTTCCGATGTCCTTTCTGAAATGAGCGTTTTCAAATTTTATGGTATCTACTGCCGCATAAGCCTTATCAAGAGCGCCCTTGAGAGTATCAGCCGTCGCCGTAACGCCAAGAACTCTGCCTCCTGCCGTAAGGAAGCGGTCGCCGTCAAGCTTTGTTCCTGCGTGATAAACGTAAGCGTCCGCCGAGCACTGACCGCCCTTATCAAGACCGCTTATCTCAATTCCCGTAGGATAAGACTGAGGGTAACCGCCGCTTGCCATTACAACGCAAGCGCAGGATTTATCGCTCCACTTGATTTCAAGAGTATCAAGCTTTTCTTCGTAAATTGCTTCGATAATGTCTGCAAAATCCGTTTCAAGAAGCGGAAGAACAACCTGAGTTTCGGGATCTCCGAAACGGCAGTTATATTCAATTACTCTTGCGCCCTTTGGCGTGAGCATAAGCCCGAAATAAAGACAGCCCTTGAACGGACGTCCCTCTTGAGCCATTGCCTTGATTGTGGGCAGGAAGATATTTTCCATACACTCCTGTGCGACTTTTTCCGTATAAAGAGGGTTAGGAGCAATCGTACCCATTCCTCCCGTGTTGAGTCCCTCGTCGTTATCAAAGGCACGCTTATGGTCCATTGAAGACACCATAGGCTTTACCGTTTTTCCGTCGGTAAAGGCAAGAACGGTAACCTCAGGACCTGTCATAAATTCCTCGATGACAATCTCGCTTCCCGATTTTCCGAACTTACTGTCGATGAGCATTGACTTTACAGCCTCCTGTGCCTCATCGAAGTCCTTGGCGATAATTACGCCCTTTCCGAGCGCAAGTCCGTCACACTTAATAACAGCGGGATACTGCCCCTGTTCTTTTATGTAAGCTATTGCCTTATCAGCGTCGGTAAAGGTTTCATAAGAAGCCGTCGGGATATTGTACTTTTTCATAAGAGCCTTTGAAAAGACCTTACTTCCCTCAAGGATAGCCGCATTCGCACGCGGACCAAAGGTTTTGAAGCCTGCTTCGTTAAGAGCGTCAACCATACCCATTACAAGCGGATCGTCAGGAGCGACAAAAACATAATCGGGCTTTATTTTCTTTGCAAGTTCAACCATTCCCTCAATATCAGTCGCCTTGACGGGAAAACACTCGGCAAGCTTTGAAATTCCGCCGTTACCCGGTGCCGCATAGAGCTTTTCTACTCTTTTTGAGCGTGAGAGCGTCTGAACGATAGCATGTTCACGACCGCCGCCGCCAACTACAAGAATATTCATAAATTCCTCCGTAAATCAGTGATGGAAAAGTCTGATTCCCGTGAACGCCATTGCGATACCGTACTTGTTGCAGGTTTCGATAACGTTATCGTCACGGATTGAGCCGCCGGGCTGAGCAATATACTGAACGCCGCTCTTGTGTGCGCGCTCGATATTGTCGCCAAAGGGGAAGAACGCGTCTGAGCCAAGAGCCACGCCGTTCATTGTGTCAAGCCAAGCTCTTTTAGCTTCTCTTGTGAACACCTCAGGCTTAACCTTAAAGATTTTCTGCCACTCGCCCTCAGCAAGAACGTCCATATAATCTTCACCGATGTAAAGGTCGATTGCGTTATCACGGTCAGCTCTTCTGATGTCGTCAACGAACTGAAGTCCAAGAACCTGTGGAGACTGACGCAGCCACCAGTTGTCTGCCTTTGTTCCTGCGAGTCTTGTGCAATGGATTCTGCTCTGCTGACCTGCGCCGATACCGATTGCCTGTCCGCCGCAAGCGTAAGCAACGGAGTTTGACTGAGTATATTTAAGAGTAATCATTGCAATAGCAAGGTCGATTTTCGCAGAATCGGGAATATCCTTATTATCAGTTACCATATTGGAGAAAAGAGCGTCGTCGATAACAAGCTCGTTTCTTCCCTGCTCAAAGGTAATACCGAACACCTGCTTGCGTTCGATAGGCTCAGGCTTATAGTCAGCGCTGATTTTTATGATATTATAGGTTCCCTTTCTCTTTGACTTGAGAATTTCAAGAGCCTCGTCAGAATAACCGGGTGCAATTACACCATCAGAAACCTCACGCTGAATCATTCTTGCCGTACAAGCGTCACACTCGTCGGAAAGAGCGATAAAGTCTCCGTAGCTACTCATTCTGTCTGCGCCTCTTGCCCTTGCGTAAGCGCAAGCAAGAGCAGAAAGCTCGCCAAGGTCGTCAACCCAGTAGATTTTCTTCAGCGTATCAGAAAGGGGAAGTCCTACTGCCGCACCTGCGGGAGAAACGTGCTTGAAGCTTGTTGCCGCAGGCAGCCCTGTCGCTTTTTTAAGCTCAGAAACAAGCTGCCAGCCGTTAAAGGCGTCCATAAAGTTGATATAACCGGGCTTTCCGTTGAGAACCTCGATAGGAAGCTCGCCGTTTTCCATATAAATTCTTGAAGGCTTCTGATTGGGGTTACAGCCGTATTTTAACTCAAGTTCTTTCATAGTCTGCTCCTTAGTTGTTTTTGTTGATTATTCTGCTTTCGTATTTTCCTGTCTCAATATCAATATAGCGTGTGAAAAGCGATACCTTATTGTCAGCGTTGAGGTTTTCCCAAACGAGCTTTGTGAACGAATCAATATCAGTATCGGGAATTTCAACAAGCTTAGGCTCGCCCTCAAAGCTTGGAAGCGGATTTCCGTCAGCCTTATAGGTGTGGATAAATCTTCCTTCGCCGCAAAGTGCGTTATTGTAGCTGAAGGTATATCTCTGACAAGAATCGGGGTTTCCGTTTGCGCTCTTGAGAATAGACATTGCAAAATTCATATCGCCGTCCTCAAGGTGAATAATTCCGCTGATTCTTGGAGTGAAGTTCGGGTTATCGTCTTCAAACTCTCTTGTACGAAGCGACTGCTCAAAGGTCTGCTGCTTATCCATAAGCTCGTAGATTGTGTCCGTCTGATCGCCGTTTGTAACGATGGTCTTGTTGCCAAGAACTCTGACGGGAGCGTAAATAATAAGGTGAGGGTCAACCATTTTCGACTCGTCGAAAGCCTGAGTTCTTATTCCCTCGCCGTCCTCTACGAACACGCGGTTACGGCTATTTTCGCTTCTTCCCATAATGAAATATGCAATTACAGCCTTCTTTGCGTCGGGAGACTTGCCGATTAAAATTCCTCTGCCGTGATAAGCAAGTGAATTAAGCTCTTTTTCAATAGAAATCTTTTCCATATAAAATTCCTTTCACAACAACAGCCGCCGTCAGTTTTCAACCACAGCCCTGCCGTCAACTATCTTGATTTTTTCGTCGCAGAAAAGTCTTACCGCCTGGGGAAGAATCTTCCACTCTGCTTGTTCCATAATACGCTTCTGAAGCGTCTGAGGGGTATCGTCGGAGAGAACCTCGACTGCCTTTTGAAGAATAATCGGGCCGCCGTCGCACTCCTCGGTTACAAAATGAACCGTTGCGCCGCTGAGCTTTACGCCCTTTTCAAGCGCCGCCTCGTGAACGTGAAGCCCATAGAAGCCCTTTCCGCAAAAGCTCGGAATAAGCGCAGGATGCACGTTTATCATTTTATATGGGAACGCCTGGCATACCTGCTCGTCAAGAATCGTCATAAATCCCGCATAAACGACGAGGTCGGCTTTTTCAGCCTCTAAAAGCTCACGCATCGCCTTGCTGTAAGCTTTGACGTCGGGATAGCTTTTTCTTTCAAGCACAACGCCCTTTATATTATTCTGTGCCGCCCTTTCAAGAGCGTAAGCGTCGGGCTTTGAGCTTATAACACAGGTGATTTTTCCGTTTCCGAGCCCCTCGCTTTTCTGAGCGTCGATAAGCGCCTGGAGGTTAGTTCCTCCGCCCGAAACAAGTACAACTATATTTTTCATATAAGCTCAATACCCTCGCCGCCCTCGACGATTTCGCCGATGCAATAAGCCTTGAGTCCGTTTGACTTGAGGATTTCAACGGTCTTATCGGCGTCGGCTGCTCCTACAACGAGAGTCATACCGATTCCCATATTAAAAGTGTTATACATATCTCTTTCGGGAATATTCCCTGTTTCTTGCATAAGCTTGAAAATGTAAGGAATTTCATACGAGCTTTTATTGATTCTTGCAGTAAAGCCGTCGGGGAGGCAACGCGGAATGTTCTCATAGAAGCCGCCGCCTGTGATGTGGCTTACTGCCTTGACTTCAACCTGTGAAATAACCTCAAGCACAGGCTTTACGTAAATCTGAGTAGGCGCAAGGAGAGTCTCGCCAAGAGTTCTTCCGTCAGGAAGTACCTTTTCAAGAGACTGCTTGGTTGTAATATCAAAAATCTTTCTTACAAGTGAAAATCCGTTCGAGTGAACGCCCGTAGAAGCAAGACCGATAACAATATCTCCCGCCTTTACCTTGCTGTTGTCGATGATTTTGCTCTTTTCAACAACGCCTGTCGTATAGCCTGCAATATCGTATTCGTCGTCAGGCATCATTCCGGGGTGCTCAGCCGTTTCGCCGCCGATAAGCGCACAGCCCGCCTGAACACAGCCATCAGCAACGCCCTTTACGATTGCCGCTACCTTTTCGGGTACGTTCTTTCCGATTGCAATATAATCAAGGAAATAAAGAGGCTTCGCACCGCAGCAGATAACGTCGTTTACGCACATTGCAACGGCGTCGATACCGATAGTGTCGTGCTTATCAAGGAGCATTGCGAGCTTGAGCTTTGTTCCTACGCCGTCTGTTCCCGAAACGAGAACAGGCTCCTTCAAATCAGAAATATCAAGCTGAAAAAGACCGCCAAAGCCGCCAAGACCTGTAAGAACGCCGGGGATATTCGTTCTCTCAACGTCCTTTTTCATAAGCTTTACGCCCTCATAGCCTGCGGTTACGTCAACGCCCGCCGCCTTATAGCTGTCAGAAAAACTGTTTTTCATATTACTCTCCTATCTTCATTCTTTCCCGTTCCAGCAATAAGTGCACAGCTTACAGCTGTCAAGACCGATTGCCCTTACGGTTCCCTCAAGCGA
>JAZNST010000012.1:0-12194 GCA_045591405.1 Ruminiclostridium sp.
GGGGCGGGCTGCGCCCGCCTGTGCAAAGGAGCACCTATAAGCGCAAGGCGAAACGAAAACAAAAAAGGCAGGCTCAACACCTGCCTTTAGTATCAGTTCTTTTCAAACGAGTCGATTTTCCAAAGCCCGTCGTCCATCACGATTTTCATCGAAACCGAAACAGGCTCCTCGTAAAGCGTCATACCGCCGCACTGTGCGGTAAAGCTCGTCTGAGTAATATCGCTTATCGTCATCGTGTCGTAAGCCCATTCGTTACCGCCGCCGCCACCGCCTGTGACGTTCTGATAAAGCTCGCCCTCGTAGTCGATAAAGCACACCGTGTAATCCTCAGCGCCGATTATGTAGGTGTAAACGCTGTTTTCGTAAAAGCGTCTCGTGTAGGTATCGTTGAGGAAAATCTTTATATCGTCAACGCTCTTAAACGGACAGCGCTCGTCGTCAACAGGCGCAAAATACCAATCCATTTCGTCCTCGTGGAAGGTAACGGTTCTTTCTGAGTCAACAGAATACTGGCATCTGGAAAGGCTTGATTCAACGATAGCGTCGTTTGCAAGGAGGGCAGAAGCGATTTCCTTTGCTGTGGCTTGTGAAATGATTTCGAGTTCGGTTGTCGCTTCCGTTGTTGTGGCAACAGCAGCCGGTTCAGTTGTCGTTGCCGGCTGAGGCTCTTGAGAGCTATTTTCACAAGCGCTCAGAGATAGAACTGCAAGAGCTGTCAAAGCTGCACAAATAAACTTTTTCACAAATACTCCTATTTTCTCTCAAGGCTCTTGAGAATATCGTCAATGTTATATTTCTTTTCGGGTTTCTTGTCGTCGCTGAGAAGTCTGTCAAGCGAAGCTGACGAACGGCGTTCCTTGGCCTGAGGTGCAGAGTGGGGAACAAATTCCTTTACGTTCTGCTCAGGTGGAGCCTTTGGCGTCGGCTTTTCTTCACGCACAGGCTCGTCGTCGGGGACGAGCTGACGACGTGGTTGAGGTCGTGTCGTCGGGATAGCGGCTGTGTGCGCCTGCACGGACGGCTTGACCTTTTCAGAGTCGTTTGTCAGCTCCGACTTTATCGAAAGAGTGTGCTGGAGTTTGATATTTTTTGACGTTTTCTCAATATCATCAAGCTTCTTATGCTCAGTTAGCTTTTTAAGGGTAAGCTCTCGTTCCGCCTTCGCCTGAGCTATTGCACTTTCAAGTCTCATACTCGACGGAGCTTCCTCACGCTTTGGCGTGGGCTTACTCGCCTTTTGCACGGGCGGAGTAAAGAGAGGACTTATACTCTGAGTGTATGCGTTGATTGCCTGACGCTCGGTTACAATGGTTCTCTCGTCTGTTACGGGGCGTTCAGCCGTTATAGGTCGCTGTGCTTCGGGCTTTTCTTCCGCAGGCTTTTGGCGGACATTTACACGAGGCTCCTGAATGGGTATGTAGTGCGTGTCGTCCTTCTCTGCTTTTTTCGGCGAGCTTTTTTGAGTAATCGGCTCCTTTTTGCCTCTTAGCGTTTTTATAATTTCAAGCGCAATAACGATTGCACCGGGGATAAACACGATAATCAAAAGACCGAAGGGCGAGGTCACAAACGAGATAAGACCGCCAAGGAAGGTAGAATAAGACATTGCCTTTCCGATAATCACGCTCTGACCGATATAGGTCTGAGAATCGTCCTCAAGGCGTATTTTATAGGTAAAAACGCCCTCGCCGTAATTCGTCTCTCTAACCTCGGCGATTTGTGCGTTGTAATTTGAGTCGCTGTAAATTATAATGTTCCCCGGAGTTATTTCTTCAAAGGGAACGCTTTGCACAAACACAGCGCTTGAATCCTCGATTAAATCGAAGGCGGACGTTCTCACAAGATAAATATTCGTTCCAAAGACGTTCGGGGCTGATTTCTCGTTGCTGAAAATGAGCGATATTGCAATAAAAAACAGCGTCACAAGCAAGAGCACGCCTGAAATTACAGACAAAACGATATTTATCGCTTTATTTTTACTAATATTTTTCGCCCCCATTCTTGACAAATGCAAAAAAGATGATATAATATAACTTGCGTGATTTCATCGAAATTACGGATTGATTATACCACGATTTTGTTAAAAAATCAATAGGAATATCAATTTTATATCCCTCGCTGGTGTAGCACAGTGGTAGTGCAGCGCATTCGTAATGCGCAGGTCGCAGGTTCAAATCCCGTCACCAGCTCCAAAAGCCCTGTATCTTTAGGTACAGGGCTTTTGTACTGTTCAATATTCATTATTCTTTTTTCGTTATTCGCTAAATAATGTATTCTATGAATTATTGTAAAAAATCTTTTTCGCTCAATATAGACAGTCGGGAGCCCCGACAGGCATAAAAGCTCAGTTTTAGACTGGGCTTTTTATTTTTACTTCTATTCACCTTAAAAATCTATTCCGCCCACCACTTACAACTAATTTCAGCGAAAAAGATATTATGCCCGCAAACAGCTTGACAAAGCTACTTGCGGGCATATATCTTTGCAAAAATCAAAAATACGCATCCGTAGATATTTTTTGAGGGAAAAAGATTTGAACCCCCACATATAAAATGTTTTCTCTCAAATTTATTCACTGTTAACTGAAACATTCTACTATCATTCTTTCATATATTGCGTTTTTGGTGTTTTAATGCTATACTGATAGCAAAGAAATATACGAAACGAGGAAAAAATATGATTTCTGCCGCTTTAGCGATAATCGAAAATGAATCTCAACGCAATGAGTTATCGGAAATATATGAGCATAATATTAAAAAGTTTTATTCAATTGCGTTTTCAAAATTACATAACAAGCAAGATGCGGAGGATGCCATACAAGAGTCGTTTTTATCCATTGCCAAAAATCCTGCACTGTTATTTAATATTCCTACAAACAAAAGAGTATCATATATAAATGTTATTGTAAGGAATACTGCGTATAAAATGTGGAACAAAAGAAATAAGGTTTATGATCATGAATTTGATCTTGATGATACAGTTGTTGATGAACAAATATCAATTGAAGAAATGATATTAAGCGACTATTCCTGCGAGCAAATATTAAAGTTTATTGAGACGCTGCCTGAAACAACAAAGGCTGCAGTTTATCTAAAAACGCATTTAGGCTTGAAAAACAGTGATATTGCAAACGCTCTTGGAATATCACAAGAGGCTGCCAAGAAAAGAGTGGCAAGAGCAAACAGTCAGATTAAACAGTATATGGAGGGTATGAAAGATGAGTAAGAGTTACTCTGTCGGCGATTTAATGGCTATGTATTATGAGAGTGAATTTTCAGCCATTGAAGAAATTGCACTTCCGAAATTTTCAGCTAAACATAATCGGAAAATGAAAAAAGCATTTGATATTTTTGCTAAAAATAGAGTATCTGCACATAACCAGCCAATGACAATGGTCACCAAAAGACCGTTAAGCTTAAGAAAGCAAATTCTTATTGCGGCTATTATTATAGTTTCTCTTGCCCTTATGACAGGTTGTGTTACAGCATTTATCTCCAACAGCTTTCGTGGTACGGTTTATAGCGATAATACTTATCTTTTTGCTGTTGATATAGGCGATAGTCCGACTGTAATTGAGGAAGAATATACATTGTCAGTTGTTCCTGATGGGTACGAATTATTGGAGGCGGCATCAAGTAGCATTAGTCGATTTATAATATATAAAAACGATTTTGACAAAGAACTAGTGTTTGAACAAATAGTAAAAACAGAATATAACTCACATATTAACACGGAAGGTTTTATGATTCAAGAGACCCTTATAAATGGTTGTGATGCTGTGTGTGTTGAGTATGAAAGATCTTCTGGAACAAACTCATTAGTGATTTGGAATAACGATGAATATATTTTAGAGCTGTATGGTAATTTTACCAAAGAAGAGTTGATAGATTTGGCAAATTGTAACGAAATCGCAGGTTTTTGAAAAAATATTAAAAATTTATGTCCCCAAAGCCCCATTTTCGGAATGTAATAAGTAGAAGGTCAAAAACTACTAATACATACGAAAGGGGGCGAATCTATTGAAGTTCAAAAAAAGCTTTGCACTTTTACTGTCAGCGTTCATGATGTTCTCAAGCGTAAGTATACCAGCTTCAGCTGAAACGACTACATATGTTTCCAACGAGGGAATTGCACCTGCTTATGAATATGCAAGTTTTGCGAAAAGTTTGCTGTATATTTCGTCGAATGCGGCCGAATGTACAAGCAATTGTACAGGCACGTCTGACATTGTTAATATTTCAGTTGAGCAGACATTACAGTCGTTTTGGGGCTTGTGGATATGGAATGATGTTGATGGTGCAAGTTGGACAAAGACGAGAAATGGAAGATCAATTTATGTTATCAATACCAAAAGCGGATTGCCGAGCGGTACTTATCGTGTAAAGTCTGTATTTACACTGACATACTCAAGCGGTAAAACTGAAACTATCACCATTTATAGTGCGGAAAAAACAGTATCATAAAACAGATCGTGCAAACAAAAATAAGCTGAAACGCAATTTGTAAGCAAACGGTTCAACGAATTTTAAGAGGAGATGGTAAATACATGGTAAATATCTTGAAAAAAATTATTAGCTTTGTTTTTGTCGCTTCGTGTCTACTTCTTAGCTCTTGTACAACAATGTCGAAAACATTTGTTTCAGATGATAGCTCTTCCGATGTTGCTTCAACAACGAGTTATTTAGAAAATGAAACAAATACTAGTGTTGGTACAACAGCATCAAGTGATGCTGTCGATGAAAATACCACAGTTAAAGAAATTGAATCTGAAAGCCCCGATGTCTTGACTCAAAATGTCAATTCAGAAAACTTCAAAATTAATGAAGACCTTATTTCAGAGCTTGGTATGACCTATCTGCAGTTGACCGAAAAATATGGAGAATCTAAAGGTTCATATAATGTATGTGTCTTTGAAAATGGATACGGTGGATATGTTTGGAAATCTTATGATGGCGTTTATTTTGAAGATATGGAAACTGCCGGTGGATGTAATATGATAGACGGAATCGATGTGGGAGAGTTGTTTTTGGGTTTAACATATCCGATAAGTTTCGATGAGCTTGCGAACAAATATGGGTTTTGTATTGTTTCTGTCAATAATGAAATAACTATGGATGAGCGTTATTGGGCTGAACTATCTTATCCAAAATATGATGATATTTCATTTATGTTCGCAACAACAGAATATGGTTATGTAGATATCGATACAAGTATATGCATTATAATGAATATGGACTGTTTGCAGGCACAGCCGATATCAATTGAACAATAAATAAAAGAATCCACTGTGAATCACAGCGGATTTTCTTTATTATTTGTACCATTTGCGCAGGACCTCCTCCGCTTTTTTCAGGTGAATATTGAACCCCTTGTCGTTGGAGGCTTCTTCACGGGTGTGGTAGATGTGAGTGCTCCAATCCCACCAGAAATAGCCCATAAACCAATCGTACTCAGACATAACCTCAATAGACGAGTCGTAGAAGTTCGCCTGCTCCTGCTCGCTGTAAGGGAATTCCTTATGCACGAAATCCCACGGCATCTGAGCGCAGCCCAACGCACTTCGACAGCCTATTTCCATAAAGATGATTTTCTTGTTGAGACGTTTACTTACGCCGTCGAGCCTCTGAGCGATTTTTTTCCACTCCTCAGCCATTTGCTCCTTTGTTGCTCCGGGCTTATCTTCAACAGGGTAGTAAGCGGAGGTTCCGAGGTAGTCGATAGCGTCGTACCACTTGGCTTTTTCTTCTTTTCCGTGATTTGTGTTATAAACAAGAGGTCCGCTGTAAGCTCCGCGCACGAGCCTTATCGTCTCACGCCAATATTCCTCCTTTACTTCCGTTGCGAGCATTTCGCACCCGATACAAAACATTTCACAGCCTGTATACTGAGCAATCTGTGCGTAATGGAGAAGGAACGCCTGATAGCTTTCAAACCACGGCTTCCAATAAATATCCTCTCCCCACATAGTGCTGTCGGGGAAGGCGATCTGCGCTCTCCACACGCCGTCGGCGCTGTTTATCATAGGCTTGAGGCACACCTTGATGCCTTTTTTGTGAAATTCCTCAATCGTCGAAATAATTTCGAGGTCGGGGATATTCTTTTTATAATCAAATAGAATCTCGGTAGAAGAAAATGATTTCTGATTCACGGAAAAGGCGAGACAAACCCAGTTGATTCCCGTGTCAACCAAAGCCTCACGGCTTTTTATACCCGCTTCTGAGTTATACATTCCTTTTCTTGAGTTATAGCCGTAGGTGAAGCCCTTTATCTCCATATCCGTTCTCCTTTGTCTTTTGTTTTTTCTATTTTAGCACACCCTCGCTTATATTGCAATCACTTTTTGCCTTAAAAAACGCTATGACAGTATAGGACAGATTTGACTTGGCTTTGGCAGTTTTTTACTGAAATTTCACACAAAATGGGCAAAAATACTATTGATTTTGTTGGGAGTTAGTGCTATAATTGCAATAAAGCGGCTGTGTAAAGGTTTACATAGTCCAAATAACAAAAAGGATGGATAAATCATGAGACATAAGAGAACGACAGCTCTCCTTGTTGCAGTGGGCGTACTTGCTTCAACGCTTTTCGGCGGCTGTGGAGCAGACTCCTCTGAAAACGCAAATACCGATCCTCAGACTACAACCGAAAACTCTGTTTCAACGCCATCGGGCGACGAAGCTCTCAACAGCCTTAATGCGCTTGAGCTTTCAAAGCTTATGGGTAACGGAATAAACCTTGGTAATACGATGGAAGCGTACGGTCACAAGAGCTATGTAAGCGGAAGCGATCCTACGAGCTTTGAAACCCTTTGGGGACAGCCTCATACCACTCAGGAAATGATTGACGATATGAAGGCTATGGGCTTTGATACTATAAGAATTCCTGTTGCGTGGACAAACGGAATGAACTTTGAGTCGGGCGACTATACAATCGACGAACGCCTTATGGCAAGAGTTGAAGAAATCGTAAACTACGCCCTCAACGCCGATATGTTCGTTATTATCAACGACCACTGGGACGGCGGCTGGTGGGGAATGTTCGGTTCAGCTGACCAGGCGGTAAGAGATAAGGGTATGGAGATGTATAAGGCAATGTGGAAACAGATTGCAGAACGCTTCTCCGATTATTCCTATAAGCTTATCTTTGAATCGGCAAACGAGGAGCTTGGCGACCGTCTCAACGACTCTGATATTACAGGCTCAAAGGGCGTTCTTACAGCTGCCGAATGCTATGAAAAGGCTTATGAGATAAACAGCGAGTTTGTAAAGCTTATTCGTTCAACAGGCGGGAAGAACGCTGACCGCTTCCTTCTTATTGCAGGCTACAACACAGATATTCAGAGAACCTGTGACGAGCGTTTCAAGATGCCTGAGGACACAGCCGACGGAAAGCTCTTCCTCTCCGTTCACTATTATACTCCTTGGGACTATTGCGGAACGGACGGCGTAAATCAGTGGGGCTCTCCTACTGACCTTGAAGAACAGAACGGACTTCTCAAGGACCTTTCTAAGTTCACAGAACAGGGCTATGGCATAATTATCGGCGAATATGCGGTTATGCAGGGGGACGGAGGCATCAAGCCCGATGCTGATAAGTTCTATACGAACTTCCTCGACAACTGCGACCTTTATAACTACTGTCCTGTTCTCTGGGATTGCAGTAACCTCTATAAGAGAAAGACGGGAGTCATTGCCGACGAAAATATCGCCGCAATCTTCAAGGGAAGAGACGCAGACTCAGAAAAAGGCAAGGACTATTCTGAAATTCAGGCACAGGCTCAAAAGTCAATCGATGCCCTTTACGAAAAGGCACAGGAGGAGCTTAGCGACAGCATTGCGCTTCCTCCCTCCGACGATATGGCAATAGCGTGGATTATGTATCAGAGTAGCGACTGGAATATCGCTTACAGCGTTGGCGACACCTATGACCCGACGAATATGACCACAGGCATTAAGGCGACAAACGTTCAGGTAACAGGCGAGGGAACTTACACGGTTGCTCTTGACCTTTCATCGCTCTCTGCCTACGGCTTCGCCTTCTCAGCGCTCGGTATCTCAAACGGCGAAACCTTCTTCCCCGGCTGTATCGTTGACATAACCGAAATTAAGATTAACGGCGAGGTTTACACGCCCACAGGCGATGACTATACCTCCTCCGACGACGGAAAATGCACAAGAGTAAACCTTTATAATCAGTGGGTTCCTTCTGCACCCGGCGACTCAAGAATAGTCGGCGGCGACCTCTCGAACGCAACACCTAAGCTTATTGAAACAGACGAGAGAATTGAAACTCTTGAAATCACGTTTAATTTTATCACACCGTAAAAATAAATCCCGTGTACTTTTAAGGTACACGGGAATTTTTTATTCTTCGACAGCGTCTGCCATCTTTTCAAGCCAGCTTCCGTCGAAAAGCTCAATCATACCCTTGTCGCAAGCGGCGGCAAGCTTTGAATTCATCGGAATCTGAGCTGTGTTTTTAATATTATACTGAGAAGCAAGCTCGTCAATGTGGCTTTCGCCGTAGATGTAGTGCTTCTCGTTGCAGTTGGGACACTCAAAATAAGCCATATTTTCAACTATTCCAAGAACAGGAATATTCATAAGTCCCGCCATCTTGACTGCCTTTTCAACAATCATCGAAACAAGCTCCTGAGGGGAGGTAACGATAATAATTCCATCAACGGGAATAGACTGGAAAACCGTGAGTGGAACGTCGCCTGTTCCCGGAGGCATATCCACGAACATAAAGTCTACGTCGTCCCAGATTACGTCCGTCCAGAACTGCTTTACAACTCCTGCGATAACGGGGCCTCTCCATACGACAGGGTCGGTTTCGTTTTCAAGGAGCATATTTACCGAGATAATTTTCGTTCCCTTTTTTGAAATGGCAGGGAACAGACCGTTATCTGTGCCTCTTGCCTTTTCGTGAACGCCAAACGCCTTAGGAATCGACGGACCTGTAATATCAGCGTCAAGAATTGCCGCTTTATGTCCTCGCCTTTGCATTGTAGTAGCCATAAGCGAGGTAACAAGCGATTTTCCTACGCCGCCCTTTCCGCTTACAACGCCGATAACCTTTTTTATTTTTGAAAGCTCGTGCGGTTTTTCTATAAGGCTTTCCTTACGCTCAGAGCATTTTTCGCCACAGCTTGAGCAATCGTGTGTGCATCCCATAATTTGTCCTCCGTTGTTATGCATTTCTATACAGTATATCACTTTTGTTTGTTTTTGTAAAGAGTGCCTTTTGCAACTTGTTTGTTATCAAAATGATTGACTTTTCCCGTTTTTTGTGATACAATAAACAAAAATACAGATAGAACAAAAAGCGAATTGTGATATTTGCACAAATCGTTTGTGGAATGGAGTTACATAATGGCTCAAGTTTACCAATATAACGTCGCGGCGGTAATTCTGATAGTTACCATTATGGTGATTTATCACGTCCGACCGCACTATAAATCCCTTCAGAGTAAGGTTTTTGGGTATATTCAGATTTTTACGCTGATAATTTCGGTTTCTGATCTTTGCGGCGCGTTGTGTCAGAATAACGCTGTGGCGGTTCCGACCTACGTCCATTATATCTGTCAGTCGGTGTTCTTCGTTGCGCTGATTATTGACTACGTGCTTTATTTTTACTATATCTGCCTTGCGACAAACTTCTATAACAAAATAACGAAAATGATTGGATTTATCGTAACTGTCTGCATAGTGCCGATTTCTGCTACAAACTATGTTACTAACCTGCTTTTCCACTTTGGTGAAAAGAACGAATATATTCGCGGAGGTTTCTTCATCCCTTATTCTGCAATCGGCTTTTCAGTGCTTGCGTTCTCGCTCGTTCTTATCGTCAAATACAGCGTGCGAGTTGAAATCAGGCTCAGAATCGCCCTGATTCTTTTCGTTGTCGGTATAGTAATTGCAGAGTGTATTCAGATTACAACTCCAAGGATACTGATTACGAACTACGTTATGACGGTATTTATCCTTGCGCTTTATTATGCGCTTCAGTCGCCCGACGACTACGAAAAGCTGTTGCAGGTTACCGACCAGCTCCAAAAGAGTAATCTGGCAACCGAAAAAGCGATGCTTGAAGCGGAAAACGCCAATAAGGCAAAGACAAACTTCCTTGCCAATATGTCACACGAAATCAGAACCCCTATCAACGGTATCCTCGGAATGAATACGATGATACTCAAGGAATGTGACGATCCTCAGATTATCGAATACGCAAAGAACGTCGAATCAGCCAGCCGAAGCCTGCTTGCAATTATAAACGATATTCTTGATATTTCCAAGATCGAATCGGGAAGAATGGAGCTTGTACTTGGAAAGTACAGTCTTTCCTCGCTTATAAGCGACTGTTATCACATGGTTTGTGAAAGAGCAAAGGAAAAGCGACTCAATTTTGAAGTCGAAAACGATCCGACAATCCCCGATAAGCTTTACGGAGACGAAACGAGAATCCGTCAGATTATAGTTAATATTCTCACCAACGGTATAAAATATACGCCCAAGGGCTCGGTTACGTTAAAGCTCGGCTGGACTCCGCTTCCGGGAAATAAGCTTCGTCTGAGCATTGCCGTTAAGGATACGGGAATGGGAATTGCCAAGGAGAATATCGAAAAGCTCTTTGACGAATTCAAGAGAATCGACGAAAAGCGCAACCGTAATATTGAGGGTACAGGTCTTGGTCTTGCCATCGTAAAGCGTATGGTTGATATGATGGAAGGAAAGATTTCGGTTGAAAGCGAGGTCGGCGTCGGTTCAACCTTCACCGTCGAGCTTGAACAGGAGATTGTTTCTTCTGAGGCAATGGGTACAATCAATACGTCAGGTCCAAGCAAGAACGCAGGTAATCTTACGAAGAAAAAGCGTCTTCGTGCTCCTAATGCAAGAGTTCTTATCGTTGACGATATCGAGATGAACATCAAGGTTACAAAGGGACTCCTCAAGGAAACGCAGATTAAGGTTGATACTGCGCTAAGCGGCTCGGAGTGTCTTGGGCTTGCGGCTAAGAATAAGTACGATATTATTTTCCTTGACCACATGATGCCCGAAATGGACGGCGTTGAAACGCTCAAAAAGCTAAGAGAAATGAAGAATAGCCCCAACGCCGATACGCCTGTTGTTGCACTCACGGCAAACGCTATTCAGGGCGCAAGAGAGTATTATCTTGAAATCGGTTTTGAAAACTATCTTTATAAGCCTGTTGACGAGGGTTATCTTTACGCTATACTTCAGGAATGTATGCCAAGCGAGCTTATCGAATATGAAAAGTCAGATGAGCAGAATGAAGACGAGGATATGGCTCAAAAGTCCTTTATTGAAAGAGTAAGCTTCCTTGATACCGAAAAGGGACTTGGTTATTGTTCGGGAATGGAGGATTTCTACGAGGAAATCGTGGGAGATTTCGTCAACGACAATATGCTTGAGGTGATCTCGGAATCCTTCGAAAAACGTGACTGGAATAGCTACCACGTTCGCACTCACGCACTCAAGGGAATAGCCCTGACGATAGGTGCGACGGAGTTCTCCGCCTTTGCAAAGCGTATGGAGCTTGCTTCTAAGGAAGGGCGTTACGACGAGGTAGAAAAAAACCAGGAAGAATTTATGAAACAATACGCAGAGCTTATCGAAAAACTCCGCAAAGCGTTGGGAGAGTAAAAATGTCAGATGTAATCAAGGTTTTCGCCGTTGACGACGAAATGGTAAATCTTAAAATTCTTCAGAAGATTCTGATGGACGGCTATGAGCTTAAAACCTGTTCTTCTTCTGTTGACGCCTTCGAAGCGGCAAGAGAGTTCAATCCTGACGTAATCCTCCTTGACGTTTTTATGCCCGAAAAGGACGGCTTTGCGGTTCTCGGAGAAATCAAAAGCGACGATTTGCTCAATGATAAGCCCATAGCGTTCGCCTGTGCGGACGATTCGGTTGACCTCATCACCAGGGCCTTTGAGTGCGGTGCTGACGACTATTTTATAAAGCCGTTCAAGCCGCCGCTTTTAAGACGACACGTTGACAATCTTTATAAGCTCAGAACGCTCAAGAAAAACGCATAAATAAAGCCTCCCCTGTTGGTTCAGCCATAGGGGAGGTTTTCTGTGCTTTGGGAGAGGCTGAAAATAGCACAGGCACGGGGCGCAGCCCCGCTTTCGCCGAAGGCGAAAGCGTAGGCGGGCGGCACAGCCGCCC
>JAZNST010000013.1:0-7368 GCA_045591405.1 Ruminiclostridium sp.
CTGAGGCTTTGCGTGCTCGCTCCTTCCACAGCCCCCCCCATTTTCGCTCCTATGCGCTTTCTTGCGACGTCGCCGGAGCTTTTCCGTCAAATCTTTTGGAGTTCGGACAAGCTTTGACGGTTTATGACCTTGTGTGCAAAAACTCGTTTTTTTGCGACAGGGAATTTGCATTTACTTGCACGCTTGTTTTGCTGTATAATGGTAACAGAAGGCGAAGCAGGAGTTATTTTGGCGTACCGTCTGTTTTACTGTCCAATAAAACGGTTGACATCACGGCAAAAATGGCGGATAATATAGTTACTCCGGTGGAAATGAATGCTGCATTTCCCACTCGTTTTTGAGTCTTCGCCGTGACATTGAAAGGATTTGGATATGACACTCAAGGATTATCTGTCACAGTGCGTGCTGCTCGATTCCGCTATAAACTGTAAGCTTGAGCAGCTCGAAGAACTGAAACGCAAAGAGCTTCAGTCAAAAAGCTTTCTTCAGAGCTTTTCGGGAGGAGGCTCTCAAAGTAAGGTCGAACAGACTGTCGTCAAAATCTGTATGCTTGAGCAAGAGATAAACGACGATATTGACAAATACGTTGACCTCAAGCGTGAAATCGGGGAGCTTATCGGCTCCCTTTCTGACATCACGCTGAAAACGCTTATGGAAAAGCATTATCTTTGCGGAAAGAAATGGGAGCTTATTGCGGAGGAAATGTTTATCAGCCTTCGTAACGTAATGTATCTTCACAAAAAGGCAATGGCTACTCTCGAAGAAAAATACAGCGGTTCGGGAATAGCTTAGAAAGGGAATCTATGGGAAAAGTAAGGCTTATTCTGGGGCTTGCCGGGACAGGTAAAACAACCAGACTCAGAGAAAGCATGAGAGCTTGCTGTGAAAAGGGGAAGGAAATTCTTGTGTTCGTTCCCGACCAATTTTCGTTTGATACGGAAAAGGCTCTTTATATTGAGCTTGGCGCAAAAAATATCTCAAGGGTAAAGGTTACCTCCTTTTCAAGAATCTCCAGGGAAATTCTTATAGAAGCGGGGGTTAAAAAGCCGTACGCAGACGAGGTTGTAAAGCGTGTGACAATGCTCACGGCGCTCGATCAGCTCAAAGGCTCACTCTCGTTCTATCGCTCGCTCAAGGACGCAAACGGCTTCGCAGGAAAGCTTATGAAAACGGCGGCTTCATTCAAGAATGCGGGACTTACCCCCTCTGACCTTACGAAAAAGCTCAACGACTGCGACGAAATGGACGGGGTGCTTTTTGAAAAGACCTCCGACCTTTCGCTTATTTACAGCGCCTACGACGAGCTTTTGACGAAAAATCTCGACGATAAGCTCGACGACGTGAGAAGGGCGGCTGAGATTGCGACTCAGACTGGGCGCTTTAATAACTGCGTGTGCTTTTTCGACAACTTCGACAGCTTTTCAAACGCTCAGCGCAGACTTCTTGAGGTTATCATAAGTCAGAGCGAAAACGCTGAATTCTGCCTTACAACCGACGCCCCGAACAGCTCCGAACGCCGTTTCTTTTGCATTAACAAGACAATCGAAGAAATCAAGGGGCTTTGTGAGGACGTGAGCTGTGAGATTTGTGAGGACTTTTCTCCCTCTTGCTCAAACGAGCTTTATATCTCAAAAACCCCCTACGACGAGGCAGTTTATATTGCCGCAAGAATAAGAGACGAGGTAATCAAGGGGGCAAGATACCGTGATTTTCTCGTTCTTACCGCTGACAGAGCTTATCAGGGGGCGCTTGAAAACGCACTTCAGACCTATGAGGTGCCGTATTTCAGCGACTTTCCCGATAATCTCACCTCCCGTCCCGCAGTTTCGTTCATCCTCACGCTTTTGAAGGCGCTAAGCCTTGAAACACCCGATTTGCTCAGATATTTTGAAAGCGGCTTTGTGAGAGTGACAAACGAAAAAACAGGAAAACCCACTACCCTTAAAGCTCATCAGGCGGCAAAGCTCAGAAACGCCGCAGAAAAATATTCGCTCAGACGCGAAAACTGGATTGAGCAGTTCGTTGACAGCGAAAAAATAAAGCTCTCTCACCTCGAAGCGCTTCGTAAGGAGCTAATAGAACAGCTCACCGACCTTGACGCAAGGCTTGAGGCGGCTCAGACGGGACAGGGAAAAACCGAAGTTCTCGCTGATTTTCTCATAAACGTCCAGCACCTCGACAGCACCTTTATCGGTCGGTCAAAGAAAAGCGGCGGAGAAGAAACCGACGAGCTTTTGCTCGATAAAACCACAGCCTCAGAATACGAGAGAATATGGGAAACGATTGTGGAAATTCTTGAGTCGCTGTCGTTTTGCACGGGCGATATAAGAATGACCACAGAGCAGTTCGTGTCGGTTCTTACCTCTGTGCTTGAAGCGACTGATATTGCAAGCCCTCCGAGAGTTCTTGACTGTGTGACTCTGGGCGACATTGAGCGAACAAGAAAGGCTTCGCCGAAATTCGTCCTTATGTGCGGCTTTAACGAGGGGGCAATCCCAAGACGACTTCCTCCGACGAACGCTTTTTCCTCCGCTGACGAACAGGCTCTCAGAGAAAACGGAATCGACGTGGGCGACACGAGAGCCGTCCGCTTTTCAAAGGAGCTTTACTTTACATACAGAGCTATGAGCCTGCCGCGTGAAAGGCTTATTATGACTTGCTGTGAGACCGATTTTTCAGGACGTGAGGCTCTTCTTGCTTCTATTCTTGAAGAAATGAAGCTTGAAAAAAGATATACCTCAGACCTTGAGCCTGAGTTCTTCGCTTCAACCGTCAAATCAGCAAAGCAAGTTCTTGCACAGAATTTCGGAAAAAATCACGACATAACAAAAAAGCTCAGCGCTGTTCTTGACGGCGAGAAGCGCTTTGTCGGGCTTCTTGAAAACGCTCAGGCAATAGCCGACGGCAAAGCTTACTCTCATAAAATCCCGCCTCAGAGCGCAGAGAAGCTTTATCAGCTCGACAGGATTTCTCCTACTGCAATCGAAAAGGCGTTTTCGTGTCCGTTCGCCTTTTTCTGCAGCTATGGACTTGGAATCAGAAACGAGCTTTCTGCGGATATTTCCGAGCCTATCGAAACGGGAAACGCCGTTCACCACGCAATGCAAGAAGCAATCGGCCGCTTTATCGAAAAAAACGACGGCTTCGACTGCTTCCTCAGCCTTTCTGACGACGAGCTTTCAGGACTTTCAAGGGACGCACTCAGCATTGCGGCGGAAGAATATCTTCACAAAAGCTGTGCCGACGAAAAGAGAGTCCGTGGTATCACAGGGCTTCTTGAGCCTCGTCTGACCTCGCTTCTCAAACAGCTTAAAACCGATATTCTTTGCACGGGCTTCGTTCCTGTTGCAACGGAAAAAAAGCTTGAATACAGCTCCCAATGCGGTATAGTTTTCTACGGAACGGCAGACAGAATCGACGTAAAGCTCCGTGACTCAGAAAGATATATAAGAATCTGCGACTATAAAACGGGCAACAACGAGGTGAGCCTTGAAGCGTTAAAGCACGGGCTTGGGCTTCAGATGTTCATTTATATGTTCGCTTGCCTTGAGCACGAGGGGAAGTTTGGAGCCGTTCAGTATACCGCCGCAGGAGGCACAGGCTGTATAAAATCGTCGTCAATTGAACAGGAGACGGTTAACAGGGATTATGCTTTCCTTGATTCTCACAGGATTTCTACCGCTTATTCAGAGGCAGTCAACGAGGGGTATCTGAAGCTCAACGACGAGCTTGCCGCACAGGCGGGAAAAACCTCAAGAACAGCCTTTGTAAAGTCAAATTCCCTTAACGAAGCGGAGATTGAAAAAATAAGGGAAGATTTTGAGAAAAATCTTCTCCCCCAAAAGACAGAATCTATCCGTAACGGAGAGGCAAAGGCTTTTCCTGTGACTATAAAGGGCAAGGAGCTTCCCTGCGACTATTGCGACTATAAGAATATCTGTAAGAATAAAAACGGAGTTTTTGATTCACTTGTAATCGGAAAGGAGGAGAACGATGAAAATTGAGCTTACGCCCGAACAGGACGCGGCGGTTAAATATGGCGAAAATAAGCCTGCGATAGTCGTTGCGGCGGCAGGAAGCGGAAAAACCCGTATTCTCATTGAAAGAATCGTCTACCTCATTTCCCATAAGGAGCTTAACGTGAGCGCAGACAGGCTGGTTGCGACTACCTTTACGAAAAAGGCGGCGTTTGAAATCCGAGAGCGTCTTGAAAAGGCAATGAACCGCCTTATAAAAGAAAGCCCCGACGACGAATTTTTGCGTGAGCAGCAGTTAAAGCTCTCCGACGCCGTTATCGGAACGATTGACAGCTTCTGCCTTTCGCTTCTCAGGGATAACGCCGAGCTTCTTGACGTTTCTCCCGACTTTTCTACGCTCGACGAGGTGAACGCTGAGGTTCTTTCAAGAAGAGCCGCAGACAGAGCCGTTACAAGAATGTGGAAGGAATTTTCAGACGAAAAAATAAAGACCGTCTTCAGATTTTTCCGTGACGAACGCTCGCTCAAGGCTGAGGCTTTGGGGCTTTCGTCGTTCCTTGAAACGCTCCCCGATAAAAACGAATGGCTAAAAGAAAACCTCCTTGTCTTTGAAGACGAGGAAAAGTACCGTGAAAAGTTCTGTAAGCCCCTTGAAGACGAGGCAATCTCACGCTGGGAAATGGCTCAGGACGAGCTTTCGGAGGCTTATGTGGGAAGCGGCGGCTTTGGCGAAAAGGTCAAGCTCTATCTCAACGAAGGGGCTAATAATATTGACAGGCTCGTGTCTGCGCTTGAAGAAAAAAATACGGACGACTTTTTGAAAATTATCTCAGACGGCGTTTTCAAAAGAGCGCCTGCCGCAAGAGGAGACGATAAGCCTGACGGTGAAGTTTTCAAGTTCTATCGAGACAGGGCAAAGGCTCTCGTAAACGAGGGAATCGACCTTGCCCGAACGGTTCTTGGGGCGCAAGACGATATGGCGGAGGAGCTTTTAAGAATAAGACTTCTTCTTGAATTTTACGAGCTTTACAGCGACGAATATAAAAAGGCGAAGCTTGACGAAAATGCAATAGATTTTTCCGACGTTGAGCATAAGCTTCTTGAAATCCTCAGAAGCCCTGAGGGGCAGAAGAAAAATCTGAGCCGTAACTATGATTATATAATCGTCGATGAGTTTCAAGACAGCAACGACGTTCAGTTTGAAATTTTCAACCGCCTTTCCGATAACGGAAAAAATCTCTTTTTTGTCGGAGACGTGAGACAGTCTATCTACGGCTTCAGAGGGGCAAATCCCCAGCTGTTCGTTTCTGTTGCCAACGACGAGAGCTTCAGCCGCTTGCCTCTCAATAACAATTTCAGAAGCTCAGACTCGGTAATAAATTTCGTAAATTCAGTTTTTTGCGATGAAGATAACCCAACGCTCAAGGACTTTTTGCCGCCGATGAATCCTAAGAGGGAAATTGCCTCGACACAGGAAAACCTCACCGATGTCGTCTGTGTTTTTGACGCTGAAAACGCAAAGTCAAACGAATCTGAAAGCGCATACGTTGCTCAGACTATCTGCGATATGGTTCGTGACGGCTTTGAGGTCACACAGGGAAAGGAAAAAAGGCCCTGTCGCTTCGGAGACTTCGCAATTCTTATGAGAAGCGGCGGAGCTAAAATGACTGTGCTCAGAGATGAGCTTGTAAAAAGAGGGGTTCCTGTTGTCACCAAGGGAGAAACCGATTTTACCTCGCTCAGCGAAATAAGTCTCGTGGTTTCTATGCTGAAGGTAATTGAAAATCCGTTCAATAACCTCGCGCTCGCTGAGGTTCTTATGTCGCCCGTTTACGCCTTTTGTGCGGGGGAGCTGGCGCAGATAAGACTCGTGAACGATAAAAACGACCTTCACAGTAACCTTTCGTCCCTTGAAGGCATCAAAGGAGAGCTTGGCGATAAAATCAGGGTTTTTCTTTCTGACTTCAGATTTTTCAGAAAGCTCAACCGTGAAACCTCAACCGTAAACCTCCTTCACGCTATTTATTCAAGAACCGAGCTTCCTTCGATTGAGGGGATAGGCTTTGGCGGAGAGGCAAGACAGGCTAACCTCCGACTTCTTCTTGACTACGCCTCGGCGTTCACGAAAACAGGAAGCGTAACGGCAGGGGATTTTGCGGCGTTTATATCTGAAATAAGCGCGGCGAAGCTCCAGATGAAAGAAGCGGTAGTCAACTCAAACGAGGACGAATCAGTAAAAATTCTCACCATTCACGCCTCAAAGGGACTTCAGTATCCGATTGTGTTCTTGTCGTTCCTTAATAAAAAACCCAACAGCTCGGACAGTCGGAGAAGCTTCCTCTTTGACATCAAGGGCGGTATCGGCGTGAATTATTCTGACTATGAGAGACTTCACACCATTCAGACGGCTTCTCACTCCGCACTTTCCGACAGCGCTGATAAAAAGAAGCTTTGCGAGGAGCTGAGACTTCTTTACGTTGCAATGACAAGAGCCGAAGAAAAGCTTATTCTTACCTTCAGCGCCCGTCCCAATAAGGACGGCGAGCTTTCAGCCGTAAAG
Source organism: Ruminiclostridium sp. (assembly GCA_045591405.1). Lineage (GTDB taxonomy): Bacteria > Bacillota > Clostridia > Oscillospirales > Ruminococcaceae > Ruminiclostridium_E. The sequence goes on from JAZNST010000013.1 coordinate 6,538, forward strand.
GGAAGCCTTCTTCAAACGCTCGAAGAACTCGATTTTACGAAAAATCATTGCAGACAGGTTTTTGTTGAAAACCCTCCGCTTCTTGACGCTGTGGTTGAAGAAAAAGCGAACAAGACGACAATCTCAGAAGAAAAGGTCAGAGAAAAGCTCTCGTTCTCATATAAATATAAGAGCTTTACTACTGCACCCGCTAAGCTCACCGCAACAGAGCTTGGAGTTATCCGTGACGAAGCGGGCGAGGGCGGTCAGACGACTATGTATCTTGGGCTTCCGCTTTTCCTCAAAAACAGAAAGAAAATCACGCCCAAGGAGCGTGGCGATATTTATCATAAGACGATGGAGCATCTCGATTTTTGTGCAACAAGCGCGGCTTTGGAGCTGGAGAGGCTCAAAAAGGAGAGGGTTCTTTCTGAGGACGAGGCGGCGGTCGTGAACGAAAACGAGCTTCAGACTTTTCTTGAAAGTGACCTTTGCAAAAGGGCGAGAGACTGCAAGATTTTCAGAGAATATAAAATCTTTACGCTTATAAATGCAACGCAGGAGGAAAACCCTTGCCCCGACGACCTGTCTTTCGTTCAGGGTATCGCGGATATGTATTTCGTAGAAAACGGCGAGATTGTTCTTGTTGACTATAAGACCAACAGGGGAATTACCGAGCAGGAGCTTTCAGAAGAATATAAAGGTCAGCTGAAAATTTACTCCGACGCTCTTTCTCAGATGACGGGGCTTAAAGTCAAGGAGCGCTTGCTTTACAGCTTCTCCTTGGGAAAGGCGATTGAGGTTTAGAGGAGAGGGGTTCGTGCTTTTTAGAGGCGCCTTTTACGCACAGGA
>JAZNST010000014.1:0-43613 GCA_045591405.1 Ruminiclostridium sp.
AGCCGAGCGGAGCGAGGCGGAGTGGGTGCCACGAGGTTTTGCGCTTTTGTTTTCCGACGGATAAACGGAGTAAATGAGGTCAAAGGCGGCTTTGGAGGCGGCGCTTATGAGGGGCTTTTCCTCTTGAAACGAGCCGTTAACCCAAAGCGGCTTCTTTTTATATCCGTCGGGAAGTCAAGTCGCCTCACCCTTGGCACCCACTCAGCCTCAGGCTCCGCAAAGCTTCGCTTTTCGGAGCCTGAGACTTCGGGGTACGCCTGGCTCGGCGATGGCTTTGCCCCCCGTATATCCAAATCAGACCTAAAAAATAAAGCCACCCTTGACCTTTGTCAAAAGTGGCTCTTAATTTTTTTCTGAGCTTCATTCAAAAGCTCTTTCGTTTCAAGAGGCCATTGCCCCGTCGCAGTAAACCTCTTCGCAAGCGTCTTCGGTGAGACCGTGCTTAACTCTGTCGTTTACCTCAGCCTTCTTTGCGTTATTGAAACGGTCGATCGTTCCAACGAGATATCCTGTTATTCTTCTGATTCTCTGGAAGGGCTGTGCGTCATAGTGATATTCTACGTCTACAAAGTCACCGTCAACTGTTATATCCATCTGGGTAATATGCTTATCCGGATAAAGCTCAAGAGCTCGCTCTATATATGCGTTCTTTTCTCTTTCCGAAATTACTCCACCCATAACGTTTACCTGCATCATGTTTTTCCTCCGTTTATACTTTTTCGTTTTATACTGATTGAGCGCATTGCGCCGCTGTTTTATACAAGATATTGTCGCTACGGTTTTCATTATAACACTATATAGTGTGCTTTTCAATACTGAAAAAGCTTTTTCTCTATTTTTAACAAATTTCATTATTGGCTAATGTGCAATATTTCGACAAAATATTATCACAGTTTATGTCAAATAAAGCTTAAAATGTAACCATTAGGTTGATTTTTTCGGTAAAATGTGCTAAAATGACTATATATCGTATGAAAGGAACGTGGGAAATGATTTACGTGATGACTCTCCAGCTTGCCGCGGCTATTATTCTTATACTGGTGTCCGTGCTTTTCGTTTACACCAAGCGACTCCCTACAATTGTGAACGGGCTATATATGTTCACGCTGATTATGGCGCTCGTGTCTACTACGCTTGATATAGCTTCTACCTACGTTCTTATGGACAGTAAGGGGAAAACCTCCTTCTTTTCGGATATAATTGATATATTGTATTCGTGTTCGGTCATAATAATCTCTGCGCTGATCTTTTTTATAGCTTATTTTAGCTTTGCAACAGAAAAAGGCATAACAAAAAAGCATTTCCTATGTGCAATTATACCTGTGCCGATACTGTGCCTTGTGCCTGTTTTTGGGTATTCGGCTTACGAATATACAGCAACGAGACTTATCGACGTGGGAAGCCGTTCTGTGCTCACTCTCATTGGGGCGTTTGTTTTTGTGGTTGCGTCGTGTGTCGTTATCGCTTTGAGGGGAAGAAAGGTACACCGTTCAGTTCTTGTGACCTTCTGCGTGGTTATAGGAATTGAGCTTCTGACGGGCTTCGGGCTTGTTATGACAGGAATTACCAATATAATCTCGTTTTCCATCTCGCTTGTGTGTATTTCGCTCTTTTTCTCCCTTGAAAATCCAAATATGTCCCTTAACGGAACGATGAAGATTTTCAACAGGCAAGGACTTTCCTCAATGCTTCAGCACCTTTTCTCTCTTAATAAGGAATTCAGCGTTATCACAATTCACTTTGACGATTATCGCTCAATCTGTATCGCTGTGGGCGTAGCTCAGGCGGATAATTACATAGCGGAAATTGCAAAGAAAATAGAAGCAATCCCCAACCTTACTGTTTTTATCACCAAGCGAGAGGAGCTTACCGTAATCTTTGAGGGCGACAGCGCAAAAGCCGCCGAGCACGCTTACGGAATCTCGTTCTTCCTTAACGGAAGCTCTAACGTGCTGGGAAAAGCGATAACCTCACGATTCAGAATTACGGTTTTTGACTGCCCCGAAAAAGCGGCGTCTGCCTCCGAGGTTTTCGACCTTATCGAATATACCCTCGCCGAAACAAAGGAATCAAAAACAAACCACGTGCTTATTTATGAAAAGAGCCTTGTTGATAATCAGATAAGAAAGGGTAAGATTCAGGCGATTGTCTCAGAAGCGCTCAAGGACGACGGTCTGACGGTCTATTATCAGACTATCTGCGACGCAAAGACAAAGGAAATTGTTTCGGCTGAAGCTCTCGTCAGACTAACCGACCTTTCCTTTGGCCGTCTTTCCCCTGAGGAGTTTGTGCCTATTGCCGAGAAAAACGGACTCATTCTCAGACTCGGAAGCATTGTTTTTGAAAAGGTCTGCTCGTTCATCAGAGAATATAATCTTGATAACTCCGAGCTAAAGTTTATAGAAATTAATCTTTCGGGTGTGCAATGTAACCAGGAAAGCCTCGCCGACGAGCTTATTTCAACAATGGAGCGCTACTATATCCGCCCCTCGTTCATAAATCTTGAGATAACCGAAACCTCCGCAATGGAATCTCAGGATACACTTATGAACAATATGAACAGCCTTATCGAAAAGGGCGTGACCTTCTCGCTCGACGACTTTGGCTCAGGGTTCTCAAACGTACTTTATATCACAAATTTCCCCTTCTCGACCATAAAGCTCGACAAATATCTTGTGTGGAGCTATTTTGACGAAAGCAACAAGAAATCAAAGACTATTCTCGAAGCTGTTGTAAGTATGCTAAAGCAGCTCAGCCTCAAGGTAATAGCCGAGGGCGTTGAAACACAGGAGCAGGTTGACGCACTCACGGAAATGGGCGTTGACGCACTCCAGGGCTTCTACTTCTCAAAGCCTCTTGAGCAGGACCGTTTTATTGAGCTTTTAAGAGAAAATAACGTCCTTCTTCAGCGCAGAAAATAAAATCACGCCTTGACTTCTCAGCCCGCAAGTGATATACTAAAAAAAGAATAAGAGCTGCCACCGGGTAGCTGCGAAAGCGTTTTTGTGCCTCGTTAGGTCGTTGAAGGGGCATAAGAACGCTTTTTTATTGGGAGGAACTATGACAAATCCGTTCAAATCGCTTTCAAAAAAAGAGTGGGCGCTCTGGCTAAGCTCAGTTGCGCTGATTGTGGCTTCGTTCGTCGTGTGCAAAAGCGTCTCTCTCGTTACCGTCGCTTCGCTTATCGGGTGCAGCGGCCTTATCTTCGTTTCAAAGGGCCACGTGTTCGGGCAGTTCCTGATGCTCGCTTTCAGTATCACCTACGGAATTATCTCGCTCGGTCAGCAGTATTACGGCGAGGCAATAACTTATATGGGAATGACGGGGCCTGTTGCGGTAGTTTCAATCGTCCTTTGGCTTCGTAATCCATATTCCTCAGAGAAAACCGAGGTCAAGGTCAGAAAGGCAACCCCAAGAGACTGGATTCTGCTGTCGATTGCAACCGTAGTCGTAACTCAGCTCTTTTATTGGATTCTCGAATTTTTTAACACAAATAACCTCGTCGTCAGCACATTTTCAGTCACAACAAGCTTTGCGGCGGCTACCCTTTCAGCGATGAGAAGCCCTTATTACGCGCTCGTTTACGCCCTTAACGACGTCGTGCTGATTATACTCTGGAGCTGTATCCTGGTAAGCGACTTTTCATATCTGCCAATGGTCGTCTGCTTCGTGGTCTTCCTCGCTAACGATATCTACGGACTCATAAATTGGAAAATTATGGAAAAACGCCAACGCTCTTAGTGTTCTTTAATGACAAACTGGGACGCTACCGAGGAAAACTTTTAGTACAAAAGCCCGCCTCACAGGGTTGTGGGACGGGCTTTTGAATTGAAAGTCTTTGAAGGGGAATTTGAGGGGAAGGCTTTCCGAAGAAAGCTTTCCCCTCAATAACGTCTGCGTTTGTCAGTAAAGAACAGCCAGCTTATGCGTTGCAGACATCGTCGGTTGAGATGAGCTTGATACCTGCTGCCTTGAGAACGGCTTCTGCCTTTTCGTTATCCTGGACACGAATGGCAATATCTGCCTGATTTTCTCTTTTACCCATAAGCGAGTAGCTATACTCGATATTGATTTCGTTTTTCTGAAGAATAGAAATAACCTCGTTCATAGCGCCCGGATAATCGGGGATAGTAAAGCCGATTACCAATGTGTGCTTAGCTGTGAAGCCGTTTTCTTTAAGGGCGGAAATTGCCTTTTTCGTATCGTTTGCGATAAGTCTTACGATACCGAAATCGGTTGTGTCTGCGATTGTGAATGCACGGATATCAATAGCGGCGTTATTGAGCACCTCCATGATTGCGGCAAGGCGTCCGGGCTTATTTTCAACGAAGATACTGATCTGATCAAGCATGATAATTCCTCCTTATTTCTTCTCGAATTTATTTTTGATTTCACGGTTATCAATTACTCTGACTGCTTTTCCTGTGGAGCGTTCAAGCGATTTTTGCTCAAGGAGCTTTATAGATACGCCCACGCCGATTGCCGAATCAATAGCGGCTTTAACCTTTTTCTTATAGCTTTCAATATCACGGACGTTATCTCCGACCATATTTTCACGAACCTCAATCTGAACCTCAAGGGTGTCGAGATTGTTTATTCTGTCAACCACGAGTCGGTAGTTAGTCGCCTGGTTATCAACGCTCAAAAGCGCCGATTCAATCTGAGACGGGAATACGTTAACGCCTCTGATGATAAGCATATCGTCAGTTCTTCCCTGAGGTTTGAGCATTCTTACGAGCGTTCTTCCACAGCCGCACTTATCATAAACAAGAGTTGCGATATCTCTTGTTCTGTATCTGATAAGAGGCAATGCCTCCTTAGTGATACAAGTGAAGACAAGCTCGCCCTGCTGACCTGCGGGGAGAACCTCAAGGGTATCGGGGTCTATAATTTCAGGAATAAAGTGGTCCTCGCAAATATGCATACCCGACTGACATTCACATTCACAGGCAACCGACGGTCCCATAATCTCAGAAAGACCGTAAATATCGTAAGCCTTGATTCCAAGACCTGCTTCGATTTCCTTTCTCATTTCCTCTGTCCAAGGCTCAGCGCCGAAAAGACCTGCCTTGAGATTAAAGTCATTTTTATTCATTCCAAGCTCGTTGATAAGCTCGATAAGGCTTATTGCATAAGAAGGCGTCATACACACAACCGACGAGCCGAAGTCACGGAACATTTCAAGCTGACGCTTGCTGTTACCGGCAGAAGCGGGGATTGCAACCGCACCGAGCTTTTCAGCGCCGTAGTGCATTCCAAGACCGCCTGTGAAAAGACCGTAGCCGTAAGAAACGTGAACGAAGTCGTTTTTTGTTGCCCCGATTGAAGCAAGGGATCTCGCCGCACATTCAGACCAGATATCAATATCCTTCTGAGTATAGCCTACGACGGTCTGTTTTCCCGTTGTACCCGACGAAGCGTGGATTCTTACTACCTCGCTCATAGGAACGGCAAACATTCCGTAAGGATAGTTGTCTCTTAAATCCTGTTTAACCGTAAATGGAAGCTTTGAAAGGTCAGCGACCGACTTTATATCCTCAGGCTTTATTCCTGCGGCGTCCATCTTCATTCTGTAAGGGAGAACGTGGTCATAGACACGACGAATCTGCTGAGAAAGTCGGTAGGATTGGAGCGCTTCAAGCTCGTGACGGGGAGCGCACTCGATTTCCCTCATATAATAGTTCATTGGTTTTTGCCTCCTTGATTATTTTACGCTTGCGCCAAGTGCAAACGCTTTGGTGTTGATTTCAAGAAACTTCTGAGGAACGCACTGTGTAAGAGCGTCTGTCCACGTTTTTTCAGAAAAGCCCATAATGCCCGAAAGAACGCCCATAAGAACCACGTTTACAGCCTTTGAGCTTCCTGCCTGTTCAGCAAGGGAAAGAGCGTCAAGAGCGATAAGCTCAGCGCCTGTGCTCTTTATTTTTTCAAGGATTTCAGTTGGGTACTTTGCCGCCCCTGTGATTACGGGCATTGGATTTATCTGCTGAATATTTGTGATAATTTTTCCGCCTTTTTTAATGTAAGGGAGCCATCTTGCCGCTTCAAGCTCCTCAAAGCTCACGATTACGTCAGCCTCGCCCTGTTCGATTACAGGGGAAAAAACCTCGTTTCCATACTTTATGTAGGTTACAACCGAGCCGCCTCGCTGACTCATTCCGTGAACCTCGCTCACCTTTACCTCATATCCCTCGGCAAGAAGCGCATTACCTAAAATACGGCTTGCAAGCAGAGTTCCCTGTCCGCCAACGCCGACAAGCATAATAGATTTTGCCATAATATATTCCTTTCAGTTTACATTCAGTAATAATCGAAGATAAATCTACTCTATGTTATTCAGATATTGCGTCGAACTTACACATCTGAGTGCAAAGATTACAGCCAACGCAGAGAGTTTTATCAATCTGAGCCTTGCCGTCGATGACTGAAATTGCAGGACAGCCTATCTTCATACAAGCCTTGCAGCCCTTGCACTTGTCGTTGTCAACAATAAATGCGCTCTTATGCTTTACGGTCTTGAGAAGCGCACAGGGCTTTCTTGCAATAATTACGCTGGGAGCCTGAGCGTCAAGCTCTCGTCTTATTACGCTTTCGGTTTCTTCAAGATTACCGGGATCTATAACGCTTACTCTGTCGATACCTACTGCCTTACAAAGAGCCTCAAGGTTAACCGCCGAGGCAGGATCGCCGTAGATATTCTTTCCGTTGGCAGGGTTATTCTGATGACCTGTCATTCCCGTGATACTGTTATCAAGGATAATAACCGTGCTGTTAGTTCCGTTATAAGCGATGTTTATAAGACCTGTAACGCCGCTATGGATAAAGGTCGAGTCGCCGATTACCGCAACCGCCTTATTTTCATATTCTCCCCTTCTCGCCTTATTGAAGCCGTGAAGTCCGCTTATAGAAGCGCCCATACAAACGGTTGTGTCCATTGCCTGAAGCGGAGCCGCCGCACCGAGCGTATAGCAGCCGATGTCACCGCTAACCATAACGCCGAGCTTTTTAAGAATATAGAACACGCCTCTGTGAGGACAGCCTGCACACATTACGGGAGGGCGAACGGGGACGTTTTCACCGAAGGAAAGAATCTCGTTTTTAACTCCGAGTATTTTTTCAGCAAGATATGTCTGGCTGTATTCGCCGATAAGGGTAAATAAATCCTTTCCGATACATTCCACGCCAAGCGCTCTTACGTGCTTTTCAATCACGGGGTCAAGCTCCTCGATTACGTAGAGCTTCTTAACCTTTTTGGCAAAATCAAGAATAAGCTTTTCGGGCAAGGGGTTAACCATACCGAGCTTGAGATAGCTTGCCTTGTCGCCAAGAGCTTCCTTTGCGTACTGATAAGCGATACCTGCGGTAATTACGCCGATTTCGTCGCCGTTCATCTCAACGCTATTAATGCTTGCCGTTTCTGCGTATTCAATGAGCTTTTTCGTACGCTCCTCGACTACGATATGCTTAGGCTTAGCGTAAGCCGGCATCATAACGTATTTTGCGGGATTTTTTTCGTAAGCGCCGATTTCCTTTTCAACTCTCTCGCATTCTTCAACCTTACTCTGAGAGTGGCTTACTCTTGTTGAAAGACGAAGAAGGAACGGAGTATCGAACTTTTCGGAAAGCTCGTAGGCAAGCTTTGTAAACTCCTTACATTCCGAGCTGTCAGACGGCTCAAGCATAGGGAGCTTTGCGCCGATAGCGTGATTACGGCTATCCTGTTCGTTCTGTGACGAGTGCATTCCGGGGTCGTCTGCTACTGCAACGACAAGTCCTCCGCCAACACCTGTATAAGACGCTGTATATAGCGGATCGGCGGCGACGTTGAGACCAACGTGCTTCATTGCGCAGAAGCTTCTCGCTCCGCCAATGGAAGCCCCAATTGCAACCTCGCAGGCAACCTTCTCGTTAGGCGCCCACTCAGCGTACATTTCGTTTTTATCATAGGTAGAAGCAAATTCGGTGATTTCTGTGCTGGGTGTTCCGGGATAGCTTGACACTACCGTAACGCCTGCCTCGTAAAGACCTCTTGCAACCGCCTGATTTCCAAGCATAAGTTTAGACATTCAGCTGTCCTCCTAGTGATTTCTTTCCTTTCAGTATACCATAAAACTTTCCATTTGTGAATAGAAAAAAACGAAAAAAAGAAATTTCTGCCGAATGGTGCAGTTTGCTCCAATCTTATTGACAAAGGGAGCGTGATTTGGTAGAATATTAAATTGGAATATAGTCAGATAATGTTTATATATTAATAGGAAAAGAAAGGTCTGCTTATGAAAGGCGAACATTTTGCACAAAAAGAAAAAACAACCCGTGCGCTTCCGATAGTGAACGTGGCGGTTATGGGCGTTCTTACGCTTATAATTACTCTTGCGCTGCTCCTGCTTGAGCACCCGACGGTTTCAGAAACAGAAAAGCGCGAGCTTACGAAATTTCCCGAATTTTCGGTTGAAAAGCTTTTAAGCGGCGAATATACGGCGCAGATAAGCGATTATTACAGCGACACCGTGCCAAACAGAGACTTTTTCAAGACTCTCTCCGCTTCGTTCAAAAAGCTTATGGGGCTTCAGCTTGGAGGAACTACCGCCTATGGCGATATGGAAATCATAAAGCCCGTTGAAACTACCCCCGAAGCGACGACGGCTCCGCCCGAAGAAATCACAACCGATAATAATTCAAGCGCTCAGACAACTCCCCAAGACACGACTGCGCCCGAAGAAACAACCGAAGCCAGCACGACCGAGCCTCGCGGCGAAGAAATCGCACCCGGCGTATTCGTTAACGGTCAGATCGTCGTAAAGCGCTCAGACGGACATTATTGGGGAATCTCGATGTTCGGCGGCGGAAGCGGCGAAAGATACGCAGGATATATCAACGACTTCCGTTCAGGAGTAGGAAACGACGTCAACGTGTTCTGTATGGTCGTTCCGACCTCAAGCGCATATTACACCCCCTCTAACTTCGCCGATTATAACGCAAGTCACCTTGACAGTATAAATTCCGTTTACGATAATCTTGACGAGGGCGTTGTTGCAATCGACGCCTACGGCGCTCTTGCGCTTCACACGGACGAGCCGATTTACACGAGAACCGACCATCATTGGCAGCCACTTGGAGCTTATTATGCGGCACAGGAATTTGCAAGAGTCGCAGAGCTTCCATTCGCTGAGCTTGAAACGATGGAAGTGAGAACCTATGACAACTATATGGGCTCGCTTTATACCTTTACTCAGGACCAAGACCTTTATAACGACCCTGAGGTTTTCACCTACTACGTTCCTGCGAACGACTTTTCAACAAACTATTTCAACACCTCCTACGAAGAAGGCTTCAGGTCAATCTTCTTCCTTGAAATGGACCGCTTCAACGCTTATTCTACCTTTATGGGCGGCGACCAGAAGATAGTAAGAGTTGATACCGACGTTAATAACGGAAGAAAGCTCGCCGTAATCAAGGACAGCTACGGAAACGCTGAAATACCGTTCTTTATGAATTCGTTTGAGCAGATTTACGTTATTGATATGCGTTACTTTGACCTCAATATCTTTGACTTTGTAGAGCAGGAGGGAATAACGGACGTTCTCTTTACCTGCTGTACCTTCTCAGCGGTAGGCCCTAACGCAGAAGGAATCCACACCATTCAGACCAACTGACCGAAAGGATAGAATATGAAAAGAAAAATTCTTGCTTTTGCTCTTTGCTTAGCGGCAATTATCACCACAACAGGCTGTTCGTCAAATTCTGACGGAGAGCTTAACGAAAGTATCGAAATAAGCTTTACCACAAAACCCGAAGAAGAAGTCACAAGCGCTCCGTCGTCAACTGAAAAAACCGAGCACGGCGTTCCTACTGATACGGCTCCGCTTTCAACAACAGAACCCGACGAAACTCTCAGCGAGGCTTCCTCCTCCGAAGCAACGCAAGCCCCCGACGACACGACCGAAAAAACAACCGAAGCTACCTCTGCCCCCGAAGACACAACCCAAGCTCAGGGACAGGCACAGGAGGATTATAACGTTCTTGGCGAAAACAATATCCTCGTTATCTCTAAGGACGGTCACTACGTCGGACTTATGGCGTGCTGGGGAACGATGGAAAACTGTGAAACCTACGCTCAGAACGTCGAAGATTTCGCTTCTGCTCTCCCGTCGGCAAACGTGTGGAGCATGATTGTTCCGACCTCGGTTGAGTTTTATCTCCCCTCTCAGAACGAAGGGTATACTGCAAGTCAGAAGAAAAAAATCGACTATATCGCCTCGCTTTTGTCGAAGGCAAAGCCTGTTGATTGCTATTCTGCGCTCGAAAAGCACACAGACGAGCATATCTTCGCAAGAACCGACCACCATTGGCAGCCACTTGGAGCTTATTATGCGGCTGAGGCGTTTGCAAAGACGGCAGGACTTGATTTCCCCAAGCTTTCAGAATACGAAAAGGTTCAGCGTGACGGTTACGTAGGCTCGATGTATAATTACTCAAAGGACGAAAACCTTTATAACGACCCCGAAACCTTCACAATGTATATTTCCCCCAACGACGTAGACCTTAAAACCACCTACTATGACGAATATTTCAGAAACGGCTACGAGAGCGACCTTTTCGTTTCTCGCTCCGCCGCAAGCTACTATTGCTCCTTCCTTGGCTCTGACGACAGAATAGCTAAGATAGAAACAGGTGCAAATACGGGAAAAACCCTCGTCGTAATAAAAGAAAGCTACGGAAACGCCGTTGTGCCTTTCCTTACGAGCAGCTTTGACACAATCTACGTTCTTGACCTCAGATACCTCGAATATAACGCAATCGACTTCTGTAAGGACGTGGGCGCTACCGACGTGCTTTTTGCAATGTGCACCTTCACTCCTGCAGGAGGAAACGTATCATACCTTGACTACATAATGACTTGTTAAGGAGGAGAAAATGTCGGTCAATTTAACCTACCCCTTTGACAGCGCTTATATAAGCAAAAAACAGCGTTCAATCAAAAAGGAGCTGCTTTGCGACGGGACGAAAAGAATCGAAAAGAAAATAGCGGTTCTTGGCGGCTCGACTACTAATGCAATCGTAGATCTTCTTGACCTGTTTTTGCTCAATTATGGAATAAAGGCGGAGTTTTATCAGTCAGAATATGCTCAGTATTTTCAGGACGCAATGTTCTCAGAGGAGCTTGGCGCCTTTAACCCCGATTTTATCTTTATCCACACAACCTCAAGAAATATCGCCGCTTTTCCCTCAATGAGTATGAAAAAGGAAGAGACGGACGAGCTTTTAAGCTCCCAGCTGTCTCATTTTACCGTGATGTGGGATAAGCTTTTTGAACGTTTTTCCTGTCCGATAATTCAGAATAACTTTGAGCTTCCGTTCTTCCGACTTATGGGAAATAAGGATACTTCTGATTACAGAGGAAGGGTTAACTTCGTGACAAGGCTCAACAGCGCTTTTTACGATTACGCTCAAACTCACGAAAATTTCTATATCCACGATATAAACTACCTCTCGGCGTGCTACGGGCTTCAGAAATGGGCGGACGTTCAGCATTGGAATATGTATAAATACGCTCTTGCTGTTCCTGCAATTCCCGAATTTTCCTATAACCTCGCCAATATATTCAAGAGCCTTCTCGGTAAAAACAAGAAGGTGATAGCCTGCGACCTTGACAATACCCTCTGGGGCGGAATTGTCGGCGACGATGGTCCCGACGGGATTGCAATCGGTCAAGAGGTTCCTATGGGGCAGGTTTATTCTGAGTTCCAGTCTTATATAAAGGCTCATAAGGATCTTGGCGTGCTTCTCACCGTCTGCTCTAAAAACGATGAGGAAAATGCACTCGCAGGACTCAATCACCCCGACGGAATCCTTCGCCCCGACGACTTCACGGTTATAAAGGCAAACTGGGAGCCAAAGGATATAAATATAAAAAATACCGCAGACGAGCTTAACCTTTTGCCCGAAAGCGTTGTTTTTGTTGACGATAACCCCGCCGAAAGAGCAATCGTCAGCGGTCAGCTTCATATCGAAGCTCCCCCGATGGACAGCGTCGAAAATTATATAAAAACGCTTGACAGGGCGGGTTATTTTGAAGTAACCTCCTTCTCAGATGACGACCTCAGACGAGGCGAAATGTATAAGGCGAACGCTCAGAGGGCAAAGCAGCAGGCAAGCTTCGCAGATTACGGAGAATATCTCAGAAGCCTTGAAATGAGGGCGGTTATTGAGGATTTCACTCCCGTAAATCTTCAGCGTATAACTCAGCTCACAAATAAGAGCAATCAGTTCAACGTCACCACAAAGCGCTACTCACAGGCTGAGATGGACGCTTGCTTTGAGAGTAAGGAGCATATAAGGCTTTACGGAAAGCTCGTCGATAAGTTCGGCGATAACGGCGTCGTTTCGGTTGTAATCGGTAAAATCGACGGCGAAAAGCTCCATATAGAGCTGTGGCTTATGAGCTGTCGAGTGCTTAAAAGAGATATGGAGCTTGCGATGCTCGACGAGGTTGTTGCAACAGCAAAAGCTCATGGTATAAAGGAAATTTACGGCTATTATTACCCGACCGCCAAAAATAATATGGTTCGTGAGCTTTTCGGGCAGTTCGGCTTCTCAAAAATAAGTGAGGACGAAAATAAAAATACCGTCTGGAAGCTAAGCACAGACGGCTATGAAAATAAAAACCGCTATATAAGCGTTAACGATTGAAAGGAGTAGCTATGGAAGAAATCTATGAAAGACTCAACGGCGTTTTCCGTGACGTGTTCGACGACGATTCTATCTCAGTAAACGAACAGACAACCGCAAACGATATCGAAGACTGGGACAGCCTTAATCACATCACCCTCATCGACGCCGTCGAAAGTGAATTCGGTATCCGCTTTACAATGGGCGAGGTTTCGGGTATGAAAAACGTAGGCGAAATGGCTCAGATCATCAAAGACAGAGCATAATATCCGTACAGGAAGTGTTATTGAGGAAAACCCTTTTGAAAAAGGTTTTTCCTCAGACTCCTTTCCGAAAACTTTTAGTACAAAAGCCCGCCCCACAGGGTGAAACCCTGTGAGGTGGGCTTTTGAATTAAAAGTCTTTGAAGGGGAGTTTGAGGGGAAACTTTCTTCAGAAAGGTTCCTCTCAATAAGCGTACAGCTTCCTGTACGGATATTATTTCAGAAGCTCGGCAATGATAACGGCTTTAGCGAGGTCGCCTCTATAAATGAGCGCGCCGCTTTTAACGGCGTCGATATAGCTGTAATTACCTGCCGCGATTTTTTTGATTTCCTCAGCCGAAGCCTCAACGATACCGTCTGCGAGGTAGTAATCCGCCTGGATAACCTGTTTTTTATAGGTTTCGTCGGCGTTTACGGCGATATAGAAGGTTCCTGCGCCTGCGGCGTTAACCTGAATTGCTATGGAAGTATTGATTTTAGAAACGTCCTTTTTCTCAAGCTTTTTCCAGATAGCTGTTGTAAGGGTATCAAGCGAAATAGCCTTTTTCGCCGGCTTTTTTGCTACTGTTTTCTTAGCCGCAGTTTTCTTTGCTGCTGTTTTTTTCGGAGCCGTTTTCTTAACGGCGGGCTTTTTAGCCTCCGCTTTTACCTCGGTTTTGGCAGTTGTTTTTTTGGTTTCCTTTGTTTCTGGCATATTCGCTCATCCTTTCGTAAGTAAATAATCAGCTTTTTTTGCTTACATTAATAATAACACATTGAGGCGAAAATTACAAGTAAAACATAAATTTTCTTAGAATTTATCATAATTTTTGTAGAATTTCACAACGCTCTGACGCAAAATGGCGGACGTCGCAAAAGAAAAAATAAAAATTTCTCTCTAATCTTAAAAAAGGGCTTGACAAAAACTATCTATAATGTTATAATAATTGAGCATTCTAAATGCGGGTGTAGTTCAATGGTAGAATGTCAGCCTTCCAAGCTGAACACGTGGGTTCGATTCCCATCACCCGCTCCAATTCCGCTTTCAGAGCGGAATTTATTTTGCGCCACTAGCTCAGCTGGATAGAGCAACCGCCTTCTAAGCGGTAGGTCACAGGTTCGAATCCTGTGTGGCGTGCCAGATATGGTGGGTATAGCGTAGTTGGTTAACGCGTCAGTTTGTGGCACTGAAGACCATGGGTTCGAATCCCATTACCCACCCCACAAGAGGCGCCTCTGATTTAAGGGGCGCTTTTCTTTTTGCCGTTTTGCCGTTGCAAGAAAAACAGCCCTTGAAAAGCAAGGGCGCCACGAAACGAAACAAAAAGCGCCTTCCTTTTATATTATTAAATATTCATTATTCACTATTCAATATTAAATTAGCCCCTGCGATCAGCAGGGGCGCATTTGGTGCCGAAGACGGGACTTGAACCCGTACGCCATCGCTGACGGCAGATTTTGAGTCTGCTGTGTCTGCCATTCCACCACTCCGGCAACTATTTTCAACTTATCAATTATATCACACGCCCCTTTCCCAGTCAAGTAAATTGCACAAAATTTCCGAGATTTTTCATTTATCATACAGAAACTATTGACAATTTGTTAAAACTATCGTAAAATTATACTTATGGAATATGCTCGTATATCTGATACTTTATCATACAGCTATTTTATTATTTTATTACCGTTTGGTTTACATATTTTCCCCACAGCATTTTAATACATTTTCCCCTTTTTTATCATATAATTATATATTTATATTTAGGTAAGTTGTCGTGCAGTATGCGCTATAACCTTTTGAATGTATTGTCTTGTTGCACTATGAAAATATTACAACCGACGTATTTTCTAAAAGGAGGTATAGTTCTTTATGGAGCTATGGTTGGCCATCATACTGATTGCGGCAGCTTTTGTTGTTGGTTCCGCCCTTTTTGGTTTCATAATGTTCAAAAGCGGTATTCAGCACAGAAAAAAAGACGCTGAGGCACAGATTGAATCTGCCGAAAAAGAAGCCGCAAGAATCGTAAGTGAA
Source organism: Ruminiclostridium sp. (assembly GCA_045591405.1). Classification (GTDB taxonomy): domain Bacteria; phylum Bacillota; class Clostridia; order Oscillospirales; family Ruminococcaceae; genus Ruminiclostridium_E. The sequence goes on from JAZNST010000014.1 coordinate 14,944, forward strand.
GCCAAGGACAAAGCGGAAACAGCTAAAAAGACCGCATTACTTGAAGCAAAAGACGAAATTTACACACTCAGAGAAAACGCTGAAAAGGAAGCTCAGAAGCTCAGAAGCAGCATTGAAGCCGAGCTTAAAGAAAGACGCGCAGAGGTTCAGAAATCCGAGCGCAGACTTCAGCAAAAGGAAGAAAATCTCGACAAGAAAACCGATAAAATCGAACGCCTCGAAGAAAGCCTCACAGCTAAAAATGCAAACGCAGACAAAAAGCTCGCTCAGGCTGAGGAAATCAAGGCAAAGCAGCAGGCGCTTCTTGAAGAAATCAGCGGATATACCGCTGAAAAGGCAAAGGAACATCTCCTTGCTCAGCTTGACGTTGAGCTTGTTCACGAGAAGGCTGTCAAAATCGTCGCTTATGAGCAGCAGCTCAAGGACGAATGTGACGAAAAGGCAAAGCAGACTATTTCTCTTGCAATAGCAAGACTCGCTTCTGAAACCGTGTCAGAGATGACGGTTTCTGTCGTTCCGCTTCCCAACGACGAAATGAAGGGAAGAATTATCGGCCGCGAAGGTCGTAATATCAGAACCCTTGAACAGCTTACGGGCGTTGACCTCATAATCGACGATACCCCTGAGGCAATCACTCTTTCAAGTCACGATAAGGTTCGTCGTGAAATCGCAAGGGTTGCCCTTGAAAGACTTATCCAGGACGGAAGAATCCATCCGACAAGAATTGAAGAAATGGTTGATAAGGCTCGCCGCGAGGTTGAGCAGAAAATCAAGAAGGAGGGCGAAAGAGCCGTCCTTGAAACAAACGTCAACGGTCTTAACCCTGAGCTTGTTAAGCTCCTTGGCCGTCTTTGTTACAGAACCTCTTATAGCCAGAACGTCCTTGGTCACTCTATTGAGGTTGCTCACCTTGCAGGGATTATGGCCAGCGAGCTTGGCGTTGACGCAACGCTTGCAAGAAGAGCAGGTCTTCTCCACGATATCGGTAAGGCGCTCAGCCACGAAATTGAGGGAAGCCACGTTCAGATCGGCGTTGAGGTTTGCAGAAAGTATAAGGAAAGCGCAGACGTTATTCACGCTATCGAAGCTCACCACGGCGACGTTGAGGTGAAGACGGTTGTTGCCGCACTCGTTCAGGCGGCTGACGCAATAAGCGCCGCAAGGCCCGCCGCAAGAAGCGAAAACTTCGAAAGCTATATCAAGCGTCTCCAGAAGCTCGAAGAAATCTGTATGAGCTATGAGGGCGTTGAAAAATCGTACGCAATCCAGGCAGGTAGAGAAGTAAGAATCCTCATTAAGCCTGAGGTTGTAAACGACGAAAGAATGGTAGTTCTTGCAAGAGAAATCGCTCAGAAAATCGAAACCGAAATGGAATACCCCGGTCAGATTAAGGTAAATCTCATCAGAGAGTCAAGAACTGTGGATTACGCAAAGTAAAAAATATGGGCTGAGCAAAGGCGAGCCGCCTTTGGCAGTTCCGCCGCACAATAAACAAATGCCATTTAACACTTTGTCTGTGCGGCGGTTTCAAAACTGCTTTATAACGCCCTCGCTAAAGGGAGCCCCTTTGGGCAATTCCCGCCTTTTATAAGAAACAGCTAACCCCGCAGTTGCAAAACGGGGGGGTTAAAAACTTCTATATAGCGGACGCACCAAGGCGAGCCGCCTTTGGCAGTTCCGCCGCACAATAAACAAATGCCATTTAACACTTTGTTTGTGCGGCGGTTTCAAAACTGCTTTATAAAAAAAGGGAGCAACCGTAAGGCGAGCCGCCTTTGGCAGTTCCGCCGCACAATAAACAAATGCCATTTAACACTTTGTTTGTGCGGCGGTTTCAAAACTGATTTATAAAAAAAGGGGGCAACCGTAAGGCGAGCCGCCTTTGGCAGTTCCGCCGCACAATAAACAAATGCCATTTAGCACTTTGTCTGTGCGGCGGTTTCAAAACTGCCTTATGGCGCCCACACTAATCTCAGCCCGTTTTTTGTGCATTATCACGCCTTGACAAAAAGGCGACAATGTGATATATTTAGGCTATGGAAAATAATAGAAAGGAAGACGCTTAACATGAAGAAAAGACTTTTAGCTATGCTCGCTGTTGCAGCAATCGCTGTTTGCGCATTCGCAGGCTGCGGCGCTGATAGCAACGACGGTAAGTGCGATAAGTGCGGTGCAGAAGGCGCTACTAAGGTTGACGGAACTGAATACTGCGTATCTTGTATGGCTCAGGAAGCTCTCGGCGCACTCTTCGGCTAATATCTAAAAATATCAATTGCCCCTGTCAATCGACGGGGGCAATTCTCGTATAATAAAAGACAGCTACTAAAGGAAAGCTTCCTCTCAGTAGCTGTCTTTTTTTGCGTTCAAGGTATCAGCCGCCTTCGTGACGGCGATATTCTACGGGGCTCATAAACTCGTGCCTGCTGAAAAGCATAGCGAAATAGCTATTATCAGAAAAGCCTACCATCTCCGCAATTTCCTTTATGCTGTAATTTGTGGTAATGAGAAGGCTTTTTGCGTGTTGGATTCGGACCTTTGTGACATATTCCATCGGACGCATCTGAAGCGTATTCTTAAAAAGACGGCACAGGTGCTGTTTTGAGACGTTGGCAACCTCGCACAAGTCTTCAAGGCGGATATTTTTCTGATAATTCTGCTCGATATAAACAATGGAGGCGTCTACGCTTGAGTTACTTGTTGCGGCGCTGTGCTCGTTTTTCTTTGCAAGGCGGAAAAGCTCGATAAAAAACTCGTAAGCGTAAGCCGAAGCCCGATAAGAGCCATAATATCTGTCGTTTTCAAGAACCGCCCTTATCTTATTGAACTTAGCGATAAGCTCGCTTATATTCGAAATCTCAACGACTATATCCTCCGAAAAGCCAAGGCTTTTTGCAAGCTCATCTACTGCCGTTCCGTCAATAACCAGCCAGTGCGTGTCCCACTCGTTATCAACGGGGAAATATTCGTGCGGCGTATTTTTTGTGAGGAAGAAAGCCATTCCTCCCTTGAGGTTAAAGGTTTTTTCCTGTGTTATAAGCTTTCCCTCGCCCTTTGTTGCAAAAAGAAGCTGATAACAGCTATGTCCCTTGGGGCGTTCTATATGTCGCTCGCAAGCGTTTTTTCCTATTCCTCTCACAAAAAGCGGAAGCTCGCTTTCGTTTGAGATTATAGGGAACATACAAAAAGGCTCGTTCATTTTCTTCTCCTTATCTGTTCCAGTATTTTCTGTCAAGCGAACGGTAAGACATTGCCCGTGAAAGATGCTTCTTTCCGATTATCTGTGCGCCGTCAAGGTCGGCTATCGTTCGTGCAACCTTGAGAATCCTGTCGTAGGCTCTTGCGGAAAGTCCGAGAACCTCAAAGGATTTTTTCATAAGCTCCCTTGCAGGCTCGTCAAGCGGACAAAGCTCAGACAAAAGCGAAGGCGGGATTTCGCTGTTGAAGCTCATCTGCGTTCCCTTAAAGCGTTCTTGCTGAATTTCTCTTGCTCTGGTTATGTTTTCAAGCATCTGAGCCGACGACAAGCCCTTTTTCGTGCTTGTAATATCGTCATAGCTTACGCTACTCACCTCGCACTGAATATCAATTCGGTCAAGAACGGGCTGACTTATCTTTGCAAGATAGCGTGAAACCTGTGCAGGCGAACAGGAGCATTTGTTGGCGCTTCCGAAATTTCCGCAAGGACAAGGATTCATAGCGGCAACGAGCATAAATTTACAGGGGTAAGTCACCTTGCCGATTGCTCTTGTGATTGCAATTTTCTTATCCTCAAGCGGCTGACGGAGCGCTTCAAGAACGTCTCGTCTGAATTCGGGGAACTCGTCGAGAAAAAGAACGCCGTTATGTGCAAGGCTTATTTCTCCCGGCTTTGGCGTTTTCGTGCCTCCGCCGATTACGCCGACGGTTGTCGCCGTGTGGCTTATCGGGCGGTAGGGGCGCTTTGTTATAAGCGGAGTTTTATCGTCAAGCATTCCGCAGACGGAATAAATCTGGGTTGATTCGATGCTCTCTTTGAAGCTCACGGGCGGAAGTATAGTCGGTATTCTTTTTGCAAGCATACTCTTTCCCGAACCGGGAGCGCCTATCATCAGTATATTGTGAAAGCCTGCGGCGGCAGTTTGTATAGCCGCTTTTATGTTCTCTTGCCCTTTAACGTCGGCAAAGTCCATATCATAAGTAAATTCTTCAGGGGAGGGTATGTATTCCTTTGCAGGCTCAAGGCGTTTTCTTCCCGTGAGAACGTCGATAAGCTCTGAGACGGTTTTTATCCCATAAACTTCAATTCCTCCCACAACCGAAGCCTCCGCCATATTCTTAAAAGGAAGAAAGACTCTTTTTATCCCTTCCTCCTTTGCACAAAGAACCATCGAAAGAACGCCGTTTACCGCCGAGACCTCGCCTCCGAGAGAAACCTCGCCGATAAAAACAGCGTCAGAAAGGTCTGACGGGATAATACCGTTTGCTGACAAAATCGCCGCAAGAATAGGAAAGTCAAACATCGAGCCGCTTTTTCTGACGTTTGCGGGCGAGAGGTTAACTATCGTCTTTGATTGCTTAAGCTCAACCCCCGAATTCATAAGAGCCGCTGAAATTCGCTGCTTACTCTCTTGAACCGAAATGTCGCCAAGCCCTACAATATCAAACTGCGGCGTTCCCTTCGTGATATTTATTTCGACCGACACGGGAAACGCCGAAAGTCCGAGAAGCCCTACCGTTTTTACACTTGAAAACATTTTTCCTCCATTTTAACGGCTCAGTATTTGAAGCCGCTTCCTCCGAGAAATTCTCTGACAAGAGACGTGGACGGCACGTTTGAAAGCTCAAGGCCGTCGATTTCTTCAAGGAATTCGATTAAGTCGTCGATAAGGTCGTAATGCTCGTGGGTTTTGGGGACGGTTACGAGCTGAGGTAAAAGCGGAGCTTTATACGCCGCCGCCTCGTAGGCGATAAAGGTGTCTATGTCGTAATGCGCTCTATGCTTATGGGGCATTATATAAAGCGTTTCTCCACGCTGAACCGAAGCGTAGGCGGTAAGAATATCGGGAACCTTTCTTCCTCTGAAAAGGCTGTCTCTCATAAGACGACGCATAAGGCGGATTTTACTTGGGTGCAAAAGCGCGCCGTTATGCTCAAGTCGTGTTCTTACGCTGACGTAAAGCCCTGTGGAATTATCATAAACGCTTCCCGTAACGTCGGGGTTGAGAGCGTGGATACCCTCAAGGATAATAATTTCGTCCTGTTTTCTTTGGAGGATTTCCCCCTCCATTCTGTCCTGTTTTGCAAAATCAAACACAGGAAGCCTTACCGCCTCGCCTTTTATGAAGCTCTGCATATCCTTGGCGATAAGCTCAAGGTCCATTCTTTCGGGAGATTCAAGGTCAACCTTTGATAAATCGTCAACGTGAAGGGGCAGGAAGTAGTTATCCATCGAGATAACGTGAGTAGGGTAGCCCTTTTCGTCAAGGATTTTTTTCATTCTGAGAGCCGAGGTCGTTTTTGCCGAACCTGAAGGTCCCGATAAAAGCACCATCGGTCGCTCGTCTCGATTTTCGATAATGTGTGTGCAAATCGACTCAAGCTCGTTTTCATAAGCCTGTTCTCCCTTTTCAATAAAGGAAATCACGTCTTCTTCAAGATAGTTATTGAGTCTGTCTACTTCAAGTATCTTCATAAGCAACTCCTGTCTGTTTTTTCAAGCAGCGTTATAACCTCGGTCAAATCGCCGCATTTTTTATAAAGGCGTTTCATAAGCTCGTCGTCAGGCTCCGTGAGGTCGGGAACCATAATGGTTTTACAGCCCGCGTCGGAAGCGGAGATTACTCCGTTGGGGCTATCTTCGATTGCAATACACTCACAAGGCTCAAAGCCAAGCTCGCTTGCGGCGAAGCGATAAATATCGGGCTTGGGCTTTCCGTTTTCTACCATTGAAGCACAGATTACCCTGTCAAACTTATCGTAAACGGAAATCATTTTAAGATAAGACGACGCTCTCGTTATATCGGTTGCGGTTGCAACAGCTCTCTTGTAGCCTTTTTGTCCGAGATAGTCAAGAAGCTCGTCTACGCCCTTTTTCTTCTCAAGCCCGTTTTGTGCAATCTCAGCGTTCATAAGCTCCATACGCCTTGCTCTTACTGCCTTATAATCAAAGCTGTCTCCGAAATACGACTTCAAAAGCGGCTCGCAGTATTTTCCCGCAAGGCTTCGGATTTCGATTGCGTGCTTTGGCTCCATAGGGAAGCCGAACTCCCTTGCCGCCTTACACCAGTTTCTCACAAGCATTTTTTCGGTGTCGGTTATTACCCCGTCCATATCAAAGATTACTGCTTTTATTTCTTTCATTATATGCTGCGCCCTCGTCCTTATTGTAGCACGACGCCCTCGTGCAAATCAATGCAATTTCTATGTTCATATTTTAGCATACTTTTTATTATTAATCAAGTTGAAATTGCAAAACAAGCGGATTTTTGGCTTCAGGGCAATGTAAATATTTTATCCGATTGACAACAGGATAAAAAAGTGATATAATAGTTACCGTAGATTTCTTGGACGGAGAAAATATGAAAACTCTTGGAAACGTTCTTTGGTTTATTCTGATAGGGCTTTGGCTGTGCATAATGCTGTTTTTGGTCGGAGCGCTGTGGTGCGTTACGATTGTGGGGATTCCCGTCGGCGTTCAATGCTTTAAGATAGGCCGCTTCGCCGCCTTACCCTTTGGGAAGGAAACTACCGTCTCAGGCCGTGCGCCGAGCCTTGTGCTAAACTTTTTCTGGATGATTTTCGGAGGGCTTGAGATAGCTCTTTGCGCCGCAATCTGCGGAATCGTGATGCTTGTGAGCATAATCGGAATACCCTTTGGGATTCAGGCGTTCAAGATAGCAAAGCTTGTGCTTTTGCCGTTTGGGGCAGAAATAATATATATTCAACGATAACGTCTAATACTTAAATACTTAAACGCAAAAACAGCCGATGAGGAACTAAATCCTATCGGCTGTTTTTGTATTAATAGTTTTGAAGGGTATACTGGTTGTAATATTCGGGCTGATTTTTACAATTTGTCACTTGACTTCGATTGTAATAAGCCCCTTGTCCTTGAGAGTCTGAATTGCGGTAAGAACGCCTGCTCGTCCTGCGGCATAGCTCGTTCCGCCCTGCATCCAGACAGCGTAAGGCTCGCGAAGCGGAGCGTCGGCAGAAAGCTCGATTGAGCTTCCCATCGTGAAGCAACCCGCCGCCATAATAACCTGACTGTCATAACCCGGCATATCCCACGCTTCAGGCGCACAGAAGCTATCAACAGGGCTTCCTGCCTGTATTCCCTCGCAAAAAGCGGTCAGAAGCTCAGGCTTTCCGAGCTGAATTGCGGTGATGATGTCGGTTTTATATTCCTTGCTGTTAGGGAAAGCCTTAAAGCCGAGTTTTTCAAAATATGCGCTTGCAAACGCACCCGTCTTTAGCGCCGCCGCAACCGTTTCGGGCGCACGGAACAGTCCCATAAACATTTCTCTGTTCTGATTGAGCGAGCAGCCTACCTCTTTTCCCGTTCCTACTGTCGTAAGGCGGTAAGAGCAAAGCTCGACGAGGTCTTTTCTTCCTGCGATATAGCCTCCCGTTGAAGCAATACCGCCGCCAAGATTCTTTATAAGCGAGCCTGCGATAATATCTGCTCCTACTGCAGTAGGCTCAACGTATTCAACCAGCTCACCGTAGCAGTTATCAACCATAACTACGGCGTCTGAGCCGACTTCTCTTACTGCGTTTACGATTTCGGCAATAACCGACACCATAAGCGACGGGCGCAGGGAATATCCTCTTGAGCGCTGTATGTAAACAATCTTCGCTGAGGAGGCTTTTTCCTTTATTGCTTTTATGTTGGGGCTTCCGTCTTCAAGAAGCTCAATCTCGTCGTAATTCACGCCGAACTCCTTGAGAGAGCCGCCGCTTTCACCGAAAATAACCTCCTGAAGCGTGTCGTAGGGCTTTCCCGTTACTGAAAGGAGAGTATCGCCGGGACGAAGAATAGCGAAAAGAGCAGTTGAAAGAGCGTGAGTTCCGTTTACGAAGGTATGGCGCACGAGTGCGTCCTCAGCGTCGAGAACCTGTGCAAAAACGCTGTCGAGCTTATCTCGGCCGTCATCGCCATAGCCGTAGCCTGTTGTCCCCTTGAGGTGCATATCTGCTACTCTGTTATCAATAAACGCCTTGAGCACCTTTTCTCCGTTTCTTATTGCAAGGCGGTCATAGCACGAAAATTCGTAAGAAAGCTCGCTTTCTATCGAGTGTGCGAGAAGGACAATATCTTCATCAATACTTAAAATGCTCATTTTCTGATGCTCCTTTTTATATTCCAAGCCTTTCCTATGGGGACAAAGCCTGCTTTTTTATAAAATTCAAGCCTTTGGTCAAGGCAGATAAGAGAAATATCCTTTCCCTCTGAGGTCAGCTCAGAACAAAGCAATCCGAGCATTTTCGTTGCGCTCCCCTTTCCTCTTTCAGACGGAACTGTTGCAACTTGAGAAAGAAACACCCTGTCTCTTATGTCAAAGGCACAGACAACCGTCGAAATGCCGCTAAACGTATAATAATCGGAAACGCCGTGTCTGAGGCGGTGACTTGCGTCAACGTACCAGCTTTCATAGTCAAGCTCAAACGCCCTTGAAGCAATCCTGAATACCTCGTCAAGAGGCGGATTTTTCGTCAGCGTTCCTTCAGAAGGCGGAAGTCTTTCCTTGGGCGAATATTTCATTATATTACTCACGTAGACCGAAAAGCCGTCTGAATCAAAGTATTTTTCAAGCCGCTTTCCGTTAGAAATTTCACAAAGTAGGGCGGAAAAGCCCGAAAGCTGTATGAAGCGAGCTATCTCCTCGGCGTTTTCGTCGGTCACTTGCCCCGAAAGCACGAAGTCGCCGTAATATTTTGAGAGAACTGCTCCGTCAGCGTAATAGTAGCTGCAAAAGTCGTAGCCGTCGCCGTAGGAATTTATAAGCGCTTCGATTTTAAGCGAAAACAAATCGTCACGACAGCCACGCATTGCAAGAAGTATCTTATCCGACGCCGTTTTGAAAATCATAGCTCGAAAATCCTCTCGATGAGCTTTTCTATGAGCTTCATCGACGCTGAAACGTCGTCCTTTTTAATCATACACGAGGGGCTATGAAGATAGCGGCACGGGAGCGAAACCGCACAGGTTCTGACTCCTCCGACAGCCTTATGGATAGCTCCGCTGTCGTTTCCGCCTGCAACCGCCGTTTTCGTCTGAATTTTTATATCGTTTTCCTTTGCAATATCAAACGCAAGCTTATAAAGCTCTTTGTCATAAATCGTCGAACGGTCCATATAAGACACAACCGCGCCCTCGCCGAGCTTACAAACCTGCTTTTCTCCGCCTGTTCCCGCAATATCGCACGCAGTTGTCGTTTCGACTACGATTGCAAAATCGGGCTTGACGTTATAAGCCGCACAGGTAGCTCCTCTCGTTCCGATTTCCTCCTGTGTTGTGAACACGAAGGTACAGTCGTAAGGAAGCTCTTTTTTCATAAGTTCAAGTAAAATCGCACAGCCGGCTCTGTCGTCAAGCGCTTTTCCTTTAATAAAGCCGTTTCCGATTTCAAGAAATTCGCTTGTAAAATAAGCGCAGTCGCCAAGGCTCACCGCTTCGAGCGCCTGTTCCTTGCTGTCGGCGCCGATATCAATATAAAGCTCGTCGATTTTTGGCTGAGCGTCTTTCTCGTCTGAGCTTAAAAGGTGAATGGGCTTTGAGGCAATAACCCCCGTGATTGAATTTTTGAACTTAACCTGTCGTCCAAAGACAACCGAGGGACTTATTCCTCCCACAGGGGCAAATTTAAGAAACCCCTCGTCCGTAATATAAGTCACGATAAAGCCTACCTCGTCCATATGTGCGGCGAGCATAAGCTTTTTTTCGGGGGCTTTTCTTCCCTTTTTTTCAACTATCAGATTTCCGATATTGTCAATACGGTAGCTGACGTCCTTGGGGAGATTTTTTATTATAAAATCCGAAACCTCTTTTTCGTCGCCGCTTGTTCCGTTGAGATAAGAGAGCTTTTCAATAAGGTCAAGCATCAGATTCCCTCCCTTAAAAATGCGGCGATAAGAGCGCCTGTTGTTTTAACGTCTTCAAGGTCGATAACTTCAACGGGAGTGTGCATATATCTTTGAGGAATTGAAATAAGCGCAGTTCTGACTCCGCCTCTTGAAACGCAGATTTCGTCTGCGTCGGTTCCCGTCGTTGCTCCCATAATTTCCCTCTGGAAGCTAAGCCCCTCTTTTTCAGAAAGCTCGATAAGCCTTTTTGTAAGCTCTTTATCAAGAACGGGAGCAAACCCTATCATTGCGCCCTTTCCAAGCTTTCCGCTTTCGTAATCTTCAACCGAGGGCGATTTAGCGTAAGAAACGTCTACTGCTATTGCAAAATCGGGAGCAGAGTTATAAGCGTTTATCATAGCGCCTGTTCCGCCCGTTTCCTCCTGAACGGCAAGGCACACCTCAATATTAAAGGCGCACTCGCCCTTTGAAGCAAGCTCAACTGCATAAATCACAGCCGCAACGCCGCTTCTGTCGTCGATTGCCTTTGAGGTAACCTTTGAGCCGAGAAGCTCAGAAAACTCAGAATCTATCGTAATTCTGTCGCCAAGCGACACGATTTTTTCAAGCTCCTGCTTTGAATAGCCTGTGTCTATTGCAATATCCTCAAGCTTGGGAGCCTTCGACGAATCCTTTGAAACGTGGGGTGGAAGCGTTGAAACCACGCCCTTTATCTTTTCTTTTCCGTGAACGGTCACCGTCTGGGCAAGCAAAAGCCGCCTGTCGATTCCGCCGCAGTTTGAAACCTTTATAAAGCCCTTGTCGTCGATAAAGGTCACGATAAGCCCGATTTCGTCAAGGTGAGCGTCAAGAAGCACCGTCTTTTTCCCGTTTTCACGGCTTCCGATAAAGGCTCTGACGTTATTGAAGCTATCAACGCTTACCTCGTCCGTATATTCTCTTAAAAGCTCAGCCGCTTTTTCGGACGCAGAAAACTCGTCGCCCGATACGCCGCTTGCCTCACAAAGAGTCTTCAAAAGCTTTTTTATCTCCATAACTATCCTTTCGGCAGTAAAACCACACGTCAACTTTTATATTATACCATTCAGACGCCTGAAATACAATTAATAAACTAACCGAATAAATAACCCCCTCGCGTCTTTTTATAATGAACATTTCACAAAATCCGTGTCGCTTTTTGTGTAATGCGTTCAATAGTCGAAAAAACCGCCTCGCCCGAAGGCAAGACGGTATTCTTTATATCTGAGCACAGATTGCGCTTCCCATCTGAGAACAGCTCACAAGCGTCGTTGCGTCTGACATAATATCCGCTGTTCTGAGTCCTTTTTCAAGCACAGCGTCAACCGCAGCTTCAATTCTGTCCGCTTCGTCTGAAAGCCCAAACGAATAACGAAGCATCATTGCACAGGATAAAACCGTCGCAATGGGGTTCGCCTTATCCTGTCCCGCAATATCGGGAGCAGAGCCGTGAATAGGCTCGTAAAGCCCGAAGGAATCCGAACGCAGACTTGCCGACGGAATCATTCCCAAAGATCCTGTAATCATACTCGCTTCATCTGAAAGAATGTCGCCGAAAAGGTTTTCCGTAACAATTACGTCAAACTGAGCAGGGTTTCTGACAAGCTGCATCGCTGTGTTATCTACGAGCATATTTTGCGCCTCGACTTCGGGATAATCCTTTGAAACACGCTCAAAAACGGCTCTCCAGAGCCTTGAGGTGTCAAGGACGTTGGCTTTATCGACGCTCGTGACCTTTTTCCGTCTTTTCATTGCCATATCAAAGGCAACTCTACACACTCGTTCAATTTCAAGCTCGTTATATTTCATCGTGTCAAGGGCAGTTTTCACGCCGTTTTCGTCCCAGCTTCTTCTTTCCCCGAAATAAGCGCCGCCGATAAGCTCACGGACAATCACAAGGTCAAGCCCTTGTGCCGTTATCTCGGCTTTTAGCGGACACGCCGAGGCAAGAGGCTCCAAAAGCTTTGCAGGGCGGATATTGGCAAAAAGCCCAAGCTCGCTTCTGAGCGAAAGAAGCCCCTTTTCAGGTCTGAGCGACGGCTCGACCTTGTCCCACTTGGGACCGCCCACTGCGCCGAGAAGAACGCTGTCAGAGCTTTTACATATTTCAACCGTCTCCCTTGGAAGCGGCACGCCCGTTTCGTCAATCGCACAGCCGCCCATCAGAACGTAACTGAAGCTAAAGCTGTGGGAATATTTTTCTGCGACCTTTTCAAGAACCTTTATTGCTTCGTTTACAATTTCAGCCCCTATTCCGTCGCCCTTTATCACTGCTATTTTCTTTTCCATAAACGCTCCTCAAAGCTCAATTCTAAACTTTTCAAGTCTTTTTCCCGCTTCAAGCCCCGTTGCAATAAGTCCTACCGAGCTAAAGCCGAAATGCTTATAAAAAGCTATTGCGTTTTCATTTTCTTCAAGCGTGGTAAGCACCGCCGTCTTATACCCAAGCTTACGATAGCCGCAAAGCGCGTGGGACAAGAGCTTTTTTCCAAGCCTTTTTCCTCTGTATTCGCTCAGAACATAAAGCTGAAGAATCTCAACCGTAAAGGGAAGCTCTCTTTTTGGGATTACCGCCGTAAGAACGCCGCAAAGCACGCCGTCGTAAATTACGACGTAATGCGGAAGCTTTCCCGTAAAAAGCTCTTCAAGGCTTTTGAGCCGCCTTTTTTCGTTGGTGTATTTAGCTATCGTTTCATCAGAAAGAAGCCCCGAAAACGCCTCCTTATAGGTAGCGTTTATAACCTGAGCCATTCGGGGAATATCCTCTTTTGTCGCCTGCCTTATGTCAATTCTCATTTTGCACCTGACTTTTTAGCGACGAAAGAAGACCTCCCGAAGCGATAATTTCCTTTATAAAATCGGGGAACGGCTCAGCCTTATACTGTTCGTTCTTCGTGAGATTCATAATAACGCCGCTGTCAAAATCAATCGAAAGCTCGTCTTTATCAGAGATTTTTTCTGCCGCTTCAGGACACTCAAGAATAGCAAGTCCAATGTTGATTGCGTTGCGATAAAAAATTCTTGCAAAGGTTGAAGCGATAACACAGGAGATTCCGCTTGCTTTTATTGCAATGGGAGCGTGTTCTCGTGAGCTTCCGCAACCAAAGTTTGCCCCTGCCGTAATAATATCTCCCTGTTTTATCTTCTGAGAAAAGTCCTTGTCAATATCCTCCATACAATGAGCCGCAAGCTCAGCGTGGTCGGAGGTGTTAAGATACCTTGCGGGGATTATAACGTCGGTATCTACGTTGTCGCCGTATCTGTGGGCAATTCCGTGTGCGTTCATTGCGTTCTCCCTTCTCAGTCTGTTCCCGTGATGATTCCCTTGATTGCGCTTGCGGCGGCAACGGCAGGACTCGAAAGATAAACCTCGCTCGAAGCGTGTCCCATTCTGCCTACGAAGTTACGGTTGGTAGTTGAAACCGCGCGCTCACCCGAAGCCAATATTCCCATGTGCCCGCCAAGGCAAGGCCCACAGGTAGGAGTTGAAAATACACAGCCCGACTCTACGAAGATTTCTGCCAGTCCTTCCCTTACGCATTGGAGATAAACCTCCTGAGTAGCGGGAATTACGATACAGCGGACGTTTTTTGCAACCTTTTTCCCCTTGAGGATTTTCGCCGCCGTTCTCATATCTGAAATTCTTCCGTTGGTGCAAGAGCCGATTACTACCTGGTCAATTTTTATAGGCTCAAGCTTCTTTATCTCGTCTACGGTTTTTGCGTTTTCGGGAAGATGAGGAAAGGCAACCGTCTGCTTTATTTTAGAAAGGTTTATTGTAATTTCTTCTGAATAAACGGCGTCCTCGTCAGCCTTATAAACCTTAAACGGTCTGTCCGTGCGCTCCTTGACGTAAGAAAGCGTTATATCGTCAACTTCAAATATTCCGTTTTTGGCGCCTGCTTCGATCGCCATATTCGCTATGCACAATCTATCGTCAATCGAAAGGGAAGAAAGCCCCTCGCCCGTAAATTCAAGCGATTGATAAAGCGCTCCGTCAACGCCTATTTTCCCTATGAGGTGTAAAATGACGTCCTTTCCGCTTACGTTTTGGCTAAGCTTTCCCGTGAAAATAACCTTTATCGCAGAAGGAACCTTAAACCACGCTTCTCCCGTTGCGATTCCTGCGGCGGTATCAGTTGAGCCTACGCCCGTCGAAAACGCTCCGAGAGCGCCATAGGTACAGGTGTGGCTGTCTGCGCCGATACAAAGCTCGCCCGGCGCTATAAGTCCCTTTTCGGGGAGTAAGGCGTGCTCTATTCCCATTGCGCCGACGTCATAGAAGTTAGAAAGGTCAAATTTCCCCGCAAATTCACGGCACAGCTTACATTGCTCAGCCGACTTTATGTCCTTATTGGGAGCGAAGTGGTCCATAACGAGACTTATTCTGTCCTTATCAAAAACTGAGCTGAAGCCTGCCTTTTCAAATTCCTTGATTGCAACAGGCCCCGTAATATCGTTGGCAAGAACCATATCAAGCCTTGCCTTTATAAGCTGACCTTCCTTGACAGATTCAAGCCCTGCGTGGTCTGCAAGGATTTTCTGCGTCATCGTCATCGCCGTTTTCATCGGTTTTTCTCCTATCTCAAAAACTTGTTGAGCATATATTCAAGAGCGTCAACAAGCGCTGTCATACTTGCGCTTATAATGTCCTTTGACGCTCCCACTGTCGTCCACAGATGCTCCCCGTCGGTAAATTCCATAAGAACACGGGTGTTTGCGGCTGTGCTTTCGCCTGCTGAAATAACTCTGACCTTATAATCGACCATCTTCATTTTGTGAAGCTCAGGATAAAATACCTCAAGAGCCTTACGAAGAGCGTTATCCATTGCGTGAACAGGGCCGTCTCCCTCTGCCGCCGTTATTTCAAACTCGTCTCCTACCTTAACCTTTATCATTGCGTTTATCTTCTCGTGGTCAAGACCGTAGCTCTGAGAGGAAATAACGTGGAAATGCTCTATTTCAAAGTGAGGCGTAAAATGTCCCGTTTCACGAAGCGCAAGCATCTCAAAGCTTGCCGACGCCGCTTCAAACTTCATTCCCGTAGCCTCAAGCTCCTTGACCTTAGTGAGAATCCTGTCGATTTCGGGGCTGTTTTTATCTAAGTCGGGGGCAATTGCAACCAGCCTTGACAGCACGGCCGAGCGTCCCGAAACCTCAGACATTATAAGAAATCTCTCGTTTCCTACGCAATCAGGCTCTATATGCTCGTAGGTTCTTGGGTTTTTGGCAACGCCGTCTGCGTGCATTCCCGCTTTATGAGCAAAAGCCGAGGTTCCGATATAAGGCATTGTCCTCATAAGCTTTATGTTAGAAACCTCTGCGATAAACCTCGCCGTTTCGGTAAGAAGCTTGAGGTTTTCGTCAGAAACTACGCTGTAACCCATTTTAAGCTGTAAATTCGGGATAATAGCCGAGAGGTTTGCGTTGCCGCAACGCTCGCCTATACCGATAAAAGTCCCCTGAACCTGCTCACAGCCTGCTCTTACGGCGGCAAGCGCCCCTGCTGTTGCACAGCCGTTATCGTTATGAGTATGGATTGAGAGCTTTATTCTTATCTGCTTTTTTACTTCCTTTACGATTTTCCCGATTTCTTCGGGGAAACAGCCGCCGTTCGTGTCGCATAGAACTACCGTCTGCGCTCCTGCGTTCTGTGCGGCTCTGAGGGTTTCCATTGCATATTCGGGGTTTTCCTTATAGCCGTCAAAGAAATGCTCTGCGTCAAAGAAAACGTGACGTCCCTTTTTCGACAGGAACGAAATCGTGTCGCTTATCATTGAAAGATTTTCTTCGGGCGTAGTTCCCAGAATCTCCTCAACGTGAAGAAGGGAGCTTTTCCCGAACACCGATATGTATTTTACTCCTGTTTCAAGGAGAATTTTTAAGTTCTCGTCGTCCTTTGCCGCCATATTCTTACGTCTGGTCGCCCCAAAGGCAACAAGCCTCGAACAGCTCAGACCTATCCCCGACGCTTTTCTGAAAAATTCCAGATCCTTTGGATTGGACGCAGGGTTCCCTGCCTCGACGTAAGCTACTCCAAACTTATCAAGGCGTCTGAGTATTTTCATCTTGTCGTCGATTGAAAAGCTGATTCCCTCGCCCTGAGCGCCATCACGAAGCGTTGAATCAAAAATCTCTATCTTTGCCATAGCGTTGCTTCCTTTTTCATTGAATATATAATAATAATAGTGCAAACACAGCCTTTTGTCAAGGGCAACGCCTCTCAGACGGCGCTCGTGTGGGGTTCAGACGCAGTTACCCTTGTTGACAAAGGGCGCTTTTTGTGGTATTATGACAATATAACCTTATCAAGAGCAGCCGAGGCACAGGGCCGTTGAAGCTGCGGCAACCGTTCGGAAACGAAAATGGTGCCAATTCCTGCACGAAAGTGAAAGATGAGGGGTGTTATGAAGACTCAACACCCCTGAGGGTGTTTTTTTGTTGCTGAAAAATCAGCGGAAGGAGAAAAATTATGGCTAGAAGATTATTTACATCAGAGAGCGTTACTGAAGGTCATCCCGATAAAATCTGCGATCAGATTTCTGACAGTATTCTTGACGCTCTGCTCGAACAGGACCCTATGTCAAGAGTTGCCTGCGAATGCTCAACTACAACAGGTATGGTTCTCGTTATGGGCGAAATTTCCACGAAGGGCTATGTTGATATTCCAAAAACGGTAAGAAACGTGATAAAGGAAATCGGCTATGATAACGGCGAATACGGCTTTGACTGTAAGACCTGCGCTATTCTTACCTCTATCGACGAGCAGTCGGGCGATATCGCAATGGGCGTAAATAACGCTCTTGAGGGACGAGACGAAAACGCAATGGACATCGGCGCGGGAGACCAGGGCATGATGTTCGGCTACGCTTGCACGGAAACTCCCGAACTTATGCCGCTACCGATTTCGCTTGCTCATAAGCTTGCGCTCAAGCTCACAGCGGTAAGAAAAAGCGGAGAGCTTGACTACCTCTTACCCGACGGAAAGTCTCAGGTTACGGTTGAATACGAGGACGATAAGCCGATAAGAGTTGATACCGTCGTTGTTTCATCTCAGCATAAGGCAAGCGCTTCTCTTGAACAGATAAGAAAGGACGTTATCGAAAAGGTAATAAATACTACGATTCCCTCCGAGCTTATCGACAAGAACACAAAGATTTACGTCAACCCCACAGGTCGCTTTGTAATCGGCGGACCTCAGGGCGACAGCGGACTTACGGGAAGAAAAATTATCGTTGATACCTACGGCGGCTATTCAAGACACGGCGGCGGCGCCTTCTCAGGAAAGGATCCCACAAAGGTTGACCGTTCGGCTGCTTATGCGGCAAGATACGTTGCTAAGAACGTCGTAGCGGCAGGGCTTGCCGAAAAGTGCGAGATTCAGCTTGCTTACGCTATCGGCGTGGCAAAGCCCGTTTCTGTAATGGCTGAAACCTTCGGTACGGGTAAATATTCCGACGAAGCGATTGAAAAGGCTATTGAAAAGGTGTTTGACCTCAGACCTGCGGCAATCATCGAAACCCTTGACCTGAGAAAGCCCCAGTACGTTAAGCTTGCCGCTTACGGACACATGGGACGAGAGGATCTGGGCGTTGCGTGGGAAAAGACCGATAAGGTTGAAGCTCTCAAGGCGGCAATTGCCGAATAAAACAGCGTAAAATAATAAGCCGTGATTACGACAGGCTCGCAGTCACGGCTTTATTTTTATGATTTTTTATATTCATAGAGGCGGTAAAGCTTTTTGGAAAAGCCCCCTGCATAAACGCTTTTGAAAATAAATTTTTCCGTTCCTTTTTTGCAATCGGATATGTTTTCTTTTCTCTCTTCTCTCTTATCTCTTCTCTGGAAAAGTCGTGCGGGAGAGTCAGAGAAAAGTGAAGAGTGAAAAGATAATAGTGAAGAGTACAAAAAGAAAAAGCCGCTTGCGCGACTTTTCTTTCTGGTTGCGGGGGCCGGATTCGAACCAACGACCTCCGGGTTATGAGCCCGACGAGCTACCCCTGCTCTACCCCGCGATATATGCTCTTTTTTCAAGTGCTTTATTAGTATATCACAAACATTGGCGGTTGTCAAGCGTTATTTTCAAAAGATGTGATTTTTTGTTGACAAATTGCGACAGGTGTGATATATTAAGCTGTAAATCTGCTGTTTGAGGTGAAATTATGAAGGCAATCGTCCTCTCCGACAGTCACGGAGGAGTTGAAAATATAGAAAAGGCTGTCGCAAAGGCAGGAAGCTTTGACACGGCTATCTTTCTGGGCGACGGAGTAGCTGACTTTGAAAGGGCTTTTCGACTCAGACCTGAGGTTTCGACCTATTGCGTCAAGGGCAACTGCGATTATTCAAGCTCTCTTGTGGAGGCGGCGGCAATTCCCCTTGGAAGCCACAAGGTTCTTATCACTCACGGTCACCGCTACGGAGTAAGATACGACCATATCGGCGTTGTGTCGCTGGCAAGGCAAAACGGCTGTGAGGCTGTGCTTCACGGACACACTCATATAAGATTTGACAGATTCTTTGACGGAATAAGAGTCTTTTGTCCGGGGAGCGTGAGCGTTCCTCGCGACGGACTTCCAAAATGCTTCGGGATAATAACCGAGGTGGACGGAAGACTTGAATTTGAATTTTCGGAGCTTTGATATGATAAAGGTAATGCCTGATTTTTACGAGCGTTTTCGATGTGTTGGCGGAGTCTGCAACGACAACTGCTGTCGTGCGGGCTGGGATATTGAAATTGATAAAAAATCGCTGAGCTTTTACGAGAGCGTGGGCGGAGTTTTCGGGGAAAAGCTCCGAGACTCAATCAAAAACGAAAGCTTTGACCTGAGTGGCGGCGTTTGCCCGTTGCTCAACGAAAAGGGGCTTTGTGAGATAATTCTCAACTGCGGCGAGGACAAGCTCTGCGAAATCTGTACCAATCACCCACGTTTTTTCGAGTGGTTTTCCGACAGGACGGAAATGGGCGTGGGGCTTTGCTGTGAGGAGGCTTGCAGACTCCTTTTTGAAAGTGACGAGCCGCTTGAGCTTACGGTTGTCCGTGAGGACGGGGAAAACGGCGGATGTAATTACAGCAAGCCTCTTTATAAAGCGCTTCTTGCTGTGAGAGAGACGCTGTTTGATATTGCAAAAAACAGAACGCTCACGCTTCTGACGAGAATTTTAATCTGCTCTATGCTCGTTGAAAGAGTGCAAACGCAGATAAATCTCCGTAATACAGATATCATTTTTGCTTTTGCACAGAAATATTCAGACAAGGCTTTTCAGAATCAGCTCGGAAAAAAGTTCTCAGCTCTTTCAGCAGGAAACAGAGCCAAATATACTGCGGCGTTTCTTGATACTCTTGCTCAGACTGAGCCGATAAGCGACGAGTGGGAGAATTTTCTCGTGAGGGTAAGCTCGCTTGACACGAGAAATGTAAGCTTTGCGGCGGCGCAAAGGAGATTTTCCTTTGCTTACGAGAGAATTTTCGTTTACACGCTTTTCAGATATTTTCTCAAGTCCGTCTACGACGCAAACGTCGCCTCAAAGTTCTCAATGGCTGTAAGCGCTGTGTTTGTTACTGCTCTTGGGCTGAGACTAAGCTTTGCCCAAAGAGGAAGCCTCTCTTACGACGACCTCATAAACGCCGCCAAGCTCTATTCAAAACAGCTTGAATACGACGACGAGGCAGAAACGATAATCTCACAAAGCGGACTTTTCACACCAAAAGCCATAAGACAGCTTATATAAAAACGAAGGCGGAGCTTTTCTCCGCCTTTTTATCTGCTCTTTTGTTGACACAACCGACAGAAAGTGATAAAATAAGTTGTTATGAAAAGAGGGAGATAATGGAAAGAATACAGAACAGCTTCAGCAAAGGGCTTCGCGACGGGCTTCCGATTTGCCTTGGGTATATCCCCGTGTCCTTTGCATTCGGAATATTCGCAGTAGAAAGCGGTCTGTCAATCTGGCAGGCGTTTATTATTTCAATGACAAATCTCACGTCGGCAGGTCAGCTCGCAGGCGTTCCTATAATCGCAGGCGGACTTCCCCTTACCGAAATGGCGTTGACTCAGCTTGTAATTAATATGCGCTATGCGCTTATGTCGATGTCGCTGACTCAGAAATTCAGCCATAAGGTCAAATTTATCGACAGGTTTTTATTCTCGTTTTTCAATACCGACGAGATTTTCGGCGTTGCAAGCAGTCAGTTCGGGCTTCTTGGGCGGCGCTATCTTTACGGGCTTGTGATTGCGCCGTTTTTTGGCTGGACGCTCGGTACGCTCTTCGGGGCAATCGCCGGAAACGTACTCCCCGATATTGTCACAAGCGCATTGGGAATCGCCATTTACGGTATGTTTATTGCAATCGTTGCGCCTGTGTGTAAGAAAAATATGGCTGTTCTTGGGGTAGTGGCGGTTTCTATCGCTCTGAGCTGCGTTTTTTACTACGTTCCTCAGCTCGATTTTATCTCCGACGGAATTGCAATCATAATCTGCGCCGTTGTTTCAAGTGCGGTCTTTGCCATAGTAAAGCCCGTTGAGCAAAAGAAGGAGGCGGATTGATGGATACGCTCACCTTTCTTCTTTACCTTCTTGTGATGGCGGGGGTAACTTATCTTGTCCGTATGCTTCCGATGGTGCTTTGCAGGAAGAAAATCGAAAATAAATTCGTCTGCTCGTTTCTTTACTATATCCCCTACGCTGTGCTGAGCGCTATGACAATCCCGGCAATCTTTACCTCGACTTCCTTTACCCTCTCGGCAATCATCGGCTTTGCCGTCGCTCTCGTGCTTGCGTTTTTTGAAAGAAACCTCCTTATAGTTGCAGGAGGAGCGTGCGTGAGCGTGCTTATTACCGAGCTTATTATGGGGGCAATGGGCGTATGAGCGTTGTAACAGAATTTATAAGAAAAAACACGGTTGCCGTTATCGCGGGGGTTCTTGCGATTGTAACCTCGTTTATCATTCCCCCCGACGCTCAATATCTTGGCTACTTCGACCTCAAGACGCTGACCTGTCTTTTTTGTACGCTTGCGGTTGTCTGTGCTCTCAAAAACATAAGATTTTTCACAATAATCGCCCAGAAAATCGTCAAGACCGCAAAGAATACACGCCTTGCCGTTCTTGCGCTCGTTTATATAACCTTTATAGGCTCGATGCTGATTGCCAACGATATGGCGCTTCTGACCTTTCTTCCGCTGAGCTATTACGCCCTTTCTTCAACGGGAAAAGAAAAATATATGGCGTTCACCTTTATTATGCAGAATATTGCCGCAAATCTCGGCGGAATGCTCACGCCCTTCGGAAACCCTCAGAACCTCTATCTTTATACAAAGTTCAATATCCCCGACGGCGAGTTTATTGAGATTATGTTTATTCCGTTCGCTGTGTCGATTGCGTTGATAACTGCCTGCTGTCTTTTCGTCAAGAAAGAAAAGATGGAAATTATCGAGCGTGACGAAAAGCCGCTTCCGCCCAAGCGGACGGTTTTTTACCTTCTTCTTTTTGCTCTTACGGTTGCAATGGTCTTCAGGCTTGTGTGGTACCCCATTGTGCTTGCCGTTGTTGTTCCGTCGATTTTCATAATCGACAAAAAAGCTCTCGCAAAGGTCGATTACGGTCTTTTATTCACCTTTGTCGCTTTCTTTATCTTTGCAGGAAATATGGCAAGGATAGACGCTGTGAGAGACTTTTTCTCGTGGATGCTCAATAAGGATACGCTTCTTGTTTCTACCCTTTCGTGTCAATTTATAAGTAACGTCCCCTCCTCAATTCTCCTGTCGCAATTCACCGACAATTACAGAGAGCTTCTCGTTGGGGTTAATATCGGAGGCACCGGAACGCTGATAGCTTCGCTTGCAAGCCTTATCTCGTTCAGGGAATACACCACTCGCTTCAAGAACAAAACCGCTTCTTATATCGGTATGTTCTCAGCGTTCAACTTCGGCTTCCTTGCGATATTGCTTGTGCTTATGTCGATGATAATGTAAAAAAATTCCGTATCACAGCCTTAATCGGTCACGATACGGAATTTCTTTTTATCTGTCGCCGCTTCTCCTTGGAGGAAGCCTGAGAGCAGCGTGTAGTCAGCCTTTATAAAAGCAAACGCCACCCGTAAGGGTGGCGTAAAGATTATTCTTCGTCAGCAGCTTCTTCTGCTTCTTCTGCTTCTTCTGCTTCGTCAGCAGCCTCAGCCCCGTCAAGAAGAGCCTTCATAGAGAGACTTACTCTGTTCTTTTCTTCGTCGATCTCTGTGATTCTTGCCTTAACAACCTGACCTACGGAGAGGAACTGAGCAACGTTTGTTACTCTCTCAAGGGCAATCTGGCTGATATGGATAAGACCGTCAACGCTGGGGATAATCTGAGCGAATGCGCCGAAGGGAGTGATGCTTACTACCTGAACGTCTACGTCGTCGCCAACAGCGAAATCAGCGAGGAACTTTGTCCAAGGGTTATCGTTAGGGTCCTTAGCGCCGAGGCTTACTCTGCGCTTTTCGGGGTCAAAGCTCTTTACGTAAACGTCAAGCTTGTCGCCGATAGATACGACTTCCTTGGGGTGCTTGATTCTCTTCCAAGTAAGCTCGGAAGTATGAACCATCCCGTCAACTCCGCCAAGGTCAACGAATACGCCGTAGCTTTCCATTGACTTAACTTCGCCTGTAAACTTCTTACCAACTTCGATAGAAGCCCAGAATTCAGCCTTAGCAGCGTCGTTAACTTCCTTGGTAGCGTTTCTGATGGAGCCTACAACTCTGCCTCTTGCTTCGTTAACTTCGATAATCTTGAGGGAAACTTCCTTTTTAAGAAGAACCTCAAGCTTCTTTGCAAGAACCTCCTGAGATTCGGGTTCTTCCGTTCTCTTTCCTCTTGCAACGCCTGTATGGCTAGCGGGAACGAACACTCTTGTTCCCTCGCAGGTTACGATAACGCCGCCCTTAACGACAGCTGTAACAATACCTGTGAGAGTTGTGTTGTCGTTGCACGCCTGAGCAAGCTTTTCAAGACCTGCTGCTGCGTCAACGCGCTTCTTGGAAAGGTAAACAACGCCTTCCATATCATTGATGGAAGTTACGATACATTCGATTTCGTCGCCAACCTTAACTACGTCCTTAGGAGCAAGATTGGGGTTAGCGGAAAGCTCGTCAGCGGGTATGTAGCCGCTGTGCTTAGTGCCGATATCAACTACGGCCTCTGTATTGTTTACCGAAACAACACAGGCTTTAACCTTGTTTCCTATATATATTCTTTTGAAGGTCTTTTCAACCTCCGCCATGAAGTCGATGTCCATGTCATCGCTTTTGATGATTTCGCTCATAATTCTATGAACCTCCTTTATTATCCCGCCCGGCGTCGATGCGCCCGCGGTAATGCCGATTTCAGCGTCTGAGGGAAGCTCAGACAGGGCAGCCTTTATTTCATCTGCCAAAAGCTCGTCAGCCGACTGAACGAAAAGTGTTCTGCAATTACGCTTACAGATTTCGTAAAGCTTACGGCTATTGGAGCTGTTAAGTCCTCCTGCAACTATCATCAGGTCACAGCGTTTTGACAGCTCTTCAGCTTCCTGTTGACGACGCCTAGTCGCACTACATATTGTATCAAAAAATTTCACTTTTGTATAGCATTTTTTAATACTTTTTTTACATTCTGTCCATTTGCACAAATCAAGCGTTGTCTGAGCGACAATAATTAGTAATTTTTCCCTATCAAATCTGCCGCTTTTTGCAAGCGCCTCAACCTCTGCTTCCGATTTCACAACCTCGGCTGCTCCGCGAGCGTGACCGACGATTCCGACGACCTCAGGGTGATTTTTATCTCCTACCACAATCACCTGCGCTCCCTTTCGGGATTCTTCGGAAACTATGGCGTGAATTTTCGCCACGAAGGGACAGGTTGCGTCAAGAAAGGGGATATTTTTTCGCTCAAGCTCACTGTAAATCTCCTCGCTGACGCCGTGACTTCTGATTATAACGGTGCCTTTTGCTTCGTCGGGCTTATATACCGCAAGCACGCCCATCGCTTCAAGCTCCTTGACGACGCTTTCGTTATGGATAATCGGCCCCAGAGTCGAGCCGCCGCCCTTTTCCTTTGCCAAAGTGTATGCGATTTCAAGCGCACGCTTTACCCCAAAGCAAAAGCCTGCCGTCCTTGCAACGGTTATTTTATTTTCTTGCTTCATAAATCTGTTCCTGAAGGGACTTTATACTGTCGATAATGAGCGCGGAGGCCGCCTTTACCGTCTTTCTGTCCTCAAGATCAACCGAAACCTTTTCTGCGGGTATAATTTCGCCTATTGCAATATCAACGTTTCTTTTCTTTCCGCCAAGCCCGTACATAATGCACACGGGGAGAACGGGGGCTTTGGCCTCGCTTGCAATCACGATAATTCCCGAACGGGCTCTGCCGATAGTTCCGTCCTTTGAGCGTGTTCCCTCAGGGAAAATAACGAAGGTTCTTCCGTTATTTATGTCGCTTACTGCCTTTTCAAGGGAGGAATTGTCGCCTGAGCCTCTTTCAACGGGGAACGCTCCGCATTTTTTTATAAGCCAGCCAAAGAGCTTATTTTTGAAAAGCTCCGACTTTGCCATAAACGAAAACTTACCTCTTATTACCGAAGCTACAAGCGGAGGATCTGCGTAGCGCTGATGATTGCACGCAATGATATAGCCGCCCTTGAGGTCGGGGATATTTTCCTTATTATAAACCGTGATTTTATTTTTTATGTGAAAATAGATGCTTACAAGCTTTCTGAAAAAATAGTACATATTATTCCTCTCAGATTTTCTTTTTTATAATTTCGATTACCGCCTCAACCGAGCCTTCAAAGTCAAGCTCCGAGGTATCGAGTAAAACTGCGTCATCCGCTTGCTTCAAGGGGGCTACGGCTCTGTGGCTATCGTTATAGTCACGCTTATTAAGGTCGCTCAGAACCTCGTCGAAGCTTACGCTGTTGCCCTTGGCGATAAGCTCGTCATAGCGCCTTTTCGCTCTTATTTCGGGCGCCGCCGTTATAAAAATTTTAACCTGTGCGTCAGGAAGAATTACCGTTCCGATGTCTCGTCCGTCCATAATCACGTCGTAATTTTTCGCCATATCACGCTGAACATCGACAAGAAGCTCTCTGACCTGAGGAATTGCGCTGACGGCGCTTGCCGCCATTGAGATTTCGGGGAGTCTTATCTGCTCGGAAACGTCCTCGCCGTTGAGAAAAACGTGCTGAGTTGCGTCGATAAGAGAAATTTCAAGCTTTATTTTTTTGAGCGCTTTTTCAACCTCAACGCCGTTTTCAAGGGACATTTCGATTTTATTTCTCGTGCAGTAAAGTCCGCAGGCTCTATAAAGCGCACCCGTGTCAACGTAGATAAATCCGAGCTTTTTCGCACAGGCTCTTGCGATCGTGCTTTTTCCTGCGCCTACCGGCCCGTCCATTGCAACAGAAATCATAAGCTTCCTCCCAAAAAATTCATATTATTATTTTAGCATAATTTCAGACCAAAAACAACCGTTTTCACATTATTTTCAGCTTTCAGAAATCACTTGCGGCGGCGTAGGCTGTCGAAAAAGCGACTTGGAGGTTAAACCCTCCCGTAAAGCCTGTGACGTCTATGATTTCGCCGGCAAAGTAAAGCCCCGAAATAAGCTTTGATTCCATAGTTTTCGGGTTTATCTCACTCACGTCTATTCCGCCGTCGGTTATTATCGCCTCGTCGATAGGTCTGAGCGCCTTTATCCGAAGTGGCATTGACTTGAGCGAGGCTACGAGCTGTTTTCGCTCGGATTTTGTAAGCTCGGCTACGTTTTTTCCTCCGTCAAGCCCACTCGCAAGCAGAAAAATCTCTATAATCTTTTCGGGTAAAAGCTTTCGCATAAGCTCACGGACAGGAAGTCTGCCATTGCCCGAAAAGTCACGCAGAAGCCTTGCGTCGAGCTTTTTTTCGTCAAGCGCAGGCTTAAAGTCGATAAAAGCCGTATAGCGACCGCTTGTTACCTTGTCGATAAACGAGCTTGCCGAAAGCGTAAGCGGACCGCCGATTCCGTAAGCCTGAAAGGTCATTTCGCCCTGCTCGCTGAAGATGGCTTTATTTTTCTCGTTGTCAAAAAGGCTCATCTTTATATTTTTAAGCGTAAGCCCCGAAGCCTGTGCGACGTCTTCTTCCGTTTCAAGCGGAACGAGCGAGCCGCAAAGGGGAGTTATTGTGTGTCCTAGTCTTTTTGCAATAGCGTAACCGTCGCCCGTGGAGCCTGTGGCAGAATAGCTCTTTCCGCCTGTGGCAAGGATAACCCTTGAAGCTTTATAGGCGGATTTGTCGGTTTTTACGCCTGTTGCAACGCCGTCGTTCACAAGAACCTCAACCGCCCTTTCTCTTACAACACAAACTTTAAGGCGTTTTATCTCGTTTACGAGTGCGTTCACTATATCCTGAGCCTTATCGGAAACGGGGAAAACGCGGTTTCCTCGCTCCGTTTTAAGAGGAACTCCAAGCTCCTCGAAAAAAGCCATCGTATCAGACGGGGAAAATCTTGAGAGGGCGCTGAACATAAACGACGAATTTTTCGGCAGATTTTTCATTACCGTCCGTTCGTCGCAGTTGTTCGTGACGTTGCATCTTCCCTTGCCTGTGATTCCGAGCTTTCTTCCGAGAAATCTGTTAGGCTCGATTATGAGCGTTTTTGCGCCGTTTCTCGCTGAAAAAACAGCGGCGGTCATACCTGCTGCTCCGCCGCCGATTATGATTACGTCAAATTCCGTCATTATATATCCTTCTTATATGCGCCGTTCTCGTCCCACATTTCTTCAAGCCTTGAAAGAGTCTCGGAAAGCTCTTCCCGACGCTTGAGACCTACTGCCGCTATAAGCGCGTTTATTACGCTCAGCGGAGCCACGAGACTGTCAGCAAAGCTCACCATATCACTCTTTGCAAGAAGAAGCTGGTCGGCGTTCGCCGCAAGAGGCGAGGTTTCACTGTCGGTTATCGCTATAATATCCGCACCGCATCTTGCCGCATAGCTCGCCGCATTTACCGTGCTCTGTGAATAGCGTGGAAAGGAGATTACGATAAAAACGTCGTCCTTTCCCATTCTTATGAGCTGTTCGTATATTCCGCTTGTGTTCACAGGCTGAACGAAGTGGACGTTATCAAAGATAAAGCGGAAGTAATTATCCATAAATCTTGCAAGAACGTTACTGCTCATTGCGCCGAAAATGTAGATATTCTTTGCCGAGATAATTTTATTTACCGCCTCGTCAAACGCCTCGCCCGACACCATTTCTACCGTTGCTCTTATTCGTTCTATGTCCTGCTGCAAGACCGTTTTCAGAACGTTATCGGGAGTCACCCTGTCGCTTGTTATGTCAAGACGCTGAAGCGCTGTCAGTCGGTTCTTTGAATAATTCTGAAGCGCCTTCTGCATTTCGGGATAGCCCTCGTAGCCCATCTCAATCGCAAAGCGCACAACCGTACTCTCGCTGACGTTTACCGCAAGTCCGAGCTTCGCCGCCGTCATATACGCCGCTTTTTCATAATGCTCGGCGATGTATCCGCCGATGAGCCTCTGGCTCTTTGAAAATTCGGGCATTTTAGCCTCTATAAGCTCAATCAGATTTTCCTGCATATCTAAACCTCACACCTGTTTTCTAGGCTTCATTTTACACCATTCCGCCCTTTTTTGCAAGAGGCGGACGAAAAAATTTCACGGCAACTCAGACCGAGAGGTGACGCTCTCCTTTTGAGAGCTCCCTTTCACGCCCGTGCCTGCGGCTTTTTGTCGCCTCCCGGCTCCTCGTCTCCCCCTTCTCCTCTGTGGTGCGTTTTGCACATAAACCGTCAAAGTGCCATAAAAAGTTTTGGGCAAATTGTGGAAAAAGCTATTGAAAAATTCAGTTAGATATGCTATTATATTAGTAGAAATCCACGAGGGAGGTTTTGCTATGAACAAAATTATCACAATCAGCAGACAATACGGCAGTGGCGGACGAGAAATAGGCGAAAAACTTGCAAAGAAGCTCGACATTCCATTCTACGACAATGCTCTTATCGAAAAGGCGGCAAAAGAAAGCGGCCTTATCGAAGCGTTCTTTGAGGATACCGAGCGTCACGCAGGCAATAGCCTCCTTTATGCTCTTTATAGAGGCGTTCAGGCAGACAGGATAGGAACCTCCGTTCTCTCAATGGAAGATAATATCTATCTTGCTCAGGCTAACGTAATCAGAAAAGTCGCACAGGAAGGACCTTGCGTAATTATCGGCCGTTGCTCGGACTATATTCTTGAGGATATGAAAAACGTCGTGAATATTTTTATCCACGCCGACCTTGAGTTCAGAAAAGAGCGTGCAATCGCTATCGACGGAGTCGATCCCAAAAAAGCCGAAAGCGTCATCAATACAAAGGATAAACGCAGAGTCAATTATTATAACTTCCACGCTTCAAAAAAGTGGGGAATCGCTAATAATTACGACCTTTGCGTCGATAGTAGCGCCTGCGGTATAGATTGCGCCGTCGAATTAATCTATAACTTCATCAAAAACTGTAAATAATACCCCCACTAACCCCCCGTTTCTTGTGTGGGTAGTTTTACGAGTGCTTATTGAAGGGAACCTTTCTGAAGAA
>JAZNST010000015.1:0-8103 GCA_045591405.1 Ruminiclostridium sp.
CCTTCTCCCCCAAAACCTCCCAAGGATAAAATTTCACCTCTTTTTCACCCATATTAGTGAGTATTCTACTTGAAATCTGCGCTGAATTAGTGTAAAATAGAAGGAGCAATATTTTTTGTTGCAATAAATGACAAGGAAGACGTGC
Source organism: Ruminiclostridium sp. (assembly GCA_045591405.1). Taxonomy (GTDB): domain Bacteria; phylum Bacillota; class Clostridia; order Oscillospirales; family Ruminococcaceae; genus Ruminiclostridium_E. The sequence goes on from JAZNST010000015.1 coordinate 146, forward strand.
TATGTATCATATTGGTCTTGACGTTGGCTCGACAACGGTAAAAATCGTAGTAACAGACGATGAAAAGAGAATAATCCATAAAAAATATCAGAGGCATTATTCTGACATAAAGAAAACTCTTGCCGAGGTTCTCACCGAGGGAATTGACTCAATAAAGGACAGCGACAGGGCAACTGTCGCCGTAACAGGCTCAGGCGGTATTAATGTCGCAAAGTGGCTTAATATTCCGTTTGTTCAGGAGGTAACAGCAGGAGCTGTTGCAATAGAAAAGCTTATTCCTCAAACTGACGTTGCAATTGAGCTTGGCGGCGAGGACGCAAAGATTACATATCTCAGGGGCGGAATCGAACAGCGTATGAACGGAACCTGTGCGGGCGGTACAGGTGCATTTATTGATCAGATGGCGGCTCTTCTCAACACTGATATTACAGGTCTTAACGAGCTTGCAAAGGACGCCGAAACGATTTATCCTATCGCTTCACGCTGTGGCGTTTTCGCAAAGTCAGACATTCAGCCGCTTCTCAACGACGGTGCAAAGCGTTCTGATATTGCCGCTTCGATTTTCCAATCGGTAGTAAATCAGACCATAAGCGGTCTTGCGTGCGGAAAGCCGATAAGAGGAAAGGTTGCGTTCTTAGGCGGCCCTCTCCATTATCTTTCCGAGCTTAGAAAGCGTTTTATAATTACGCTTAACCTTACTGACGAAAATATAATCTTCCCCGACGACGCTAATCTTTTTGTGGCAACAGGCGCCGCGCTTTCCGACAACAGAGGCGAAGTATCGCTCAGCGAGCTTAAAAGCAGTATCGCTCACCTTTCAAGCGTAGAAAGCCACGAAGTTGAACGACTCGCTCCGCTTTTTAAGGACGAGGCTGAGAAAAAGGCGTTCCTTGAAAGACACGCCAAGGCTGTGATTCCTACTGCTGACTTAGCTTCTCATAAGGGAAAATGCTACCTTGGTATCGACGCGGGCTCTACTACCACAAAGGCAACGCTCATAAACGAAAAGGGCGAAATTCTCTATTCTCACTATAATAACAATATGGGCGACCCCTTGAAGTCGGTAATCGGAATCCTCAAGGAAATCTATTCGCTTATGCCTGAGGGAGCTTATATAGCAAAGGCTACCGCCACAGGCTACGGCGAGCACCTTATAAAAGCTGCCCTTGGAATCGACTTTGGCGAAATTGAGACAATGGCACACTATAAAGCCGCTGACAGACTTCTTCCGGGCGTTGAGTTTATTCTTGACATCGGCGGCCAGGATATGAAATGTATCACCGTAAAGGACGGCGAAATTCAGAACATTCTTCTTAACGAGGCTTGCTCTAGCGGCTGTGGCTCGTTTATCGAAAACTTTGCGACGGCTCTTGGAATGACAAGCGCTGATTTTGCACAGCTCGGTCTTACCGCTGAAAAGCCCGTTGACCTTGGCTCACGCTGCACGGTGTTTATGAACTCACGAGTTAAGCAGGCTCAGAAGGAGGGCGCAAGCGTTGCCGATATCTCTGCGGGTCTTAGCTACTCGGTTGTTAAGAATGCGCTCTTTAAGGTAATAAAAATCCGTGACCCTGAGGCAATGGGTAAAAAGATTATCGTTCAGGGCGGTACCTTCCTCAACAATTCCGTTCTTCGTGCATTTGAGCTTACCTGCTCAAGAGAGGCTGTCCGTCCCGACAAGGCGGGGCTTATGGGCGCATACGGCTCAGCTCTTATCGCCATGAACCGTGACGATGATAAAGGCTCTACTATTGCAACGGCAGAAAAGCTCGAAAGCTTCTCCATTACAAAATCAACGGCAAGATGCGGACGTTGCTCCAACAACTGCCTGCTTACAATAAGCAAGTTCAGCGATGGAACCAAGTTTATTACGAATAACCGTTGCGAGAGAGGCGCAGGTCTTGGAACAAAGGCGTCGAATCTGCCCAATCTTTTCAGCTATAAATATAAGAGACTGTTTGATTATAAGCCTCTTGACGCTTCTGAGGCAAAAAGAGGCACGGTTGGTATACCGAGAGTTCTCGGTATGTACGAGAACTATCCCTTCTGGTTTACCTTCTTCACAAAGCTTGGCTTCAGCGTAATGCTCTCGCCCGACTCAACCCGTGATATTTACGAGCTTGGAATTGAGTCGATGCCCTCTGAAAGCGTTTGCTACCCCGCTAAGCTTGCTCACGGTCACGTTGAGTGGCTTCTCAGAAACGACGCAAAGTTTATTTTCTATCCGAGCCTTCCCTACGAAATGAAGGAGGGCGGCGGAGATAACCACTATAACTGTCCTATCGTCGCTACTTACAGCGAGGTAATAAAGAACTCTGTTCCCGCACTTCGTGACCACGAGGTTAACTTTATGAACCCGTTCCTGCCTATTTATGACAAGGAGCGTATGCTTGAGCGTCTGATTGAAGAGTTCCACGATATGAAGATAAGCGGCGAAGAGCTTGGAACTGCGCTTGCAGCGGCTTACGCCGAAGACGAGCGCTTCAAAAAGGACATAAGAAGCAAGGGTGAGGAAATTCTCGCAATGCTCGAAAAGACAGGCGAAAAGGGTATCGTTCTCGCAGGGCGCCCCTATCACCTCGACCCCGAAATCAACCACGGAATCCCCGAAATGATTAACGGCTACGGATACGCAGTGCTTACCGAGGACAGCGTCGCTCACCTGGGCGAAAACGAGCTTGCCCGTCCTATAAGAGTCGTTGACCAGTGGAAATACCACACCCGACTTTACAACAGCGCTCAGGTTGTCGGAAATCACCCTGAGCTTGAGCTTGTTCAGCTCAATAGCTTTGGCTGCGGTCTTGACGCAGTAACAACCGACGAGGTTCAGGAAATCCTCCAGGGCTTCGGAAGAATGTATACACTGCTTAAAATCGACGAGGTAAATAACCTCGGCGCCGCAAGAATAAGACTTCGCTCTCTTATCTCCGTTTCTGAAGAAAGAAGAAGAAACGGCTATAAGACCGACAAGAAATATACAGGCTATCAGAAGCCTCCCAAGTTCACTAAGGAAAACAGAAAGAATCATACGATTATCGCTCCTCAGATGGCGCCTATGCACTTTGAGCTTCTTGAAGTAGCGTTCAGATATTCGGGCTATAACCTTGTGATTATGAAGGAAACGACCAAGGAAATCGTTGACGAGGGTCTGAAATACGTTAATAACGACGCTTGCTACCCGACTATTCTTACCGTCGGTTCGGCAATGTACGCCCTCAAAAGCGGAAAGTACGACCTTGATAATACCTCGCTTCTGATTACTCAGACGGGCGGTGCGTGCCGTGCAACCAACTATATCGCAATGCTCAAGAAGGCTCTTGCTGACGGCGGATATTCTAAAATTCCCGTTATTTCCCTTAACTTCGTGGGAATGGAAAAGAACCCCGGCTTCAAGATTACTCTGGGGCTTGCGTGGCGTGGCTTTATGAGCGTTATCTACGGCGACCTTCTTAGCCGTTGCCTTTACAGAACAAGGCCCTACGAGGTCGAAAAGGGAAGCGCCAACGCTCTTTACGAAAAGTGGAACACTTATCTCAGAGAAGACCTCAAGCACCTTTCGCTCAAGCGCTATAAAAAGAATGTGAAGCAGATTGTAAAGGAATTTGACGAGCTTCCGCTTCTTGATGTTAAAAAGCCGAGAGTCGGCGTTGTCGGCGAAATTATGGTTAAATACCACCCTGTTGCAAATAACTTTGCGGTTGACCTTATCGAAGCCGAGGGCGCAGAGGCGGTCGTTCCTGACCTTATGGGCTTTATCTACTTCTTCTGCGACCACGCAAACACAAGAAAGGAATTTCTCACGGTTTCCAAAAAGCGTCACTATCTGAGCAATAAGGCAATTCAGTTCTTTGAGTGGCTTGAAAAGCCCTACTGGGAAGCAATCGAAGGCACAAAGTTCGGCTCTGTCGCTAAAATCAAGGAGCTGAGAAAGCTCGTTGACGGAATTGTTTCAACCGGTAATATCGCAGGCGAGGGCTGGTTCTTGTCAGCTGAAATGATGGAGCTTCTCCATAGCGGCGTAAATAACATAATCTGTATGCAGCCTTTTGCTTGCCTTCCTAACCACGTAACGGGCAAGGGCGTTATCGGCGAGCTGAGAAGACGAAATCCTCAGAGTAACATTATTGCCGTTGACTACGACCCCGGCGCAAGCGAGGTAAACCAGATAAACAGAATCAAGCTGATGCTCTCTCACGCTACCAAGATGATGAACGAGCCTCAGGTTGAAACCAAGGCAGAGGTTTCACCGATTAAGACGGAGGATAAATACTCTGAAATAATGGCAAGTAAATAATATTTACTTTTTCTATTGACATCTCAACAGAAAAGTGCTATTATATTATTACAAGGTAAAGATTATTTACACGGAGGACATAAAAATGGCAGAAATCAAATTTACAACAAACGGGAGCGGTAGCTCGTCCGACAACTCCGCTAAGGCGAAAAAGGGCGGAATCCTTGTGCTCATTGGCGTTATCGTTATTCTCGTCCTTGTGGCAATTTTTAATTGCTTCACTATCGTAAACGAAGGTTATATCGGCGTAAAATACCGTTTCGGAAAAATTGAGCAGGACGACCTTACGGCAGGTCTTAACTTCAGAATCCCCTTCATTGAAGAAATCGAACAGGTTGATATCCGTGAGCAGATTTATTCTATCTCAACCGACGCTTACACGAGCGACACCCAGACTGTAAACGAGCTTCAGCTCAAGCTCAACTACTGCTACGATTCTTCTCAGCTTTCTAACATAATCAGAAATATCGGCGTTCATAACGTCGAGTCTAAGCTCCTTGCTCCTAACGTTTCTAAGATTACAAAGGACGCTATCGGTAAAGTAAAGGCTGAAGCGCTTGTTCAGTCAAGAGCAGCCGTAACCGAAGAAATCCAGAACACTCTTACAGAAATCCTTGCTAAGCACGGAATTGTCGTTACTGCTTTTGCAATCGAAAACCTCAGCTTTGACACAGCGTTTGAAGAATCAATTCAGGCTAAGGTAATTGCGGCTCAGGACGCTCTTAGAATGGAAAACAAGACAAAGGAAAAGGAAGAAGAAGCAAAACAGGTAGTAATTGCCGCTGAAGCAGAGGCAGAAGCAAAGCTTATTGCGGCCGAAGCAGAGGCTAAGGCGATTGAACTTATCCAAAAGCAGATTTCAACCTCTCCTACTTATATTGACTATCTTAAGATTGAAAACTGGAACGGCGTTCTTCCTCAGGTTATGGGCAATGACGTTAATCCGTTTGTTGCACTTGACGGACAGAGCACAACGAGCTATAACCGTGATATAACGGCTACTCCCGTTCAGTAAGAAAATCAAATAAGAGAATTACAGGCGGCTTTGTCGCCTGTTTTTCGGTTTGCAAGGGCATAAAAACGAATTATAAAGGAGCTTTTATGGCATATAACGAGCTTAAAAGACGATGCCTTGAGCGTTTTTTCTCAAGGACGAACGACAGACAGCGCGAGGCGATTTTTCACACACAGGGCGCCGTGCTGATTATTGCAGGCGCAGGAAGCGGTAAAACGACCGTCCTTTGTAACAGGATAGCTAACCTTCTTCTTTTCGGTGACGCTTATAACAGCGATTTTGAGCCTGTGCTTGAAGACGACGAAAAACTTTTCCTTGAGCAATTTGCCGACGGAGAGCTTGAAATTACCCCTGAAACGACAGAAACGCTCTCAAGAATCATTGGTTTCAGACGGGCAAAGCCTTGGAAAATACTCGCCGTTACCTTTACCAACAAGGCGGCGGCGGAGCTTAAAGAGCGACTTTCCCGAATGAATGCACCCGCCGAGGAGGTCTGGGCTTCAACCTTCCACTCCGCTTGCGTGAAGATTCTTCGCCGTGGGATTGAAAATATCGGGTACAATAAGAGCTTTACTATCTACGATACCGACGACAGTCAGCGTGTAATCAAGGACGTTATGAAATACCTTGGAATTTCTGACAAGGCGTTCAGCCCGAAGGATATTGCCAACAAGATTTCAAGGGCAAAGGACAAGCTCATAAAGCCCGAAGAATACCCTCTTTTTGACGAGGACGGCTCTAAGGGCGACTTTATGGCAAGGCGCATAAAGGAAATTTACACAGAGTATCAAAGAAGGCTCAAGGCGGCGAATGCCCTTGACTTTGACGATATTATAATGAAAACCGTCGAGCTTTTCGAGACCTCTCCCGACGTTCTTCAATACTGGCAGGAGAGATTCGACTTCGTAATGGTTGACGAGTATCAGGACACTAACGGCGCTCAGTACAGACTTGTGTCGCTTCTTGCACAAAAAAGCGGAAATCTCTGCGTTGTAGGCGACGAGGACCAGTCGATTTACCGCTTCAGAGGCGCTACGATTGAAAATATTCTGTCGTTTGAAAAGCAGTTTCAAGCCCGTGTAGTAAAGCTTGAGCAGAATTACCGTTCGACTCAGACTATTCTTAACGCCGCTAACGCTGTTATAAGCAACAACACTCAGCGTAAAGGAAAGAATCTCTGGTCGGATATGGGCGAGGGAGAAAAAATTGCGCTTCACTTGTTTGCAAACGAACAGCTCGAAGCTACCTTTGTAGCGGACACAGTGATGAGAAAACGAGAGCTTGGCGGCGAATGGAAGGACAACGTCGTGCTTTACAGAACCAACTCTCAGTCAAGAACGATAGAGCTTGCGCTGAGCCGTCAGGCTATCCCCTATCGAATTTTCGGCGGTACAAAGTTCTACGAGCGAAAAGAAATCAAGGATATTCTCGCTTATATGAGCGTTATCAATAACCCCTTTGACACCGTAAGATTCAAAAGAATCATAAACGAGCCTAAAAGAGGAATCGGCGACGCTACTCAGGCGACGATTATCGAGGTTTCCGATATGTTGGGACTGAGTCCTGTTGAGGTTCTTGAAAGGGCGGACGAATTTGCGGGGCTTTCAAGAAAAGCATCCTCGCTTATGGAGCTTGGACAAGTGTTCAGAGAGCTTATGTCAAGAGCTGAGGATTCGTCTTCGCTTGATTCTCTTGTTGACGATATTCTCTCGCTTACAGGCTATGAGGTTGCTCTTAAAAAAGAGGGCGACGAGGGGCTTGGAAGGCTTGAAAATATCAAGGAACTTAAATCGGGAATTATCAACTTCCTTGACGAAAATCCGTCCTCAACGCTTTCTGACTACCTTGAGCAGGTTGCGCTCATAACTGACCTTGATAGCTACAACGAGGACGACGATAAGGTTGTTCTTATGACAATGCACGGAGCAAAGGGCCTTGAGTTCAACACGGTTTTCCTTGTCGGAGCAGAAGAAAACCTCTTTCCGTCATTCAGGGCAGCATTTGACCCGTCCGAAGTCGAGGAGGAACGAAGGCTTGCTTACGTTGCAATCACAAGAGCGAAAAAACAGCTCTACATAACTCACGCCAAGGAACGACTGCTTTACGGTCAGACTCAGCGTAACAAGGTTTCAAGATTCGTGGCGGAAATCCCCGAAAAATACCTTGAGTTTCAAAACCACACTGCCTCGGTCGGCTTCTCAGCCACAACTTCCACGAAAAAAGCTTCCGGCTATCTCCAACAGCAAGAACAGCGTAAAACCGTCGGTTCGTCAGCTCCTGCCGCCGAAGCTCTCAGCATAGGCGAAAGAGTTTTCCACAAGGCGTTCGGTAGCGGTACCGTCATTTCCGTTACCAAAATGGCGAACGACCAGCTTGTTGAGATAGTATTTGACAAGGTCGGAACGAAAAAGCTTATGGCGAATTTCGCCAAGCTTACGAAGGAATAACCGTTAACAATGCTGAAGGGGTTTTTCCTCTGATTTTTCTACATAGCAAAAGCCTACTCACAGGGCGCTTCCTGTGGGCAGGCTTTTTTGTTTTTCAAAGGAGCGAGAGGAGCTTTTTTATATACGCTACACTCTCGTCGCCCGAATCACAGCTGACACTTTTCGAAGGCGAGGCGCAGCCTCCCGCCGCCTTCGGCGGCGG